>NZ_JBSFVU010000007.1:0-356316 GCF_053592475.1 Streptomyces sp. NPDC002671
TGACCTTGATCACCAAGGCCAGGATCAGATGAAGATCACCAAGTGGGTCAGATTTGATACGCCGTCAGTGAGCCCATTTTGGGCCGTCGCCGAGAGCTGTGCTTGTTGCCGAACATGCGGTGTCCTCTCCAGGTGAAGCGCTGGTGGAGTCGGTAGATCCGCGGCTCCCCGCACTCCCGCCCATCCAGCGCCACCGCAGCGGGCCGTGCGGGCGGGAGAGGCAGCCGGCCGCAGCGTGAGGCGCTGCGAAGCCAGGAAGCGGACCAGAGGACTGCATCGGCGCCGCCGGCCGGTCCATCACGGCGACACCCAAGTTCTTCGTTGGCTGTGGACGGTGCCCCCTACATGGAAGTAGGGGTGGACAGGTCTCCTTCGGGAGCGCGCTCCCGTTTCAGGCGTATGGAGACGTGACCTTTCGGTCTAAGCCCTCGGGTTAATGACCAGGACCCCGGTGCCCTCGGCCCGCTCTGTCCCGGGCCCCTAGCCGCAGCGTGGAAGGCAACCCAAAGAAGGCCCTTCCAACCCGCTGTCCTAGGACTGCGAGCGGCCTGAGATGAAGATGGCACGCAGTCCCAGGACTGTCAACAGTCCTGGGACTGTGCTTCACTGGGACGCATCGAAAGGAGTTCGGCTGTGGCACCCAAGTGGCGCGAGCTGGCGGATCGACTCGCTGAACAGATCAGAAACGGCGAGTACGCACCCGGGGCCCAGTTGCCCCAGATCAGAGACCTTGTCGAGGCTGGGGAAGGCTCCAAGTCCACGGTCCATCAGGCGTACAAAGCGCTTGAGTCTGAGGGGCTGGTGACGTCGTCACGCGGGCACGGCACCGTCGTGCGCCCGCGCGCCCCACTCAAGAGGCTCGGCATTGCTCGGTATGACAAGGCCAAGTGGCGTGACGGTGATGAGGTCGCGTTCATCGCTGACCGTGTGGCGTCGGGGCGCGCGTACAAGCGCAACGAGCAGACGCAGACCGTGAGCAGTGTCGAAGCGAGCGGTCTCGTCGCCGAGGGGCTTGGTGTCCCAGTTGGCTCCGAGGTGTACGCGCGCGCCCGCCTCGTGAAGGAAGGCACCCAGCCAACCCACACCCTGACCAGCTACTACCGGCCCGAACACGTCGAGGGGACACGCATCGTCGACCCCACCCCGGGCCCGGCCGGCCGTGGCGGCGGATACCGCGTGCTGTACGACGCGGGGTACGAGATCGACCACATGAAAGAGGGGCTGTTCGCCCGCGTCCCCACAGCCGACGAAGTGAAGCTCCTACAGCTCCCTGTCGGTGAACCCGTGGTAGAGCTTCACCGAACCACCTACACGGCAGACGGCACGGTGGTTGAGTTCGCAGTCGGCATCCACGCAGCCTCCCGGTTCGCCTGGGAGTACGAGTTCAAGGTCCCCGATTCCTCCCGCGACCAGGACAAGGAAGGTTCACCGTGATCTCCGTACAGGACTGGGAGGACACTCAGCTTCTGTGGGACTACCAGCAGATGCACCACGAACCGCGCCCCTGCTCGGTCGGCATCGGTCTGGGCAGTCACGATCTCGGAGTGGCCGACACCACAGTCGACCTGTACCGGCGCGGCATGATGCCGCTGATCGTCTTCACGGGGGCGACCAGCCGGACGACCCAGGACCGCATGCCGCGCGGTGAAGCCGAGCACTACCGGGACCGTGCCCTTGAGCTGGGCGTGCCGACGGACGCCATCCTTGTCGAGCCGCACGCCCGGAACACCGGGCAGAACATCACCCTGTCCCGCGCCCTTCTCGAAGACCGCGGGGTCGACGTGTTCTCCGTGCTTCTCGTCAGCAAGCCGTACGAGGAACGTCGGGCCTACGCCACAGCCCGGAAGCTGTGGCCGGAGGTCACATTCGTCAGCACGTCGACACCCATGACGCTCCCCGAATACGTCGACTCGATCCGGGATGCACGCCTGGTCATCGACATGCTTGTCGGATCGCTGCAACGCTTGCTGATCTATCCATCTCAGGGCTTTATGATCTCGCAGGACGTACCCGCCGAGGTGATCCGAGCGTACGAGCGGCTCGCATCGCGAGGGTTCACAAGCCGACTTGTCCTTGAAAGTGCGGCGGGCCCCCACGCGTGAGTGGGCCACCGTGCCTGTAGATAGTTCATCGCTGCATGATCCCGTGCCTGCCCTTGGGGCAGGCGTGAAGCGTGCTCACGATGTGAGACCCAGTTCGCGTAGGGCGTCGGCGGGGTGGTTGCGGTAGTGGTCGTGGGCGGCGGCGTTGTTTTTCCAGCCGGCAAGGTGGGCGAGGCTGATGGCCAGGCTGCGGAGGGTCGCCAGGGCTCGTGGCAGGCTGCCGGTGCGGGCCCGGCTGGCGTCCTCTCCGAAGGTCACGTCTCTGATGAAGTGCTGGGCCTCGATGGCCCACTGGCCGCGAACGCAGCGGGCCAGGACGGTGGCGTCGGCGATCCGTGCGGGTGCGGTGGTGATGCCGAGTTCGGCGACGGCGTGGGTCTTTCCGTCGCCGCGTCCGGTGGTGATCCGCTCGACGAGCAGGGCCTGAGCGGCATGAGGGAAGGCGACCTGCCCAGAAGCCAGTGGCTGGACGCGCACGGTGCGGATCTCCTTGCGGCCGCTGTTGGTCTCTTCGGTGCGGACCACGCTGAGGTGTTCGTTGGTGGTCTCGTCCCAGTCGAGGGCGTCGAGCTGCGCGAACAGGACGGCACGGTTCTCCTTGACCGGGAAGAGGCCAAAGGCGCCACGAGAGTGCAGATAGGCCGCGTGGCCGGCGACGGTATGCAGGGCATCGGCGGTGACGATCCTGCCGGTGATGTCGGCGATTGCGTCCAGGGCGGCGGTGAAGTGCAGGGTCTCGTGCGGCTTGTGGCGCATCTCGCGCTGGGCGAGCATCACTCCGGGGTCCACCTGGTAGACGCCCAGCAGATGCACCTGCAGGCCGTCGGCGTCGGTGGCGCCGCGCACCGTCTTGCCGTCCGCGGCCAGCTGCAGCACCGGCACCTCGCCGGCGAGACCGGCCAGCTCATCGGCCGTGTGCGCCTGCACGAAAGCGCCGATGGCGACATCCAGCGCATCTCCGTCGACCCGGGCAAGCGCCCGCGTCAGAGTGGTGGCCACCGGCAGCCGGCCCGCGTCGCCGTCGGGCACTTCGAGGGCGGCCAGAAGACCAGCGCCCTGCCCGCGCGCCCAGCGGATCACCCCGCGTACCGAGCGCACCCCGCATAGCATGGCGCAGGCCACCAGACCCAGCAGCATCGGCCAGGCGTGCGTGACCAGCTGCGACGCCCGCGGATCGGGCACCGCCCGAACCGCGTCCAGCAGCGACGGCAGCCGCTCCGGCGTACACAACTCCTCACCCGAACAGGGAAGTTCCACCCCATCGAGGTGGCCGGGCAGCAGGCAGGTGGGGCACGATGACATCAGGGCACGGCTCCTTGCCGATCGACAGGCTCACTCAACCTGCGACCAACGACGGCCGCGCCCTTCCCCATACCCCGCTTTGACTGGGCGCTTTCAGTTGGCCCGATCGGCCAACTGAAGCGCCCAGTCCGTACAACCTCGGTTACACGGGCATCAGGCCACGAAGGCCGGTGCTGTAGGCGTAGACCAGTGCTCGCTCACCCACGCTTCCAGGGACGTCAGGCCGGGGTGCTGCGCGCGCAGCGTCGCCAGGTCAGCCTTGAAGCCGACCGTGTTGAACCAGTCGAACATGGCGGCCAGTTCTTCGCTGTAGGCGCGTACCTGCTCGATCGGCTGGGAGGTGAAACGCACCGGACGGGCCGCGGCTCGAGCGAAGGTGTCGGCCAGCTGCGGGCCGGTCAGCTCGTCCGCAGCGATCTCGACGGTGCGCCCCAAGGAGCCGGCCGGGTCGTTGAAGGCGGCGGAGGCGATGCCTCCGATGTCGTCCGGGGTGATCATCTGCAGCTTCGTGTCCGGGGCCAGCGCCATCGTCAGCGTGAGCTCGCCGTCCACCCACTGAGGGCCCAGATGCTCGAAGTTGGTGATGAAGAAGGTAGGCCGCAGGATCGTCGCGGGCAGACCGAGCGCCGTGATGTGCCGCTCCACTTCGCCCTTGCTGGCGAAGTGCTGCACCTGGCCGGGGCGGTCGGCGCCGTCGACGGAGCTGTAGACAAAGTGCGCGACGCCCGCGCGGGCGGCGGCCTCCGCGACGGCCTTGCCCTGGCGGATCTCGCCGGCGAAGCCGTCCGGGCCGGTGAAGGTCTGCACGCTGAACACGCCGTAAGCGTCGAGCAGAGCCGCATCCAGCGATGCCGCATCGTCCAGGTCGCCGCGGACCAGGGCGGCGCCAGCCTCCTTCAGCGCCTGCGCCTCGGGCTTGTCCGGGTCACGGACCAGTGCGCGCACCGTCCAGCCGTGAGACAGCAGGGCGCGGGCGGTGGCGCCGCCCTGCCGTCCGGTTGCACCAGTCACCACAATGACGCGGTTGTCAGACATCTAAGGCCCCTCGATAGCACAGGTCCCGGGCGCCGTAAGCGGCTTCCCCTCAGTACCTAGAACCCTGATACCTCAATCAAAGTTGAGGTCAAGTGCATGTGATCCACATCATGGCCACCAGGCCGCCCATTGTCTGCCCCGCCCCACCGGCCAACCATCACGCTCGGCGGGCCAACTCGGGCGCTAGAGGCCAACTGAAGCGCTCAGCCACAACCCGCCCCAGCCCTCCAGCCATCTCACGATGCGAGCACGCATCACGCCTGGCCCTTGGGGACCTGGTCTCCAACTGGATTAACCTGGGGCACGCATCGCAGCGTAGATGCGTGTCGTCTACTTCTAAGCGATCTTCTGTCCACGATTATTGACTCCCGCATCGAGTCCGCCGACCGGGAGGCAGGGGCGATCGTGAACGGTTCCAGTTCAAGCAGTTTCAAAACCTACGTTCTCACACACGCCAAGGCTGTGGTTTCAGCACTCGTGAGCGGCTTCATCGCCTTTCTTTCATCACTGATCACCGCACTGCAGGGCGGAAGCACGGGAATCGAAACGATCACTGACGGGCAATGGCTCACCGCCTGTCTGGCCTTCTTCGTCGGGCTGGGGTTGACGCACGGGGTGACCGCCGCGACCCCAAATAAACCCAGCACGTGATCAGCATGGCGTACGCCAACAGCGGCGCACAACCACGCCCCACCGAGATATCGACCTACCTCGTTTCTACCTCCACTACCCGCGACTCCGCGGATGAGCAAAGAAAGCCCTGCCTCTACGCTCCCAAGTCACACCTCTGCTATCCCCTGATTCGAGGCGTCTCCGCTCAATTACTCCGCCCCCTCTTCTGAGCTGGAAACAAGCGGAATTCACCCTGTCTCAACGGCGATGCGTGCAAGTAGCTTAAGGAGAGGGAAGTCGGCCTCGACGGTTGCTGCCTGAGTGGCATAGTCCTGTATGACGATGGTCGAGCGTCCTGGGTGCCCATGGGCAAGCCCGTTGCGGTGCTTGTACAAATGTTCAGCGATATCTGTGTCGCTCATGGCGGCGCGCAGGTGAGATAGGCGCTGTAGCGACTGGAGTCGGTAAGCCTCAAATACATCAAAGTCGGATGTCGGCTGCCCCGGGAGAGCCATGCCCTTTGTCTTGAGTGCTCCAAAGTCGTAGGTAGCGATGTCGTCGAGATGACTCTCGATGAACGTCTTGCCGTTCCTTCCATCGGCACATTCCAGGACGCGATAGATGCACAAGTATGCACCTAGGGTGTCGATCTGGCGGAGGGCCATTACATAGAGGGCCAGCAGTTGCCGCCGCCCTCCTAGGAATCGTGTATGGAACTGAGTCAGGGGATCAGTTTTGTCGGCATATCGCAGTTGGAGAGAGTCTGTAAAGCGTAGGTTAACGAGGTTCTCGAAGAACGAGTGAAGTGCCTCTTCGTAATCTCGGTCTCGGTCTACCCATTGCCGATGCATCCCGATCTGTCCGCCTGGGGCTGTCACATGGCCACGGCTGGGCGTGACCAGGGTGGGGACGTCGTGATCGAAGGCTATGCAGTCGGCAAAGAAGACAGTGTCATCAAGCGACGCGCCAGCCGTGGCGATTCCGTCTACCAGGCAGTACGGAATCAGGTGGCCGTAGCCGTCATCATGCAGACCCCAGCCTCCAGCATCAGCCTCGAACTCCCAGTTGGCCGCAGAGTTGAGGACATTGAAGGTCTTGATGAGGTATTCAACGTCAGGAAGGCTCACCACGCCAGGCTAGGGCACACGCCAGTAGACGCCGAGCGGCTCAGCTGATCCCAGGTACAGCCCACTTCTGCTGTGCTTGCCCGCTGTGGTGGGCTCCGCTGCAGTCAGCGTCGATGCCGGATGCGGTTCCACACCGGAGAGTCGCCACCATTCGCCACGGTCGACGCCCATGTGTTCCGCCCGCGGCGCTTGCGTGGCTTGCGGAAAGCGAGCAGCATCCTCACGACCAGGTGACCTAGGAAACGCCATATCGGGATCGGTGCCGCGCTGGCTACTGGAGCGGGGCCGTCTGTGGGCCGTCCCAGGGAGGCCGACAACGACCAATGACGACAGACAACGACGACGTCCTTGCTGGTCGAAGCGCCAGAGCTGTCGGTCCGCCGAGGTGGCCGAGGTAGATCATCACTTCTTCGACGTGTGACAGGTCCGCCCCGCGCGGTCCGACGCCACTGAGGGCCGCCACCCGGAATTCGCTCCGGGTGGCGGCCCTCGGCCGTGCTCCCGCACGTGGCCGTCAGGTCACCTCACCACGACCACGACCACGGCACCGTTGCTGTAGCCGTAGTTGTAGCCGTTGTAGAAGCCGGTGTTGAAGCCGCCTCGGCCGAAACCGTTGTTGTAGCCGTTGTTGAAGCAGCCGTTCCGGCCGAAGCCGTTGCCGAAGCGGTTGAAGCCGCAGCCGTAGTTGGTGGTGACGTGGGTCGGGGTGGCTGCCGATGCGGTACCTGCGGCGCCGATCGCGGCTCCGCCGGCCATCAGCACGCCGACGGCGGACATTGCGGCGAGACGCCTCGCGCGATGTGCGTTCATGGATCCACCTTCCTTCCCCCCTGGCGGCTTTCCAGGCACGAAACGCGGTCGTAGGGGGTGCCGCACGTGGACCAGAAAGCAGGGCGGACGACGTCTGACACCCCGCGGTGCGGCTCTTCAGATCGATGCTAGCCGCCCTGCAACCAGGCAGCATCCTGGGCAACCTTTCTCGCTTCCCAGGCTTCCTACTGTCGAGGGATCATCGTTCCGGACTCTGCCGAACGTGGAAGGTTTGCACGGGGATGACTGAACAGGACGACTGGGAGCGGGAGTTCGACCACAAGTGGGCGAACTCGGCCGAGCACAAGGAGCCCTCGGCGCGCGCCCGGATGCTCGCCGCCCGCTGGAAGGAGAACCCGCCGGACGCGGCACCGTTCCGCCCCGATCCGGAACCGGTCAGGCGGCACCGGTCCCCGTGGTGGTCCACAGCCCTCGTGTTCGGCTGTGTCGCCGCGGTGATCGTCCTGCTCGGATACGCGCAACTGCGCTCCACCTGAGAGGAGTTGTCAGGAGAGTGGGAACGCCGGAGGGGATCAGCGCGCCACGGTGGCTCGCGGAGGGCGGCGCGCTGGAGGACGTCGTCGGCACCGGTGATCCGGACGCCTGGCTGAGGCTCGACGAGGAGGCGCGGGAGGACCAGTGGTACCTCCCGCCGGACGTCGTCCCGGTCTGGGAGGCGACCGACGGTGGCCGCGCGCTGCTCGCCGCCGTGCGCGACGGCGGCCCGCTCACCGACGCCCGGCTCGCCCTCGCCCTGTGCCATCGCGACGGCCGGATCCGGCGCCGGGCGCTGGGACGGGCCGCCGGGCGCCCGGAGCTGCTGCCGCTGGTCGTGATCCGCTGCGCGGACTGGGCCCCGCCCGTACGGGAGCGGGCCCGCGAGCTGCTGGCGAAGGAGCTGGACGAGGAGAGGGCCGTACGGCTGGCCCCGCTGGTGCTGCGGATCGGGCGGCGGGGGCGCGGGGACCACGCGGCCGGGCTGGTGGGGGAGCTGCTGGCACGGGCGGGCAAGGAGCGGTTCGCACCGCTGCTGAGCTGTGCCGACCGGGCCGTACGACGGTTCGCGTACGGACTAGCCGTCGAGCGGGGGCTCCTCTCCCCCGCCGAGCTGGCCCGTGCCGCCGCCCGGGACGAGGACACCGTCGTCAAGAGCCTGTGTGCGGAGGCCGCGCTGGCCGGTGTCGGTGCGGAGGACGCCGAGGAGGTCCTCGGCACGCTGCTCGCTGCCCGCAGTCCGCAGGCCCGGTCCGCCGGGGTCACCGCGCTGCGGCGGCTGGGCCGGCACGAACGGGCGACGGGGTTCCTGGCGGACCGCTCGGCGCTGGTGCGGGCCTGCGCGCGGTATGTCGTACGGCAGCAGGGGACCGACCCGCTGCCCTGGTACCGGGAGCGGTGCTCCGGCCCGGCCGGCCCGGAGCTGCCGCCCGGCGCCGTCATCGGGCTCGCGGAGTGCGGGCAACGCGCGGACGCCGGGCTGCTGTGGCCGCTCCTGGACCATCCGGCGCCGGGCGTGCGGGCCAGGGCGGTGGCCGGGCTGCGCACGCTCGACGTGACGGACGTACCGCGGCTGCGGCGCATGCTGGACGATCCCGCGCCCGGGGTGGTCCGTGAGGCGACCCTCGCGCTGCTGCCCTCGGCCGGGCTGCTGCCGGAGGAGTGGCTGGCCGAGCGGCTCGCCCCCGGGCGGCCGAGGTGGGTGCGGGTGTCGGCGCAGCGGCTACTGGACGCCCACGGCGGAGCCGTACGGCTGCGGGCGGCCGTCGCGCTGCTCGGCGATCCGGACGAGCGGCTGCGGGCACGGGCGGAGCAGACCGTGCGGCGCGTACGGGGACACCTCGGCTGACCGACCAGAACGCCGACGGGCCTTTGCTGGTGCTGGGGGCGAAAGCGACTCCGCCATGGGCTCGGTAACGGGCCCGCAGGTGCACACTGGACAGCGGGACGAGTGCCTGACTGCGGGGTGATGCAGATGCAGAGCCGCTTCCGGAGCGATCGGCGGTTGACCGCACGCATGGGGGTCACACTGTTCCTGCTCGGGTTGCTGTACGTGGGATTCGTCGCCGCGCTGATCGTGCTGCTGAAGTCCTGGGTGCTGGTCGTCGTGGTCGCGGCGGCGCTGCTCGGCGCCCAGTACTGGTTCTCCGACCGGGTCGCGCTGTACGCGATGCACGGCCGGGTCGTGGAGCGGGAGGAGTATCCCGGGCTGCACGGGGTGATCGACCGGCTGTGCGCCCAGGCGGACATGCCCAAGCCGGTCGTCGCCGTGTCGGACATGGATATGCCGAACGCGTTCGCCACCGGCCGCAACCCCGATCACGCGGTGGTCTGCGTGACCACCGGGCTGCTGCGCCGGCTGGAGCCCGCCGAGCTGGAGGGCGTGCTCGCGCACGAGCTGTCGCACGTGGCGCACAAGGACGTCGCCGTCATCACGGTCGCGTCCTTCCTCGGGGTGATCGCGGGCCTGATGGTGCGGTTCGCCTTCTACTCGCAGCTCTTCCGGGGCCGCAAGGACCAGAACACGCTGGCGGTGTTCGCCGCCGTGATGGGTGTCTCGGCCGCCGTGTACGCGATCAGCTTCCTGCTGATCCGGGCGCTGTCCCGGTACAGGGAGCTGGCCGCCGACCGGGCCGCCGCCCATCTGACCGGCCGGCCCTCGGCGCTCGCGTCGGCGCTCACCAAGGTCTCCGGGGACATCGCGCGGATCCCGATGAAGGACCTGCGCACGGCGCAGGCGTTCAACGCCTTCTACTTCACCCCGGCCCTGGGCTCCGGGGCCGAGTTCTCCCGGCTGTTCTCCACCCACCCGAGCCTGGAGCAGCGGCTCGACCAGCTGGGCCGCATCTCCGCCGAGCTGGGCGAGGCGGCGGCTCCGGGGAAGGCGGGCTGAGCATGGGGCTGCTGGACATCCTGTTGGGCCGTACGAAACCCGTCGCCCCCGACCTCGACCAGCTGTTCGCGCTGCCGTCCGCGGCCTTGACCCTTGAGGCGGCGGCCGGGTTCACCCCGACCGGCGGCGGGGCGGTGTGCTTCGCGACGGTCGAGGGCGCGGCCTTCGAGCAGACCCACCGGGAGGTCGAGGCCCTCCTCGACGCGGACGCCGAGCGCACGGGGCCCCCGGTGGAGCTCCGGCAGGACGAGTACGGCTACTCCTGGCTGGTCTCCCAGCGAGGCCCCGACCAGCTGCCCCAGCTGGTCAACGATCTGCACGCGGTGAACAGTTCCCTGGAGGCCAACGGCTTCGGCCCACAGCTGCTGTGCTCGCTGGCGGTGTTCACGGACGACGAGGGCCGCCGGAAGCTGGCCCTGGTCTACCTCTACAAGCGGGGTACCTTCTATCCGCTTTGTATACTTCCTGGTCAACACAAACGCGATAGTGCGCTCGAGCTACAGGTCGCCGCGGCGCTGGAGAACGACCTGCGAATCGAGAAGGACTTGAACCGTTGGTTCCCAGTGTGGGACGCCCCCGGCATGGCAGGGTGAGCAGTCACCCGAAGGTGTCTAGAAATACAAACAATCTTCGTAACTGCAAGGTAGACACATACGGTCTCCCCCGTGACAGCTTCCACGCCGGCCGCCGACACGGCCACAGACATCGTCGGGCGGCAGAAGCCCGTCAGAGTCCTCATAGCTCTGCGCATCAGCTACCTGACCGACGAATCCACCAGCCTCGAACGGCAGCTCACGGACGCACGCGAACACATTGCCGAGAAGGCCGCCCGGGGTCATGACTGGGTCGAGATCGGTGTAGCCCGAGACGCACACGTATCCGCGACGAAGCAGCATCCGCTTGACCGTGCCAATCTCGGGCACTGGCTCAAGGAGCGTGCTCCGGAATTCGATCTCATCCTGTTCTGGAAGCTCGACCGGTTCATCCGCAAAGTGACGGACATGCAAGACATGCTCCGCTGGGCGGACGAACACGGGAAGAAATCCTTCGCCTCGGTCACTGAGCCGATCTTCGACATGACCGGCCCCTTCCAGCACGTGATCATCTCCCTCTTCTCCGCCCTGGCGGAGATGGAGGCCGAAAACACGTCCATGCGCGTCAAGAGCTTCCGGGAGAGCATCCGCGAGCAGCAGCGTTGGCCGGGAGGCATGCCAGCCTACGGCTTCGAGGTCTACAAGGGAGAAGACGGGGCCGCGTACCTCTGCCAGAACCCACACCAGGTGAACGTCATTCAGGAAATCGCCAGACGACTCCTCACCACCGATGACACTCCAGCGATCATCGCTGACGACCTCAACGCCCGGAAGGAGCCGACTCCGCGGGGCACACGTCCGTCCAAGCGCATCGCCGAATCGGGTCGCACGTACAAGTGGACGGCGGCCGGACTCCGGAAGATGCTCAAGAACGAAGCCCTCATGGGCTCGAAGATGGAGAGCCGACAGGTCCCCGGCAAGAAGTACTACGAGACCACCCCTGTCATCGACTCCACCGGCAACAAGGTCCGCATGGCCGATCCGATCTTCACCGAGGAGAAGTGGAAGAAGCTTCAGGACCACCTCGGCGAGCGCTCCTTCTCGGTGTCCTCGCCCACGAACGTCACACCGTTCCTGGACGTAATCCTCTGCGGGTACTGCAAAAGCAAAATGCGCCTGCACGTGTCCCGTAGGGAGACGAAGACCGGCCGGAGGGAGTACCCGAAGTTCCGATGCGTCAGCCCGCGCACAGTGGGTGAGAGGACTCGGTACGGGTGCAAGGAGCAGGTGTCCTGGGACCCTGGCAGGCTGGTCGCCACCTTCGAGCATCACTTGCTCGAGCAGTTCGGCGACACCGAGGTGGAAGAGCGCATCTACGTCACGGGCGAGGACAGCGGGACTCGCGTGCGGGAGATCGAGGAACTCGTGCCTGTCATCATGGCGGACATGGGGCCGGGGCGCCGGTATGGGTCAGCTCTCATGCGGCCCCAGGCGGAGAAGATGCTCGACCGGTTGAACGCCGAGTACGAGGACCTGAGCAAGACGCCGATCGGTGACCGGTGGGAATACCGCAGCCTCGGCAAGACGTGGCGAGAGTTGTGGGATACGACCGAGGTGCCCGAACTGGAGAAGCTGATGCGCAAGAACGGCGTCCGGTTCCTCTGCTACACAGACTCCTTCGAGCTGTTCATCCCCGAACGCCTCAAGGTTTGACGCGCAGCCCCTCCTCTGCGTGCATAGCCTCAAATCGAGATCACCGAGTGGCCGTCGATACACCACTCCAGCGGACATGACCAAGAGAAGGTAGAAAGGTGGTGCGTCTTTGCTGCCAGATCCTCAGAGCCTTCCTGACGCGCTCATAAAGGCCGTCATTCAGTCGGGCTTTACGCCCGAGCAGCTACAAGAGGCGACGTCACTACTGACTGTGCGCCACAAATCGCAGGTTCCGGAGCAGCCGGAACCAGGTCCTCGCAGACTACCGACGTGGCGCTCTGCGGCCCCCTACGAGACAACGACCACCATGAGGGTGGTCACACAGAGCCTGCGGCGCTCCCGAACGACTTGGGGATCGGACCGGACCTGAGGCGCTGGTTCCCGGCGCGAGGCGCCCCCGGCACGGCCGTACCCCGTTTTCCGGGGGTCGACCTGCCGTGAGTGAATGGCCCTCATGGGCGAACTCACCGGTCTCTCAAGCGAACTCACCGACCCCTCAAGCGAACTCACCGGTTTCTCGTACGCGTACGACGGCGAACGGCTCAGCGGAGTGGCCGCCGGGCCGCACGGCAGGGCCACGGCGATCCTCCTGCACGGCGCCGGCAACGGCAGCAAGGAGCGGCTCCTGCCGCTGCTTTCGGAGTTCGCCGCGCAGGGCTGCCACGCCCTGGCGTTCGACTTCTCCGGGCACGGCGAAAGCACCGGCGCACTCGCGGAGCTGAGCCTGCGGCGCAGGTTCGAGCAGGCGGTGGCGGTGCTCGACGCGCACGCCCCGGCGGACCACCCGCTGGTGCTGGTCGGCTTCAGCATGAGCGGCCAGACGGTCGCGGACCTCATGCGGCACTACGGCCGCCGGGTCGCGGCGGTGGGCCTGTGCGCCCCCGCCGTCTACGCGCCCGAGGCCTGGGAGGTCCCGTTCGGGAACGGCGAGGGCCGGTTCAGCGAGATCATCCGCACCCCGGACGGCTGGCGCACCTCCCCCGCCCTGGAGACCCTGCGGGCCTACGAGGGCCGGGCGGTGCTGGCGGTGCCGGGCACCGACGAGATCATCCCGCCGGAGGTGACGGAGGCCGTACAGGACGCGCTGTCGACGCGGGCGAGCTTCACCCGGCTCGAACTGCCCGACGCCGAGCACATATTGGGGCTGTGGTACCGCGATCATGCCGAGGACCGAACGGAGCTGGTGAGCCTTCTGCTGGGCGGCTGATCGCAGCGGAGGGGCGATTGTCAGTGGCATCGGCGACCATGCGGGCAGGAGGTTGTCACCCATGGTCCACGGGGAGGCCGGTATGACTGAGGCACGGCGGCGGCACATCGGCACGGCCGAGCGGCGGGCCAGACTCGCCCTGCGGCACCGGCTGGCGGGTACGGCGCGGGCGGCGAGCCCCGAGGAGGTCGCCGC
Organism: Streptomyces sp. NPDC002671; assembly: GCF_053592475.1. Lineage (NCBI taxonomy): Bacteria > Bacillati > Actinomycetota > Actinomycetes > Kitasatosporales > Streptomycetaceae > Streptomyces > Streptomyces sp. NPDC002671. Next base: position 13,524 of record NZ_JBSFVU010000007.1, read on the forward strand.
CTCCCTGGTGGCCCTGCACGGCACGGACCCGGCGACGGTGTACCTGGCGGTGGCCGTACGCCTCGCCGACCCGGCGAAGGCGGTGCCGGAGACGGAACGCGCGCTGTACGAGGACCGCACGCTGGTCCGCATGCACGGCATGCGGCACACGGTGTTCGTGTTCCCGACCGCCCTGACGGCCGTCGTCCACGCCTCGACGGGCCTGACGGTGGCCGCCCGCGAACGCGCGAGCCTCCTCAAGGACATGGCGAAGGCGGGCGCCCCGGACGGGGCCTGGCTGGCGGAGGTGGAGGGGTCCGCGCTGGCCGCGCTGGCCCGGCGCGGCCAGGCCACGGCGGCGGAGCTGAACGCGGACGAGCCGCGCCTGCGCGAGCAGTTCGTGTACGCCGCCGGGAAGAGCTACGAGGGCGTCCACACCGTCTCCTCCCGCCTGCTGCGGGTGCTCGGCGTCGAGGGCAAGGTGGTCCGCGGCCGGCCGCTCGGCTCCTGGACGTCCAGCCAGTTCCGGTGGGCGGTCGCACCGGAGCACCCGGAACTGGATCCGGCGCGGGCGCAGGCGGCCCTGATGGAGCGCTGGCTGCGGGCCTGCGGCCCGGCGACGGAGGCGGACCTGAAGTGGTGGACGGGCTGGCGGGTCACGGAGGTCCGCCGCGCCCTGTCCGCGATCGGCGCGCAGGAGGTGTCCCTGGACGAGGGCAGGGGTTACGTCGCGGCCGACGACACGGACCCGGTTGAGGTCCCTGAGGAACCCTGGGCGGCGCTCCTCCCGAGCCTCGACCCGACGGCCATGGCCTGGCAGCAGCGCGACTGGTACCTGGGGCCGGCCCTGCGCCCCCTGCTCTTCGACGGCAGCGGCAACGTGGGCCCGACGGTGTGGTGGAACGGCCGGGTGGTGGGCGGCTGGGCGCAGCGCCCGGACGGCCGGATCGCCTGGCGGATCCCCGACGAGGGCGTCCGCCGGGAGGCCGAGGCGGCGGTGGCGGCCGAGGCGGAGAGACTGCGGGGGTGGATCGGCACGACGAAGGTCACCCCACGCTTCCGGACGCCGCTGGAGCGGGAGTTGTCGGAGTGACGGACCCAGTCTGACCCGGTCGGACCGAGACGGAGCGGGTTACGGACCGGGTCGGAGCGGGTTAGGGAGCGGGTTACGGACCGGGTGCCCCGCACGGCGGCAGGGCACCCGGCGACGCGGCTCAGCGCGAGTAACGCATGAACGCCCGCACCATGTGGCACGTCGTGTCGGACGGCGGGTGGATCCCGATCCGCTCCGCCGTGCTGCGTATCGTCTCGTTGCGGGCCCGGTCCGGCAGGTAGACCCCGGAGTCGAGCAGCGCGATGGCCAGGCGCATGGCCTTGAGCCGGCGGTTGTGGGTGACGTACCACTCGCGCGGTCGCCCGGCCGGCAGGGGCGGCTTCGTCACGGGCTGGTAGGGCGAGTCGAACAGCACCGGATGCTGGGCGGTCGACTGGGTCGGCAACGGCTTCGGCTTCAGTGCGGCAGCGGGCACGGGCATCCTCCTGTCGCGGTCAGGGCACTCCCCCGGGGGTTCCGGCGGCTCCCTCGAACACTGCTTCCAGTTTACTGGCCACCACTGACAATCGGAGGTCCGCGAGGGAGGGTAAATGCCCAGGTGAACAAGGAACTTGTCGTCCTGTCACGGCAGGTTGAGGAGTTGCGGCTGAGGCGGCAGAAATTCGAACAAAGCCGGGGCGACAGCGGACGGGCGTACCGTGATCCCCATGGAAATCTGGATCAACCCGGCCTGCTCCAAGTGCCGTAGCGCCATCAGCCTGCTCGACGCCGAGGGGGCCGAGTACACCGTCCGCCGGTACCTGGAGGACGTGCCCAGCGAGGACGAGATCAGGGCCGTACTGGAGCGGCTGGGGCTCGAACCGTGGGACATCACGCGCACCCAGGAGGCGGACGCCAAGGAGCTGGGGCTGAAGGAGTGGGCGCGGGACGCGGCGTCCAGGGACCGGTGGATCCGTGCTCTCGCCGAGCACCCCAAGCTGATCCAGCGCCCGATCATCACCGCCGAGGACGGAACCGCCCTGGTCGCCCGCAGCGAGGAGGCCGTGCAGGAGGCGCTGTCCCGCGGCAAGTTGTGACGCAGGTTACTTCGACGGCTCCTGTAACCGCTGAGTAACCCCGTTCGGCATCTCGTACATAGCGGCGTACGCTCCCCTACCTCTTCAGGAGGCGCGCATGTCGCGCAGGAGAACTGCCAGTACGAAGAAGAAGCTCGCGCTGCTCGTCAGCGCCGCGGCGGTGGCGGGCGGCGGGGCCTTTGCGCTGGCGTCCACGTCGAATGCCGCACAGAGCCCGCACAACGCAAAGACGCTGTCCGCCTCGGACTCGACCGTCTGCCAGGGGCTGGCCACGGCCCACGGCAACAACGACAAGTTCATCGCGGACCAGAAGGCCAAGCCGGACGCCCAGTCGGCGGCTCGGATCGCCAACCGGCAGGCGGTCATCCGGCTGATCGAGGTCCAACAGAAGGCGGCCGGGTGCACCGTTGGGGAGTCGGCTCAGGGCTCCCAGACGGCGCAGGGCGGCAATGCCTGGCAAGGCGGCAATGCCCAGCAGGGCGCCAGCGGACAGCAAGGCGGAAACACCCAGAAGACCGGCAACGGCCAACAGGGCGACACCGGACAAAACGCCGCCAGTGGGCAGCAGGTCTGCCAGGGCTCCACCGTCACGCTCTCCGGCGAGAGCGGCGCCCCGGCCGCGTCCAGCGACCGGTTCCCGGCCGGCACGACCCTGAAGGTCACCAACCTGGACAACAAGAAGTCCACGACGGTGAAGGTCACCTCCACCTCCGGCAGCTGCGTGCTGCTCAACAACGCGGCCTTCGAACAGGTCCGGGAGCCCGGCAAGTTCCTGATCCGCCACGCGGTGATCGAGAAGGTGGGGTGACGGCGGCGGGGTGAGACGTGAAGGCCGGCGACCGTTACGGGGGTGGCGGTCGCCGGCCGTCACATCCACATCCACCGGCATCCCGTCGTACGCAACCCGGGGCACGTACGGACCCGCCGTCGCCCCTTGCCTCCCGGCGCCTCGCCTCACCGTGTGAGTCGCGGCACAGAACCACCACGTAACACGGGGTTCACATTCGAGCAATGGACGGGAAATCGCCTGTTGACACGCTGCCGAGCAGTTCGAGCGGCGCCTGAGTGCCGCAGCGCCGCGGCGACCGAGTGCGCCCGACCCACCCCCGAAGGATGTGTCCCCGTGACCTTCAAGGCTGAGTACATCTGGATCGACGGCACCCAGCCGACGGCCAAGCTCCGTTCCAAGACGAAGATCATCACGGGTGCATTCGCCGGTCTCGAGTCCCTCCCGATCTGGGGCTTCGACGGCTCCTCCACCAACCAGGCCGAGGGCCACTCCTCGGACCGTGTGCTCAAGCCGGTCTTCACCTGCCCGGACCCGATCCGCGGCGGCGACGACATCCTGGTGCTGTGCGAGGTCCTCGACATCGACATGACCCCGCACCACTCCAACACGCGTGCCGCGCTGGCCGAGGTCGCCGAGCGGTTCGCCGCGCAGGAGTCGATCTTCGGCATCGAGCAGGAGTACACCTTCTTCGACGGCGCCCGTCCGCTCGGCTTCCCCGAGAACGGCTTCCCGGCCCCGCAGGGCGGCTACTACTGCGGTGTCGGCGCCGACGAGATCTTCGGCCGTGACATCGTCGAGGCCCACCTGGACAACTGCCTGAAGGCGGGTCTCGCGATCTCCGGCATCAACGCCGAGGTCATGCCCGGCCAGTGGGAGTTCCAGGTCGGCCCGGTCTCCCCGCTGGAGGTCTCCGACCAGCTGTGGGTGGCCCGCTGGCTGCTCTACCGCACCGCCGAGGACTTCGGCGTCTCCGCGACCCTCGACCCCAAGCCGGTCAAGGGTGACTGGAACGGCGCGGGCGCGCACACCAACTTCTCCACCAAGGCGATGCGCGAGGGCTACGACGCCATCATCACCGCCTGCGAGTCCCTCGGTGAGGGCTCCAAGCCGCTGGACCACGTCAAGAACTACGGCGCCGGCATCGACGACCGCCTGACCGGTCTGCACGAGACCGCCCCGTGGGACCAGTACTCCTACGGCGTCTCCAACCGCGGCGCCTCGGTCCGTATCCCGTGGCAGGTCGAGAAGGACGGCAAGGGCTACATCGAGGACCGCCGCCCCAACGCCAACGTGGACCCGTACGTGGTGACCCGCCTGCTGGTGGACACCTGCTGCTCCGCCCTGGAGAAGGCCGGCCAGGTCTGATCCGTCCCGCTTCCGACAGGGGCGCCCACCGTCGCGGTGGGCGCCCCTGCGTCGTATCGTGCGTCGGCGTGATGAATGATCAGCCGACAATGGGCGCCAGACGGTCAGGCTCATCGAGCCACACCCGCTGGCCGCTGCGGTCGACGGTCAGCCCGAACCGCTCCCGGCCGGGCCTGCCTCGGTCCTCCCACCAGCGGTAAGCGGCCTCCGCCTCGTCCCACAGCCGCCGCGGCCCGCACTGCTCGACCTCGAACTCCTTCCGGCCGGGTACGTACTCCACCGTCGCCCATGACTTCCGGTCATCGGCGAGAACCCAGTAGGTGGCCTCGTCGGAACCGTCGTCGGCGTGGTGAAGCTGCGGATAGGCGTCAGTGAGCTGGGCGCCGATGGCGAACATGGCGTCGGCGTCGCGGTCGATGTCGCGGGGGTCGACGTCGGTGCTGGACCTCTCGTCTTCCTCCTGGTGGTAGACCTCCGAGATGCTCCATCGGCGGCCCCGCTGGTTGCGGGCCCACATGAAGGCCGGGTTCCCGGAGAACCGACCCTGTGCCACGCCGTCCGCCACATCCAGCGTGGCGAACGAGTACGAGTGGAACGAGCCGCCCCACGGCGTGACGATCCTGCCGCCCGGAGTCTGCTCGATCCACGCGTACGGGATGGTGCGCACCGTGCACGTACAGATGAGCCGGTCCAGCGGAGCGTACGCCGGAATGCCGGTCATGCCGTCCCCGGTGAGGACGGTCACCGGCAGCCCGGCTGCGGTCAGGTTCCTGCGGGCCTGCTCGGCGATCTTCGGGTCGTATTCGACGGTGACGACGCGATCAGCGCCCGCCCTCCTGGCCAGCCATGCGGCATTCAGGCCCGTGCCGGCGCCGATCTCCCCGACCTTGTGGCCCGGGTGTATGTCGAGCAGGGTGAGCATTTCGAGCATGATCGACGGCATGGAGCTGGACGACGTGGGCACCCCGGGGCCGTCGTCCTCGCCGTCATCGACCTGCGTAACCACGGGAACATCCCCGTAGGCGAGGAGCGCCCACCGCTCGGGGTCCGCTTCCTTGTTGCCGCCCTCGAAACGGTCGGGGATGAACAGGCCACGATCGACGGCCGCAACGGCCTCCAGCCACTCAGCTGTTAGCGCGCCCTTGTTGGTCAGGATCTCGACCAGCCGCTCTTGTGAGGTCACCAGGGCCTCACTTCTTCTTCGGCGGGTCGCTGACTGGCTTGGTCCACTGACCGTCAGACTCCTTCGGCGACTGCTTCTTGTCGCCGTCGCTGCCGCCTTTTCCGTCTCCGTGCTTGCCCATCGCGGGTTCCTCCTTTGGATGGTGCTGTCTTGGGTGTAACGGCCCGCGAGCCGCGTGTTCAGCCGTAAGCAGCCCCGGCCGGGGGCTCTTGTGTGGCCATCCAGTGCCGCCCGCTCACCGGTTGTCCCAGGTGCCACGCCGGGCGACCAACTCGACGGCCGCCCACTGCGCGCGCCACTCCGCCCCGAGCCCACCGCCGTACCGGGGACGCAGGACCGGCACACCGCCCTGCACGTCCGTCAGAACGGCCTCGCGGCTGCGCACGGTGTCGCGCACGAGGTCACCCACCTGAGCACGAGCCTTCTCCACGCCGGTCACCGCTTTGGCTCCGGGTGCGTGTACGGGGTGATACGGCCGACCGCTTCGAGCGCGCGCCGGTCCGTCGTCCACTCCATCCCCCCACGCTTGGGCCGAAGCCACGCAACCAGACGGGTGCCGTTCGGCTCGGGAGCGATGGCCCGCAGGATGCCCGTACAACCGGTCGCGGTGTCCCGCACCTCGCGCCCGAGCCACTGGTGCGAACGGTGCATGAGTCCCAGGTCTCCCGCGCTCACTGGGACACCTCCGGCACGCCGTACATGCCCGCGCACGGCGCGCACGCATACAGGTCCACGCCGACGCTGCGCAGTATCGGGACCGGGAACCGCCGGTCGGGGGTGCCGCTGCACCAGCAGCAGGAGCGGCCCGAGCGCTGCTGGATACTCAGCTGCTCGAAGTGGAGCACGGGGGCATCCACTAGTTCGCCGATGGCAGGCTGGGGGGTTGTGCTGCGCGTCGTCATGTCGTCGCCTCGCGCTTGCGGTCAGGTTCGGAGCCCCGCCCGTGCCCCTCGGGGGGACGGAGGCGCGGGCGGGGCCGTCAGCAGTCGCCGCATGGGTGTGCGGCGACTGGCAACCAGATAACTGCGCTGCGGCACATGGCGGTTAGGGCGAAGCGGCACCATCCGACCACGCCCCCTAGGGCGTTTTGGTCACCTATTTACCTGACGGCCAGTGATCGCGCGACTACGGTGCAGGCATGGACACCACCCGGAATGAGCTACTCGCGGCGTGGATGCACGAGCACGGACATAGCTCCAACCGGTTCGGAGACGCTTCGCGAATGCGGAGTCTTCCGGTGAAGTGCGCCCCGGTCCGGAGACCGACTCCCCGGGAACAGAAGGGCGCTCGTCCTGGCTCACTTGCCGGCTTCGGGCCGTACCACTGGAGTGCCTGCCCGGTGACGGCGGCGATGCACTCGAAGTCGCGGTCGCGGTGCAGCAGGGTCAGTCCCTGCAGTTCGGCCGTGGCGGCGACCACGAGGTCGACGGCCCCGGCGCTGCGGTGCTGTCCGCGTTGGGTGAGGACCTCCTGGACCTGCCAGGCGCGGTCGTCGACCGGCACCCAGCCGAAGAGCAGCGCACGTTCTCGATGCCTTGTGCGCGGTCGGTCGCGGAACGTGTCACGCTGCAAGTCGCTCAGGCAGGACGATGCGGGCATCGCGGCGGCCGGTAACCCTTCGGCGTCCGAGGCGCGGAGGGGACGGGTCAGGCGACCTTGAAGTCGAGACGGGTCAGGCGACCTTGAAGTCGATCTGTGTGGAAGGGCCGACCCGTCCGTATACGTCCATAGTCGCCACCTCGGCCACGTAAAGGCCCGGTCCGGTCGGAGTCCAGCTCAGAGTGGTGTCCGAGGTCTGGTGGTACCCCGTGTCGGTGCTTCCGCCGAAGATGCGCCACCGGTAGCCGCCGATGACGCGGCTGTCGTCGGCCGGGCGGCTCATCGTGATCGTGACGGGTTGGTCGATGCCACCGTGACCGACGCAGTCGTTCGCCGTGCACTCGGTGTACGGGGCCTTGAGGGAGAGGACCGGAATCTGCGGCGCCGTGGCGGTCGCCGGGGTGAGCCGGTCCACCGTGACCGTGGGTGAAGGCGCGGAGTCCGCGCCGGCCGAGTCGACCGAGGCGACGTAGTAGTACGCGACCCCCTCGGGGGCGGTGGCGTCCTGGAACTCGTTCGCCCCGATGGCGACGTCGTTGAGGAGTGTCCAGGCGCCGTTCGGGTCGGTACGCCGGTACACGTGGAAGTGCCATGCGTCGGTGTCGGGGAACGCCCACCCGAGGAAGGTGGCGCTGTCCCGCGGTGTGACGGTCACGGGCTGGGGCGCCGAAACCGGGGCCGGGGCCGGGCGGACGGCCTCCGCGGACGCAGAGACGGGGGAGAGGTTGCCGGCCGCGTCCACGGCGTTCACCCGGTATTCGACGGTGCCGCCCACCGGGGCGGTGGTGTCCAGCCACGAGGAGCCGAAGACGATCTGCGGGCCCGTGAACTCCTGCTCGCCGGTCGGCCGCGCCCACACTTCGTAGTGCGCGGTGTCGTCCGCGTTCGCCGTCCAGCGCACGTTGTTGCCCGCCGTGCTGCCGACGGCCTGGACCCCGACGACCTGGGCGGGCGGGGTGACGTCGGGGACGCCCGTGTCGGCGATCGCGGACGGCACGGACGTGTTGCCCGCTGCGTCACCTGCGACGACCCGGTAGTACCAGCGCTTGGTGACGTCGAAGGAGGGCGTGTCCCGGTACGAGTTGTCCGTGAGCTCGGCGGAGACCGCCTCGAAGGGCCCCGCGGCGGAGGGCGCCCGGTAGACGCGGTACCAGGCTGCTCCGCTGGCCGGCTGCCACTGCGTCAGCACGGCTCCGTCGGTCCTGGTGGCGCTCAGCCCGGCGGGTGCCGCGGGTGGCGTCCGGTCGAGGGTGGTGGCGGCCTTGTCGGCGGTGCCGGTGGACACGTTGCCGGCCCTGTCGTAAGCGCGCACCTCGTAGTAGTAGACGTCCCCGGTGCGCGGCAGGGAGTTGTCGGTGTACGAGGTGGACGTCGTTGTCGCCAGCGGCTTGCTGCCGAAGCCGGTCCCCTTGAGCCGCCGGTAGACCCGGTAGCCCGCGAGGTCCATCTCCTTGTTCTTGGACCAGGTCAGCTTCGCCCAGCCGTCGGCGTACGAGAGGGAGGCGCTGCCCGGGGTGAGCGGGGCGACCTTGTCGACGGTTGCCGAAGTGCGCGGCGTGTAGGCGAAGGAGACGAGGGCCGGCCCGGTCCAGTTGACGAAGTCCACGCGCAGCGTGTGCTTGCCGGCCGGGACGGTGACGTCGGCGGTCTTCTTCTGCGTGCTGGAGACGTTCTTCCACAGGTCGACCTTGCGGGCGCCGTCGAGGTAGACGCGGATGCCGTCCTGGACGGCGACGGGCAGCGCGAAGGGCCCGCCGGAGCCGAAGTCGCGGGTGACGGTCCAGCGGACGCCGAAGTTGTCCTTCGGGAGCCCTGAGGCCGGTGCCCCGGCGCCCCAGTTCTGGTCGATCTGCGCGTCGCAGTCGGTCTTCCGGGGAGTGCCGGAGAACGTGGTGTTCGCGAAGAACTGCCGCTTGTAGACGGGTGAAGCGCAGCTCACGGTGGCGGCGGAGGCGGGCACGGCGCCCGCGGTCAGCAGCCCGCTCGCGGTGGCCATCAGTATCGTCGCCGTGAGCACCGGTCTGCCGCGCTTTCGCGCACCGCGTGTCATGTGTTTCGCCGGTCCCGTCGCCATGCCTTGCCCCATGCGTACTCCCTACCGGTCGTCGGCGCCGCGGTCAGGTTCAGGGCACCGGCAATCAAGACCTTCGAGGTGGGCGGTTGGTTGTACGCCAGAGCCCGGAAGCACGTCCCGGCCACGGCGACCGATCCCCGAATTCCGCCGTCTACGCGTGGCTTTCCAGCTCGACGGCTGGTTGTACCGCGCAGCGGTGACCGCGCCGTGAACACCCCGACGGCCGGTGACCGTGCACCTGCTGCTGTGGCCCGCTCTGCCGGACGGCCGCCGACGGGGGTGGTTCTGGTGGGGCCGGTCGTCTTCGAGGTCCGGGAATCGGTCACCGCTGTCGGCTCCGCCAGTACTACTGGCGAAGCCTGGGTCCACCCCGTCTCCGTAGACCTACTCCTGGTCTGTCCCTGGTGCCGCATGCGCGCCCTTCGCGCCGCCGACCGCCCGGACACGTGCCGCGTGGACCTGTTCGTGATCGCTCTGTCGCATCGCCGACACCGCCTGGTCGCAGCCCGCTTCGAGTTGCCGCTGCCAGCAGCCAGCCCACCCACCTGATCCTTCGCTGTTCTCCCTGCTCTGGCTTCGCAGGTTGGCACAGCGAAGCCATGAGAGGCCGGCCGACGTGCAACAAATCCTGGAAGTGGTCAGCCCCAAGTATCTGCTTGGGGCTCTGCGCATCCTCCCTTTGATCATCGTCGTTCTCCTTCTGGCACCTGCTTGGCTCTCATGGGTCTTCCTACCCGAGAACCGCCAGAGGAGGGTGATCGACCTCGTCAAGCAATTGATCGAGTGGACGAAGGCCACGCGGGACGAGCGTGCGAACTGAACTTCCCTACAGAGCGCTTGTAGAGCGCGTGACACGACGTCCCGTGGCGGCAGCCGGAGACCGGAGCGGAGCCGATCGGGCGCTGTGCGCATCGGGCTGCCGGAATGGGTGCTCGCTGAGGACGTAGAGGCCTTGGCAACCGGCCACGCGAAACAGCGAGCGCTGATCGTGCTGGACATCGCCGCCGGTCATCTCGCCGGCGGCCGGGTGGAAGCAGCATTCGCTCTCGCATCGCGCGCCCTCGACACGGGCCTGGCGTACCGGTCGGGGCGGATCGTGGAGCGGGCCCGTGCGGTGCGCCGTACCCTCACCACCACCACGCCGCCCAAGGTGGTGCGGGACTTCGACGAACGCCTACACGGCGTCTACCTGTAGGAGGACAGGCATGCGAGTGGGGATCACCGGTCACAGGGGGCTCAGCGCGAAGGTCGAGGAGCGCGTACGGGCCATGCTGGACGAGGTCGTGAGCGGCTACGCAGCGGCCGAATTGGTCGGCGTCTCTTGCATCGCGGAGCCCCGACTCCTGGTTCGCCGAAGCCGTGTTGAAGCACAGCGGCCGTCTTGAGGTGATCGTTCCGGCCTCGGAGTACCGCGAGGGCCTGCCGGAGTGGCATCACCCGACGTACGACGCGTTGCTGTCCCGCGCGGCCGACGTTCACGAGACCGGCATGACCGAGTCGACCTCTGAGGCCCACCAGGCAGGCAGTGAAATCCTCGTCGGCCTGGTGAATGAGCTGATCGCGGTGTGGGACGGGAAGCCGGCGCGGGGGTTCGGCGGCACCGCGGACGTCGTGGCGTACGCGGAACGGACGGGCGTTCCGGTGCGGGTGCTGTGGCCGGAGGGCGCCTCCCGATAACACATGCCAACTCAACTTCAGTCCATGGAAGCGTCCAAGCAGTGAGAGGAGACTCCTGCCCGGCGACCTCGTCTGGTTCAATGGGCCCATGGCCAGCTACCAGAAGTGCACCGCGACGGGTCGTCATGACCTCGAGCCCTTCTGGCCGTCCCGTCAGCACCACGACTTCGACCGGGTGTGTTGCCGCGCGGTGAACGCGCGGGCCCTCTAAAGCCGTACACCCCGGCCTTCGGCCAGCGCGAACGACGTACGTCCTCCGGCGCGCCCGACCACGAATCGCGGCCGTCGTCCCCCCGACGAACTCCTCGCGCGAAAAGAGCTGACCTCTCATGGCGACCACTGGTTCTCTCTCCACCGTCACCCGCACCGCCACGCCCTCTCAGAACGGCCCCCGGCACCGACTGCGCGCCGTCGACCCCGACGAGGTGGTGCGCGTCGCGAACTTCCTGCCGCCGGGCGCCACTTGGCTCCCCGCGCCGCAGCATGCCCTGCCCACCCTGCCCGGCCGACCGCCGATGGTCGGCTACCTGGTGCTGGTCCCCGCGGACCAGGAACCGCCGTTCCTGCCGGTCGCGGTGCCCGACCAGGCGGACGAGCAGGAGGCCACGGCCGGTGCCGAGCCGCTGGTGCGCATCGACTCCGCACAGCGCACCGCCAGCGTCGACGGCCGCGAACTCGACCTCACCTACCTGGAGTTCGAGCTGCTCGCGCATCTCGTGGCGCATCCGCACCGGGTGCACACCCGCGACCAGTTGGTCACCACGGTGTGGGGGTACGGCCACGTCGGCGACGGCCGCACCGTGGACGTGCACATCGCCCGGCTGCGCCGCAAGCTGGGCGCACCGCACCGGGACACGATCCAGACGGTGCGGCGCGTCGGCTACAAGTACGCGCCCCCGACCGGACGTTGATTCAATCGGCCCAGCCCAGTTGGTTCATCCGCTCTGCCCTCGGCAGACGCCTGTTCCTCCCGGCGCCCCCTGTGGGCATGATCCCGGCATGAGACTTCTTGTGCTGGGTGGTACGGAGTTCGTGGGACGGGCCGTGACGACGGCGGCACTCGGGCGCGGCTGGGAGGTCACCGTCTTCCACCGCGGACGCAGCGAAACTCCGGCCGGGGTACGGGCGTTGCACGGCGACCGTACCGCCCCGGACGGACTCGCCGCCCTCGCCGCGGACGGCGGCGGCTGGGACGCCGTGGTCGACACCTGGTCGGCCGAGCCGCGCGCGGTCCTGAGCGCGGCCCGGCTGCTGCGGGGCCGGGTCGGCCAGTACGTGTACGTCTCCAGCCGGTCCGTGTACGCCTGGCCCTGGCCCTCGGTGGGAAGGGACACCGAGAACGGGCCGCTGGTCGAGGGCGCCGCCGCCGACGCGGAGCAGACCGAGTACGCGCAGGACAAGCGGGGCGGCGAGCTGGCCGCGGTCGAGACCTTCGGCGCGGACGGCTCGCTGCTGGTGCGGGCCGGGCTGATCCTCGGCCCGCACGAGAACGTCGGCCGGCTGCCCTGGTGGCTGACCCGGATCGCCCGCGGCGGCCCGGTCCTGGCCCCCGGGCCGCGTGACCTGCCCCTCCAGTACATCGACGCGCGCGACCTCGCCGAGTGGATCCTCGGTGCCGTGGAGCAGCGGCTGAGCGGGCCGTACGACCTGATCAGCCCGTCCGGGCACACCACCATGGGCGAGTTGCTCGACGAGTGCGTCCGGGCCACCGGCGCCAACGCCGAACTGCGCTGGACCGACCCGCAGGTGATCCTGGACGCCGGGATCGAGCCCTGGACCCAGCTGCCGGTGTGGACACCGCCGGGCACCGACCTGCACGAGGGGGCACACCGCTCGGACGTGTCCCGGGCGCTGGCCGCGGGCCTGAGATGCCGGCCGGTCCGGGAGACCGTCGCGGACACCTGGCGCTGGCTGACCGGCATCGGGGGCATCGCGCCCCAGCGGCCGGACCGGCCCCCGGTGGGGCTCGACCCGGAGGCGGAGGCGAAGGTCCTGGGGGTTCCCGGACCCGATGGTGTACCTGGCAACACCCCCTGACGTGGGCCTTCGCCCAGTGACCGGCGCCGCCGCGTCGGCCAGACTTGCAGCATGAACACGATCACGAAGAACGGCCCGGCCCGTGCGGGGGCCCGGGAGGTACTGCTGGCCGCCGTACAGGGACTCGCACTGGCGGTGGCCGTACTGCCCCTCTCGGTGCTGTTCCTCGTCCTGACCCTCGTCTCCGTCGCGCTCATCCCGATCGGCGTCGGCCTGGTCACGACCCCGGCGATCCTGACCGGGGTGCGGGCCCTCGCAGACAAGCGCCGGGAACTCGCGGCGGAGTGGTGCGAGGTGCGGATCCCGACGGCCTACCTGCCCATCCCCGCGGGCGCCAACCCCTGGACGCGCACCTTCACCCTGCTGCGCGACCCGCAGGTCCGGCGGGACGTACGGTGGCTGCCGGTGGACATGACGGCGGGGTTTCTCACGGCTCTGCTGCCTGCCGCGCTGGTGTTCAAAGCCTTCGAGGGGTTCGCGGTGGCGGCCGGACTGTGGCGGGTCCTCGCGGACGGCGGGACCTACTGGTACGTCTTCGTGCCGGTCTCCGGCTGGGCGACGGCCGTCGGCGCTGCGGTGCTGGCCGCCGCGCTGCTCGTCGTGGCCTGGAGGTTCGCCCCGCGCCTGCTGACCGCCCATTTCCAGCTCGCCCGGTCGGTCCTCGGCGCCGACCATGGTGAACTCGCCGAGCGCGTACGCGTGTTGACCGAGACCCGGCGGGACGCCGTCGACACCTCCGCCGCCGAGCTGCGCCGCATCGAGCGCGATCTGCACGACGGCGCGCAGGCCCGGCTCGTCGCCATGGGCATGGACCTCGGCACCATAGAGTTGCTGCTCGACAAGGACCCGGCCCAGGCGAAGCGGCTGCTCACGCAGGCCCGGCAGCACTCCGCCGAGGCCCTGGAGGAACTCCGCGACCTGGTCCGCGGCATCCACCCGCCGGTCCTGGCCGAACGCGGACTGGGCGATGCCGTACGGGCGTTGGCGCTGCGGCTGCCGCTGCCCGTCGAGGTGAGCGTGGAGCTGCCCGGCCGGGCGGACGCGCCGGTGGAGTCGGCGGCGTACTTCGCGGTCAGCGAGGTGCTCACCAACGCCGTCAAGCACGCCGGCGCCGACCGGGTCTGGGTGGACCTGCACCACAGTGACAGCAGGCTGCGGATCACCGTCACCGACGACGGCCGCGGCGGCGCCGTGATCGGAGCCGGTTCGGGGCTCGCCGGGGTCGAGCGGCGACTGGGTACATTCGACGGCGTCCTGGCCGTCAGCAGTCCCGCGGGCGGCCCCACCATGGTCACCATGGAGATTCCGTGCGCGTTGTCCTAGCCGAAGACCTCTTCCTGCTGCGCGACGGGCTGGTCCGGCTGCTGGAGGCCTACGGCTTCGAGATAGCCGCCGCCGTCGAGTCCGGGCCCGAACTCACCCGCGCGTTCGCCGAGTCCGCGCCCGATGTGGCCGTGGTCGACGTACGGCTGCCGCCCACGCACACCGACGAGGGCCTGCAGTGCGCGCTCCAGGCCCGGCGGGAGCGGCCCGGCCTGCCGGTGCTGGTTCTGTCCCAGCACGTGGAGCAGCTGTACGCGCGCGAGTTGCTCGCCGACGGCAACGGCGGGGTCGGCTATCTCCTCAAGGACCGGGTGTTCGACGCGGAGCAGTTCGTGGACGCCGTACGCCGGGTCGCCGCGGGCGGTACGGCGATGGACCCGCAGGTGATCCAGCAGCTGCTGTCCCGGCGGTCCGCCGAGGACCGCCCGCTCGGCAAGCTCACCCCGCGCGAGCGGGAGGTGCTGGAGCTGATGGCGCAGGGCCGCTCGAACGCCGGCATCGCCGCGCACCTCGTCGTCACGGAACGGGCCGTCGCCAAGCACACCTCCAACATCTTCGGCAAGCTCGGACTCGAGGTCTCCGACGACGACAACCGGCGTGTACTGGCGGTCCTCGCCTATCTGGACCAGGATCGCTGACCTGCCAACTCACCTGTTTCCGCAAGGAATTTGCGGGATCCGTGAACACCTCTGGGGCGGCGCCCGTATGGATGGGCGCCGCTTCACCCCTGTCGGGCGCCCCGATGCTGCCCCGCAAGGAAGTCAGAGGAGTTCCATGGGACGCAACACACGAAAACGCCGTACGCCACTGGCCACCAAGGCCATAGCCGCAGCGGCGGCCCTTGCGCTCGGCGGGGGCGGGCTGATCTGGGCGAACTTCTACGCCTCCGCGCACGAGTCCAACAACCAGGCGTGGGGAGGGGATCAGACGAAGGCCGCGAGCGCACAGGTCGCGACCATCTCCTGTCCGGACGTCGGGCAGAAGCTCACCAACGTGCCGTGGCGGGCCCGGACCGAGGTCAACGGTGAACTGGCCAACCTGGACCAGCAGATCACCGACGCCTACCAGCGCCTGGCGACCACGCGGGACGCGCAGGTGCAGGACGCGAGCTTCGTGCAGAACTCCATCCTCCAGCCGCTCCAGGACCGGCGGAAGGTGATCATCGACCGGATCAAGCTGGAGATCAGCCGCGTCGGCGGCACCGCACCCGACAGCCTCGACGCCCTCGCCACCTGCACCGGCACGCCCGCCAACCAGACGACGGCCGGCGGGTGGGGGAACACTTCCGGCCAGAACACCGGCGGGCAGCAGAACGGCAACGGTGGCACCGCCAGTCCGAGCGCCGACCCCGGCGGGCAGCAGCAGGGCGGCCAGCCGGGCGGGAACGGACAGCAGCAGGGCAGCGGCGGGCAGGCCGGGAACGGTCCGGCCGCGGCCGACTTCGTCGACATCACCACGGTCCAGCCGAACGTCCAGGCCAAGCCGAGCCGCACCGGCAACGCCTCCACCGGCATGTTCATCACCCGCTGCGGGGTGAACGCCAACAAGAACCACAACACCGACAACGTGATCGTCGCGCCCGGCGTGACCAACGGTGCGCACCACCTGCACGACTACGTCGGCAACCAGAAGGTCAACGCCTTCGCCAGCAACCAGACGTTCCTGCAGGGCGGCACCAGCTGCCAGAACCGCAGCGACCTGTCGGCGTACTACTGGCCGGTGGTCCGGGTCCAGGACGGCACCCAGGACTTCGACCAGAACGCCGACGGCGGTGGCAAGGAAGGCAATGTCGGCAAGATCCTGACGCCGGTCTCGGCGCAGATCAGGTACGTGGGCAGCCCGACCAGCAAGGTCGTCGCGATGCCGCAGTTCCTGCGGATCATCACCGGTGACGCCAAGACCACCACCAACGGCCTGGCCAACGCCAACGCGCACTGGAGCTGCACCGGCTTCGAGAACAAGGTCCAGCTGACCACGCAGTACCCGATCTGCCCGCAGGGCAGCAACGTGGTCCGCACCTTCGCCTTCCAGAGCTGCTGGGACGGGCAGAACATCGACAGCGCCAACCACCGCACCCATGTGGCCTTCGCCGACGCCAATGGCAACTGCCAGAACGGCTTCAAGGCGATCCCGCAGCTGAAGATGCGGCTGGTGTACCAGATCACGCCGCCGACCCTCGAGAACGGCGTGGTGAAGAACGCCTACGCGGTGGACGGCTTCCCGGAGCAGCTGCACAAACCGGCCACCGACCACGACGACTTCATCAGCGTCACGACGAACGGCCTGGCCAACAGGATCGTCAACTGCATCAACAACGGTCAGCGCTGCGCGTGACCCACTACCGGAAACGGGCGGCGGCTCCCCTCCCGCCGCCCGTTTTCCTGTCCAGGGCTGCTGTCAGCCGCTGTGGGCGTGGTGGTCGGTGCCCATCTCCACGTCGCCGCCGAGCGTGCCGCGCAGCGCCTTGACCACCCCGTCGTCGCCGACGGCGACCCACTTGCGGCCGACGAGGTAGTAACCGCCGTAGTCCTTGGCGTCGTTGATCCACTCGCGCTGCCCGCGATCGGTGGCGAAGGTGGCGAGGACGAACCTGCCGGCGGAGTTGCGGCAGATGGCCTGGCGGAGCTCGTCGGCGTCGGTCTGGATGTCCGGCGTGCACTTCACTTCGGCGGCCAGGCTCTCCAGACTGCCGGTGGCGGTGGCCGGTACGGCCTTCGTGTCCCCGCCCGAGCCGCAGCCCGCCAGCGCCAGCACCGCCGCGGTGCCGATCATCAGTCGCGTCAACCTCATCCGAACCTCCGGTCCCGGTGGGCCAGGCAGGCCCCAGTCCTCTCGGATACGGCTCCCGCGGGCGCCTCGCTCAAATCCGGTGCCGCGATGGGCACGGATGTGCGAGGGTGCCCCGGTGAACCAAGACTGGGAAGACCGTGTGGCCGCCGCCTGGGCCACCTTCGACGACTATCCGGAAGAGCGGGCGGACGAGTTCCGCGCGGTGATCGACAAGCTCGTCGCCGAGCTGCCCGGCGACAGCCCGCTCGGCCCCTTCGAGCAGGCCTGCGCCTGGGACTCCACGGGGCACTCGGACAAGGCGGAGCCGCTGTACCGGCAGGCGCTGGCGGGCGGGCTCACGGGCTACAAGGGGCGGCGGGCCAAGATCCAGCTGTCCAGTTCGCTGCGGAACCTCGGGCGGGCGGAGGAGGGCGTCCAGCTGCTCACGCCCGAACTGGACGCTCCCTCCGACGAGTTGGACGACGCGGTGCGGGCCTGCCTGGCCCTGTGTCTGTCCAGCCTCGGCCGCGACCGCGAGGGCCTGTCCCTCGTACTCGGCGCCCTCGCCCCTCATCTGCCGCGCTACCAGCGGTCGATGGCCAACTACGCGCGTCTGCTGGTCGAACCGGCAGAACCGCAAGGCTGAAGTCACTCGTCCGGCGGTGACCAACCAATGGCTCGCTCGTTCTTCATGACGTGCAGTCACAGGATGTAGCCCAACGTCACGCGCCCGCCTCCGCCGCCGGCGCGGTCGACGTCGAGCAGGCCGAGGCCTCGCTCGTCGAGCACTACCCACGGCTGGTCCGGCTCGCCTACCTGGTACTGCCACCGGCTCTCGGCCGGGGCCGCCGGGTGCTGACCGCGCACGCGCTGGCCCAGCGGGCCCTGCCCCGCGGCCGTAAGCAGACGTCCCTGATCCCGGCCCAGCTCTCCGGCCGGGACGGCGACCCCCGGTACGCGTACCTGCGCGGCCGGGTGCTGCGGGCGGCCCTGGACGTCTCGCGCCCGCGCAAGGGCCTGCCCCGGCTGTCCCAGCTTCCGCCGCTGCGGCTGCCCCAGGTGTGGGGCCTGCGCCTGTTCCCGCGCTCCGGCGGCGCCGACGAACTCGCCCTGGACCAGCGGCTGTCCGCGCTGTCGGCCACGGCCCGGGCCGCGTACGCGCTGCGCGGCCTGGACAACCTGCCCGACCCGGAGGTCCGCAGCGCCCTGAAGGCCGCCGGGGTCACGCACCCCGAACCGGCGCTCGCGGAGGCGAACGGCGTACCCGCGGAGTACCACCTGCTCTCCTCCCCCGAGTTCGACGCCTGCACGCTCCAGGCCCGGCCCACCGACCTGATGCGGCGCCGCCAGCACACCAAGGCCGGGCTCGCCGCGGCGGCGGCGCTCGCGGTGTGCGGCGCACTGGCCGCGATGCCGGGCGGCGGCTGGGGCCCCGACGGCGCCGCGGCGCCCGTCTACGCGGCGAACCCGGCCGCCGAGGCAGCCCTCGACCCCGGCAGGCTGACCCTCGTCTCCCCCACCAGGTGGGAGTCCGCGAGCCGCACCGGCTTCTCGCTGTGGCCGGCCCGCGGCCCGCTCACCGGCGACACCGGCCTGCTGCGCCGCGCCCTCGCCGTCTGGGCCCGCCCCGGGGCGACGGTCCGCGTCTCGGCGACTCCCGGCACCCAGACCGGCGGCCCGGCCGGCCCGCCCCAGCTGCTGTACGCGGGCCTGGTGGACAACGCGCGCGTGGTGCTCCTCTACGACGGCCTGCGCATCGCCCGCTACGCCGAGCCGAAGGACAGCACCGCGGGTGCCGCCCTCGACCTCGGCCGCGCCGACGGCGCCTCCGGGGCCGAGGCGAGCGCGCTCGTGCTGGGCCGCTCCGACGGCAACGTCCGCTATCTGACGGCGCCTTGGGTGCGCAAGGCGGCCGTACGGGACCTGATGAAACCGGATACGGCGCCCACGGACCTCTCCGTCACCGACGGCGTCACCGCGCCGGTCGCCAGCCCCGTCCTGCGGCCCGGCAGCTGCACCTCCTGGGAGGTCCTCCAGCTCGCCGACGCCTCCGGCACCCACCTTTCGACCGACCTCGGCGAACTGGTCCCGACCCACCTGACCGCCGGGCGCCCCGGCGAAACCGGCGAGACCGGCGAAGCGACCGATGCCGAGGGGCTGCGTGCCTGGGCGCCGTTCGCCTGCTCGCTGGCCGCGGAGCGCTCCGCGGGGGTCCGCAGCGTCAACGCGTGGGGCTTCGCCGACCAGCCGCTGCCCGACGGGAGCGGGGCGGGTCAATGGGTGTGCACCCGGGCCGAGACCTGGCGCGGCGACGGGACGACGACGCTGGCCCAGTTCCGGACACCGGGCAGTGCGGTCGGAGCGGCGGTGGCCAAGGGCGCCGACGTGCCGGCCTGCGGGCCGCGCGATCCCCATGTGCTGGCCGGGGTGCTGTGGAAGTCCAAGGCGGGGAACTGGTTCCTGCTGGCCGCGGGCAGCAAGGACACCGAGTCGATCCAGACCAGCGGCGGGATCACCGCGGCGGGACAGGGGCCGCTGCTGACCGTACGGGCCAAGCAGGGAACACAGGCGAGCCTGAAGGGGACCCTGCAGGACGGCACGTCGATCGACAGGCTGCACTGAGGTCCCCTCCGGGCACCACCCGCGGTCAGCGGTTGAAGGACTGGCCTATGTTGAGGAAGCCGTCGGCCGGGAGACCGAGGCTGGTCGGGGTGAACTCCTTGGAGCCGGTGGCCGTGATGCCCGAGGCGCTGCCCGGGAGCGTGTAGAGGCCGCCGGTGTGACCGTTCACCCCCGCCGCGTCGACGGCGAAGACGCCGATCATCGCGTCGGAGCGGCCGTCGCCGTTGACGTCGGTGGTCTTGAGGCCATGGCCGAAGCCGCCGTACTGGATCGGGGCGCCCGGCACGCCCGCCGTGTTCTGGGTGAACGCGACGGAGCCCTTGCCGGTGACCCCGTGGGGGCCGCCGGGCAGGACGGTGACCTTGCCGGGGTCGGTCAGGTTGCTGTGGTTCTCGGCCGGGCTGGAGGCGATCACGTCGAGGTAGCCGTCGCCGTTGACGTCGCCCACCGCGACCTGCTGACCGAAGTGGTCGGAGCCGACGTCGGAGTTGGAGTCGGGCACGCCGGGCGTGTCCTGGTTGAAGTGCACCGGCTTGCGGGTGCTGTCCTGGCCGTTGGCGCCGCCGTACACGACGAGGAACTCGCCCTTGTGGTTCAGCGCGAACGGCTGCGGGACGATCACGTCGTCGTGCCCGTCGTGGTCGAGGTCGCCGGTGACCAGGCGCTCGCCCTCCCGGTGGTACAGGTTGTTGCCGACCTCGTTCTTCAGGTAGCCGACGTCCGTGAACCCGTCGGTGCCCCCGCGCAGGACGTGGATCTTCTCCGTCTGGCCCAAGGCCATGGTGTCCCAGGACACCAGCAGGTCGGTGCGGCCGTCGCCGGTCAGGTCGCCGGTGGCCAGCATGACGTCGGCGTAGTAGGGGTGACCGGTGTCGAGGCCCAGCGGCTTGCTCGACGCGGCGACACCGCCGCGGCCGATCGGGCCGAAGAGCACGGTTCCGGCCTCGCCGCCCCCGCCGTTGGCGACGGCCAGGTCCCGCTTGCCGTCACCGTTGAAGTCGCCGGACGCGAGGTCCTCGCCGGCCAGCAGGCCCTGGACGGCGGGGGTGCCCAGGTTGACGGTCGTGCTGCCGTACTTCGTCAGTCCGTTCGGACCACCCCAGATGATCTTGACCTGGCCGGCCTCCTTCCAGGAGGTGGCGCCGGAGGTGTAGTTCTCGCCGGGGGCGGAGACGACGAGGTCGGCGTAGCCGTCGCCGTCGAAGTCGCCGGTGGTGGTGGCCTGGCCGAACCAGTCGCCGGACTCGGCGGTGCCGGTCACCCCGGTGGTGCTCTCGGTGATCAGCTTGCGGTGGCTGCCGCTCAGGCCGCTCGCCGAGCCGTACATCACCATCACCGCGCCGCTCTTGTTGAGCGTCGAGGTGGAGTGGAACGGCAGGTTGAGGACGACGTCGCTGTAGCCGTCGCCGTTGAAGTCGTCCGCGATCCGCTTGGCCGGGGCCGCGGTGGCGGCCGGCGCCGAGGCCAGGGTGAGGCCACCGGCGGCCAGCGCGGCCGTGGCGGCGCAGGCGAGGACACGTCTGAGGGGCAGGTGCACTGAGGGTCTCCTGTGAGAGCAACATGCGGTTGGCGCGTAAGTGACTTCCGCACATGGCGCTTGGTTGCACGGAATCGGCGACTCCGCCTACGAAGACGTCGCCGCACGAGGGTTCCCCTCGGACTTACTCCTCAGTACATTGACGGCATGTCTAACAAGCAGGCCCGGCCGGTGGAGTCCGAGCACATCGCACTCAAGGCCCGCAACGTGTCCTTCTCGTGGAAGGACACGCCGCTGCACTGGGTCCCCGGCGACCCCTTCACCACGCACACGATCAACGTGCTGCATCTGCTGCTGCCCGCGGGCGAGCGGTGGTTCGTGCACGTGTACAAGCAGGTGCTGCCGCTCATCCGGGACGAGCAGCTCCGCGAGGACGTCGTCGGGTTCATCGGGCAGGAGGCCATGCACTCCCAGGCCCATGACGAGGTGCTGCCGCACCTGCGGGAGCAGGGGCTCGACCCGACGCCGTACACCGCGCAGGTCGACTGGTTCTTCGAGAAGCTGCTCGGCGACCGCACCCTGCCGCCCGGCAGGGCGCGCCGCTGGTGGCTGCTGGAGCGGGTCGCGCTGATCGCGGCGATCGAGCACTACACCGCCTTCCTCGGCGACTGGGTGCTCAACGCGGCCGAGCTGGACCGGCGCGGCGCCGACCCGACCATGCTGGACCTGCTGCGCTGGCACGGCGCCGAGGAGGTCGAGCACCGCTCGGTCGCCTTCGACCTGTTCATGCACGTCGACGGCAGCTACCGGCGCCGGGCGCGCACCTGGGCGACGGCGTTCAGCGCGCTGATGTTCCTGTGGCAGCGCGGGACCCGTTTCTTCATGGAGAACGACCCGACACTGGTGGACGGCAAGGCCAGCTTCAAGGAGTTCTACCTGAGCGGCCGGGCCGGGACCCTGCCCAGCACCGGCGCCATGCTGAAGTCGATCCCGCGCTACCTCAGCCGGGCCTACCACCCCTCCCAGGAGGGCTCCACCGCGCAGGCCGTCGCCTACCTGGCCTCTTCCCCCGCCGCGCTCGCCGCGGAGTGGGGGTCCCCCCACGCCCTCAAGGCAGTGGGGGAAGTCTCGTGATGCCGAAGCTGCGTACCGTCGCGCTCGTCGCGGGCGCCGCCCTGCTGACCCGGCGGGCCCTGCGCCGCCGCGTCCAGGCCTCGCCGCTGTGGCCGCTGCCCGCCCTGGACCCGCCGATCTCCGGCCGGCCGCGCTCGCGCGCCATGCGGCTGCTGCTCACCGCGCACGAGACGATCGCCGACGGGGTCGTGCAACTGCGCCTGGAGGGCACCGAGTTGCCGCGCTGGGAGCCCGGCGCGCATCTCGACGTGGTGCTGCCGTCGGGGCTG
Source organism: Streptomyces sp. NPDC002671 (assembly GCF_053592475.1). Taxonomy (NCBI): domain Bacteria; kingdom Bacillati; phylum Actinomycetota; class Actinomycetes; order Kitasatosporales; family Streptomycetaceae; genus Streptomyces; species Streptomyces sp. NPDC002671. The sequence continues at coordinate 35,952 of NZ_JBSFVU010000007.1, forward strand.
GTACGGCAGTACTCGCTGTGCGGCGACCCGGAGGACCCCTCGTCGTACACGGTCGCCACGCGGCTCGTCGAGGACGGGCGCGGCGGCTCCCGCGAGGTGCACGAGCAGCTCGCCGAGGGCATGGAGCTGGAGGTGCGCGGCCCCCGGAACCGCTTCCCGCTGGTCGAGGCGGAGTCGTACGTCTTCGTCGCCGGCGGTATCGGCATCACCCCGATCCTGGCGATGCTGCGTTCCCTGCCGGACGGCACCGACTGGCGGATGCTGTACTGCGGGCGGACGCGGGCCTCGATGCCCTTCCTGGAAGAGGTGGGCAAGCTCGCCGGGGACCGGCTGACGGTCGCCGCCGAGGACGAGGTCGGGCGGCCCGACCTGGACGCGCTGCTCGCGGAGGTGCCCGCCGGGACGGCCGTGTACTGCTGCGGCCCGGAGGGCCTGATGGAGGCGGTCGGGGCCCGGCTGCCCGAAGGCGCCACGCTGCACCTGGAGCGGTTCGCGCCGCGCCTGTCCACCGAGGGCAACCAGGCGTTCGAGGTCGAACTCCGGCGCAGCGGGCGGACATTGACGGTCGAGGCCGACACCACCGTGCTGGCCGCCGTACGCCGGGAACTGCCCGACACCGCCTACTCCTGCCGGCAGGGCTTCTGCGGCACCTGCCAGCAGCGGGTCCTGGCGGGCGAGGTGGAGCACCGGGACGAGCTGCTCACGGATGCGGAGCGTGCCGACTCGATGCTGATCTGTGTATCGAGAGCCAGAAGTGAGCGTCTTGTGCTCGACATGTGACGCTTCGCTGTGAACGCCGAGGTCGGTCCGGCCCATTGGGGGCCGGACCGATCGGTAAGGTGTTCGCATGAGTACCGGGGTTCGCCGCAGGATGGGCGTCGAGGAGCGGCGTCAGCAGCTGATCGGTGTCGCCCTCGACCTGTTCAGCCGACGCTCGCCCGACGAGGTCTCCATCGACGAGATCGCGACCGCGGCGGGTATCTCGCGACCCCTCGTGTACCACTACTTCCCCGGCAAACACAGCCTGTACGAGGCCGCGTTGAAGCGTGCCGCGGACGATCTGGCGGGCCGGTTCGAGGAGCCGCGCGAGGGCTCGCTCGGGGCCCGGCTGCTGCGTGTGATGCGCCGCTTCTTCGACTTCGTGGACGAGCACGGCCCCGGCTTCTCCGCCCTGATGCGCGGCGGCCCGGCTGTCGGCTCGTCGGCGACCAACGCGCTCATCGACTCCGTACGGCAGGCCGCGTACGTCCAGATCCTCGCGCACCTGGACGTGACGGACCCCTCCCCGCGCCTGGAACTGGTCGTCCGCTCGTGGATCTCGCTCGCCGAGTCGACGGCGCTGCTCTGGCTGGACGGCCGGCGCATCCCGCGCGCCGAGCTGGAGCTCCAGCTCGTGCACGACTTCGCCGCGCTGGCGGCGGTGAGCGCGGCCCACGACGAGGACATGGCCACGCTGCTGAAGCGGATGGTGGAGAACGAGCCGGCCGACGGCCCCTTCGCGGAGCTCGTCGGCCGGCTGATGTCCCTGGCGCCCTGAGGGCCCGCTACCGGTCGAACTTCCGGTACGACGGGTCCAGGTCGCGGACCTCAGCGGAGGCGTGCAGGGTGACGCCGTCCTCCGGCTCCACGTGCTTGCGGAGCAGCTCCAGCACGGTCTCTGCCAGCCTCGCCCTGGTCTCTTCGCTGCGGCCGGCGAGGAGACCGATGGTCACGTGCACGATGCCATGCTGATGGTCCATGTCCTCGTATCCGTACGCGGCGAGCCCGTCCCGGAACAGCGTCTTGCATGCCTCCGGCTTGGCCGCCGCGATCTCGACGACCGCTTCGTGCAGCGCCCGCGCGAAGCCGTCCATGTCGAAGGCACCCGAGTCCTCCAGCACGGCGGTGTAGTCGACAGTGATCTGCGGCATGGGCACTCCTGTTCTACGGCGACGGTCCGACCCTACTGCCCGGCCCGGGTGAACACCGCCACGCTCCGTGCCGGGACGGTGAACGTCCCCGAGTCGGCCGCGTAGGAGGAGGTCTTCACCACCTCGTCCGCGCCGGCCGCCTGCACCGGGTGCAGCCGGTACGGCGTCCCGGCGATGGCGCCGACCCGCTGCTCCTGCGCCTGCGGGGTGGCGTTGAAGACGACGACCAGGTCACCGAGCTGCATGGTGATGACGCCCGGCGTCTCCTCCTTGCCCGACAGCGGGAAGGACAGCTGGTCCTGCACCTGCCCGGCCGTGCCGAGGGAGAAGGCCTGCTCCGTGGTACGGATCTTCAGCAGGTCCTGGTAGGCGGCCGAGGCGCCGTCGATCTGCGGGCAGCCCACCTTGACCGTGCCGAGCAGCGGCCTGGCGTAGTCCCACTTGGACTGGTTGTCGGCCGCCATCGGCAGCCCCCGCCCGAAGCCGTTGCCGTCGGCGCAGTTCCAGTGGATGGCGTTGAACCAGTCCCCGCTGTCGAAGGAGTTGCGGTCCAGGGACTTCGAGCGCAGCAGGTCGCTGCCCGCCTGGGAGAGGGCCGGGCCCTGCGAGAGGGCGGCGGTGGCCATCGCCAGGACCTGCATGCGGGCCCGGTCGGACGCGGAGGTGTCCTTCGGGAGCTTGTAGGTCAGCGCGTCGAACAGGGAGTCGTTGTCGTGCGCGTCCACGTAGGCGAGGGCGTCGCCGGGCGCGTCCGCGTAACCGGCGGGAGCGCCGTTGTAGTCGACCTCGGCGCCGGTGACCTCCTTGCCGTCGTCGTCGGTGAAGTGGTACTTCGCGAGGTTGCCGGTGAGCCCGATCTTGATCAGGTCCTGGTAGTGCAGCAGCCGGGCCTTCTGCTCGGCCGGAGTGCCGTTCGCCGTCGAGGAGTTGGGGTCGGTGTACAGCCCGGACGCGAAGCCCTGGATACCGGGGTCCGAGTCGAAGGGGCCGCCGCCGCGCACCGCGTCACGGGCGCGGTCGGAGAAGGTGGCGATGCCGGTGCCGGCCATGTTCTGCTGCGTGGCCTGCACGAACCGGGCGTCGTTCGCGACCTCCCCGAAGTTCCAGCCCTCGCCGTACAGGATGATCTTCTTCCCGTCGACGCCGTCCTTGTCCAGGGTCAGCGCGTCCAGGGCCTTCCTGACCGCCAGGATGTTGGCCTTCGGGTGGTGGCCCATGAGGTCGAAGCGGAACCCGTCGACCTTGTACTCCTTGGCCCAGGTCACGATCGAGTCCACGACCAGCTTGCCCATCATCGCGTTCTCGGGCGCGGTGTTGGCACAGCAGGTGCTGTTGGCCACGCTGCCGTCGGCGAGGAGCCGCTGGTAGTAGCCGGGCACGATCTTGTCGAGGACGGAGGTGTCGGCCTGGCCGGCCGCCGCCGTGTGGTTGTAGACGACGTCCATGACGACCCTGAGGCCGTCCTGGTTGAGCGACTGCACCATCTGCCGGAACTGGACCGTACGGGCGGTGCCGTCGGGGTCGGTGGCGTACGAGCCCTCGGGGACCGTGTAGTGGTACGGGTCGTAGCCCCAGTTGTAGGCGTCCTTGGCGGCGGTCTTCGCCACGCACTCCTGCTGCTTCTCGGAGTCGGCGGCGTAGGAGGCGAGGTCGCAGTCGGGGGTGACCTGGTCGGCCTTCTTCTCCGGGATGGTGGCGATGTCGAAGGCGGGCAGGAGGTGGACGTACGACGTACCGGCCTCGGCGAGCCGCCGCAGGTGCTTGGAGCCGTCGCTGTCCTTGTCCGTGAAGGCCAAGTAGGTGCCCTGGTCCTTCGCCGGGACGGAGTTGTCCGCGACCGAGAAGTCCCGGATGTGCAGCTCCTGGATCTGCGCGTCCTTCAGCGGTACGGCCTTGGGCTTGCGCAGGGTCGACCAGCCGTGCGGCGCAAGGGACTTGTCGTTGAGGTCCACGACGAGGCTGCGCTCGGAGTTCGCGGTCAGCGCGACCGAGTAGGGGTCGGTGACCGTGTTGGTGACGAGCTTCCGGACGCTGGGCGCCCAGACCTTCACGACGTATCGGTACGGCTTGCCCTTCCAGTCCGCCGGACCGGTCACGGACCAGACGCCGGTGGCCGCGTCCCGGTGCATCGGCACCGTACGGCCGTCCAGCTCCAGCTGCACGGACTGCGCCGTCGGCGCCCACACGGACAGGGTCGGCTTCCCGTCGTGGAACACCGGACCGAGCTGGGCCTCGGTCGCGCCCGGGTACAGGTCGTCCAGCACCCCGGCGATCTGCACGCCGGTCGCGGCCAGCACGGCCCCTCCCCCAGAGCCGAATGCCTGGGAGGTGCCCCCAGCGGACAGCTGGGAGGCCACGAGCTGGCCCTTGACCGCCTCGCGTACCCGGTCCCGGTCGCGCGGGTCCACCGACCAGGCGGTGTAGTCCTTCAGGTGCGGGAACTTCGCCTTCTGGGCGTCGGTGAGCGTGGTCTTCGTCAGCCGCAGCCAGCGCTCGTCGTCGCTGGTCAGCGCCCCGTCCTTGACGGCGATCGAGCCGTCGTGGGAGTAGCGCAGCTGGGTGGAGGCGGCGCCGTCGACGCCGTTCCAGGCGAGGGTGTTCCGGTCGATCCAGATCGCCTTGGAGGTGGTCAGGTCGAGCGCGGCCGAGCTGCCCGAGGGCTGCGGCAGCAGGTACTTCTCCTGCCCGTTCAACAGCCACACCTCGTGGCCGTTGCTCTTGAGGTCGAGCGACTGGTCGGCGGCGAGATCCTTCTCGTCGCCCTTGTGGATGATGTAGCTGAGGCTGGTGGCACCCTCGGTGAGCGGTACCTCGAAGACCGCGCCATAGGCATCAGTCTTCACCGGCTGCAGCGGGTTCGACCAGTCGGTGGGGTGCGCGGCACCCGTCCAGACGTGCAGACCCCAGCCGTCGTAGTTGCCGTCGGCGCGGTGGTAGTGGAGGACGGCCTTGGACGTGTCCTGCGCGGGATAGTCCGGCCGCTGGGTGAGCACGTCCGCCTTGCCCTGCTCGACCCAGACCTCACCGGTCTTGGTGACGTCGATGCTGCGGTCGGCGGAGACGTCCTTGGTGCCGTTCTTGTCGATGACGAGGAAGCCGACGTTGGAGGCGCCGGGCTTCAGCTTGACGTAGGCGAAGGCGCCGTACGCGTCGCGGCCGGTGAAGGGGTGGCTGGCGGGCCAGTTCGTGGCCTCGCCGTCGGCGATGTCACCCCAGGCGTACAGGCCCCAGTCGGCGTAGTCGCCGTCGGTGCGCTTGTAGTGGACGATCGCGTAGTCCCGCGAGGAGGCCGTGGGGACCTGGGGCGCGGGCGGGGTGCCGGTGGTGCTGTCCGCCATCGCGCCGGCGGTGTGCCCGGCGGAGTCGATCACGACCGCCTTGTAGCGCAGGGCGGTGCCGGCCGGTACGTCCTTGCCGATGACCTGGGTGACCTTGTAAGGGGCGTGGTCGGCGGAGCCGAGCGTCCGCCACTGGCCGCCTCCGACCTGGGCGGCGAAGACGACCCGGTTGAGCTGACCGCCGTCGACATCGGCGGTGACGTCCACGGTGCCGGTGGCTCCGGCGGCCGGGGCCTTCAGGGTGAGGGTCGGCTCGGCGGTGGGCTGGTCGAGGGTGCCGGTGGCCTTGTAGACGACGGCGGAACCGGCCGGAACGGTGACGGTGAGCTTGCGGTCGGCGTCGGACTTCAGCACATCGTCGGTCCCGTAGATGCCCTGGTACGACATGCCGGCCGAGCCGGTCGCGAAGGTGGCGGACCTCTCGTCGTCGGCGTTGTTGAGGGCGACGACGTACTCGGCGCCGGTCGTGGCGTCCGTACGGGTGAAGGCGTAGATCCCGGCGCCGTCGGCCGCGTACCGCTCGGTCTGGACGCCGTCCGTCAGGGCCGGGTTGTCCTTGCGGAGCGTGGCGAGGTCGGCGATCTCCTTGTACAGCGGTGCGCTCGTGTCGTAGGAGTCGCTCGCGTGGGTGCGGTCGGTGCCGATCTCGTCGTCGTCGAGGTAGTCGGCGACCTTGGAGGCGAACATCGTCTGGCGGGCGTCCTTGTCGCCGCCGGAGCCGGTGAAGCCCTGCTCGTCGCCGTAGTAGACGACGGGGTTGCCGCGGCTGAGGAACATCAGCTCGTTGGCGAGCTTGTCCTTGCGCAGGATCTCGGCGTCCGTGGCCTTCGGGTTGTCCTGCTTGAGGAAGTACCCGATGCGGCCCATGTCGTGGTTGCCGAGGAAGGTGACCTGCTCGTACGCGTTGGCCCTGTCGGTCGTGTACTTGTAGTCGTCGCCGAAGACGGAGGTGAGCTTCCGCGCGCTGCCGCCCTGGGAGGCGTAGCCGCGGGCCGCGTCCTGGAAGGGGAAGTCGAGGGTGGCGTCGAGGCGGCCCTGGGTGACGTACGGGGAGGTGACGGACGCGTCTGCGGAGTACACCTCGCCGAACATGAAGAAGTTCTTCCGTCCGTGCGCGGCGGCGTACTTGTCCAGCGCCGTGGCCCACTGGGTCCAGAAGTCCATGTTCACGTGCTTGACGGTGTCGATCCGGAACCCGTCGACGCCGAAGTCGCGGACCCACCGCTCGTAGATCTTCTCCATGCCCCGGACGACCTCGGGACGCTCGGTCCACAGGTCGTCCAGGCCGGCGAAGTCGCCGTAGGTGGCGGACTCGCCGGCGTACGTCGAGTCGCCCCGGTTGTGGTACATCGTCGGGTCGTTGAGCCAGGCCGGGACCTTGCTCTCGCTGGTGACCTTCGGCGTGCGCGGGAAGGAGTCGGCGTCGACGGCAGGGAACTTCCGCGTGCCGTCGGCGTAGTCGGAGTCGTCGAAGGGCCGCCCGTCCTTGGTCAGATAGGGGAAAGCACCCTTGGACAGGTAGTCGTAGGACTTCTCCTCGTAGTCGACGACGTCGGCGGTGTGGTTGGTGATGACGTCGAAGAAGACCTTCATGCCCTTGGCGTGGGCCTTGGAGATGAGGGTCCGGAGGTCCCTGTTCGTCCCGAAGTGCGGGTCGACCTGGGTGAAGTCGGTGATCCAGTAACCGTGGTAGCCGGCTGACGCGTTGCTGCCCGTGCCCTGCACCGGGCGGTTCTTGAAGATCGGGGCCATCCAGATGGCAGTGGTGCCGAGGCCCTTGATGTAGTCGAGCCGCCTGGTCAGGCCCTTGAGGTCGCCGCCCTGGTAGAAGCCCTTGTCGGTGGGGTCGTACCCGGTGCTCGTCCGCGAACCGGTCAGGCCGCCCTTGTCGTTGGCGGTGTCCCCGTTGGCGAAACGGTCCGGCATGACGAAGTAGAACTGCTCGCGCGTGTCGTCGTGCCGGGCGGGCTGGGCGGCGAGCGTGGCGTCCGAGGGGGGCGCGGGCGGGGTGGCCGCGTGCGCGGCGAGCGGGGGGACGAGCGCTGCGGCGAGGGCGACCGCTGTGGCTGCCGCTGCCCGTCTGACGTGTGGGGTTCGGCGCGTGCGGGGCGCCGGCCATCTCGGTATCACAGGCGAGAACTCCTAGCGATTACGGCTCTGTTGGGTCCGACCCAAGGCCGCGGCACGGCTTCGATGCCGGACGCCGGCGCGACCGTATCGCCAACGAAAGGTTTACAGCAAGAGGCTTGAAACCCACAGCAAGAACTTTCAACCAGCTCGTTGACGCCTCTTTCTCAACTGCCGTGCAGCGCCGGGAGGTGACGCCCGGCGCTGCACGCCTGGAGGCGGGTCAGCAGCTCGACTTGCCGGCGTAGATCGCCAGCGCCGTGTTGCTGCCCAAGGTGGCGGTGAACTGCCCGGTGGAGTTCACCGCCACCGTCGTGTTGTTCTGGACATTGCAGTAAGTGCCCGCGGGCAGTGACGTCTGGTAGGTGCGGGTCAGGGACGAGGACTCGTGGTTGATCGCCACGTACCCCTTGCTCCCCCGCCCGAAGGCGATGGCGTTGTTGCCGTTGTCCCACCAGTTGGCCACCGGCTCGCCGTGGGTGGCGTTGCGGAAGGCGACCATGCGGATGATCTCCGGCCAGGCGTGCTGGCACTTCCAGCCGTCCTGCCAGCAGGCGTTGACCGTGCCGCCGTTGGGCGGGCCCGCGTCCACGTCCGTCCATTCGTAGCCGGAGTTGATGTCGGGGGCGCCGTAGGGGTAGGCGAGCATGAAGACGTTGGCCAGGGTGTAGTTGGCGCCGTCCTTGTAGTTCAGGGTGCTGCCGTTGCGTTCCGTGTCGTGGTTGTCGACGAAGACGCCCGCGACCGAGCTGCTCAGGTAGCCCCAGCCCTCACCGAAGTTCGTCAGGTAGGCGAGCTTCTCGTTGTTGAAGACCCGCTTGAGGTCGTAGGCGTAGCGGAACTCCTGGACGTCGCCGTTGCCGGTGTACTCCGACGGCTGGACGGCCTCGCCCGCACCATAGATGACCTCCTGCTTCCAGTAGACGGAAGGATTCGTCAGGCGGCTCTTGATGTTGGCGAGGTCGGCTGCGGGGATGTGCTTCGCCGCGTCGATGCGGAAGCCGTCGACGCCCAGAGTCAGCAGGTCGTTCATGTAGCCCGCGATCGTCTTGCGGACGTACTCCTCGCCGGTGTCCAGGTCGGCGAGGCCCACCAGTTCGCAGTGCTGGACGTTCCAGCGGTCGGCGTAGTTGGTGACCTGGGACATGCAGTCGTCGAAGTCGTAGACCGAGTACAGGCCGGGGTAGTCGTACTTCGTGTACGACGAGCCTCCCGTGCCGGTGCCGGAGCCTGCCGACATGTGGTTGACCACCGTGTCGACGACGACCTTCAGGCCCGCCGCGTGGCAGGTGTTCACCATGTTCTGGAAGGAGGTGCGGTCGCCGAGGCGGCCCGCGATCTTGTACGACACCGGCTGGTACGAGGTCCACCACTGCGAGCCCTGTATGTGCTCAGCGGGTGGGGAGACTTGGACGTAGCCGTAGCCGGCGGGCCCGAGAGTGTTGGTGCATTCCCTGGCGACCGAGTCGTATTTCCACTCGAAGAGGACGGCGGTGACGTCCTTGGTGCCGGGCGGGGCCGCCTCGGCGATGCCCGCGGGGAGGGTCAGTGAGACCGCCATGACGGCCGCGAGTGCGGTCGTGGCGGCCAGAGTTCTCCTGGCCATGTGCGCTCCTGCACGTCTTCGTGCGCATGGGGATGTGGGGTGTGGGGGTGAGGCGTGGGGTGGGGTGGGGCGGACCGTATCCCTTGCCGTCAGGTTTCAGCAAGATGTGGAAAGGATTGCGAACAGCCGGCCAAGTCACCTGGATGCGCGCGGGGCCGTCCGCTCGTAGATCGCGCCACCCGGCGCGTACCAGCCCGCCTTCTTGCGGACCGTCGGGCTCGGGTCCTGGGCGCGGGACGTCTCCAGGGCGGTGACGGCGCGGGGTTCGGTGTGCGCGAACTTGCCGACGAGCTCGGCGGCCCTCGCCCGGACGTGCGGGTCGGGGTCGCCGGCCAGGTGCCGCAGCGCGGGTTCGAGGACCTGGCCCGCGCCGGGTGCGCAGGTGTCGCCCTTGCAGCGGTCGCAGGCGAGAGCGTGGAACGCGGCAATCCTGACCCGGGCGTCGGGGTCGTCGGCCATCGTGATGAGCAGGCTCATGGACTCGGTGTCGACCAGGTGGTCGAGGAGGCGGCAGCAGCCCTCGCGGACGGCCGGGTCCGGGTGGCGCAGGCCGGCGCGGATGGCGGCCAGGGCGTCGGCGCCGCGGCCCAGCAGTGCGCGGTAGGCCGCGGTGGCGCGCTGCGGGTCGCCCAGGCAGGAGACGAGGGCTTCGTTGTCGGTGCTGACGAATCCGAGCACGCCGTCAGTGTCGGGGCGGGCGGTGGAGCGCGGCAACGGGATTTCGGGCTGCGGTGCCCCTGGGTGACCGGTTGCGTACCCGTGGAAAACCGGGGTGGGCGTCGGCCCGCGCGCGCATCGCCGCAGCCCAGGCGACACATGCCGGTAACGGAAGCGTCACGCTTGCGGGATCTGCCAGAAAGTTTCTTGCAATGTCTTTCGCAAGGACTTGCAGGCCTGTTAATTTCCATCCGCGCCCGGCGGCCGTCGATGGGACAGACGGCACCCGCGGTCTTCCCAAGGGATGATCCGGGCACCTCTCTTCTAGGAGCTCATATGCGACGTGGCATATCGATCGCCGCCGCGGTCAGTGTGATCGCCCTCGCCGCCACCGCCTGCGGCAGCTCGGACGACAACTCGTCCAGCACCCCGAAGGACCCCAAGGCCGTCTCCGGCACGATCACGTACTGGGACACTTCGGACGCGGCGACCGAGGCCCCGGCGTACAAGGCCCTGATCAAGCAGTTCGAGGCCAAGTACCCGAAGATCCACGTGAACTACCAGAGCGTCCCGTTCACCGACGTGGAGCAGAAGTTCAAGTCGGCCGCGAAGAGCGGGAAGGGTGCCCCGGACGTCGTCCGCACCGACGTCGGCCTCATGGCGGAGTACGCCTCGCTCGGCTACATCGCCCCGCTGGACGGCACACCCGCGCTGAAGAACACCTCGGACTTCAACGACGGCCCGATGAACACCGCCAAGTACAACGGCAAGACCTACGGCGTCCCGTCGGTCACCGACACCCTGGGCCTGCTGTACAACAAGGCCCTGTTCAAGAAGGCCGGCATCGCGAAGGCGCCGACCACCTGGGACGAGTTCATCGCCGACTCGAAGACCATCAAGAAGAAGACCGGGGCCTACGGCACCTACGTCAACCCGGACTCGTACTTCCTGCTCCCGCTGCTCTACAGCAACGGCGCGGACATGGCCGACCCGGCCGCGAAGAAGATCACGATCAGTGACGCCAACGCCGTCACCGCGCTGACCACCGCGAAGAAGATCTACGACGAGGCCTCGATGAAGGTCGACTTCGCGAACGCCTACCAGAACATGCAGACGGCGTTCAAGACCGGCAAGATCGCCATGCTGATCCAGGGCCCGTGGTCCGTCAGCGACGACCTGAGCGGCTCGGCGTTCAAGGGCAAGGAGTCGGACCTCGGCTACGCGCCCGTCCCGGCCGGTGCCGGCGGCAAGGCGCAGGCCCCGACCGGCGGCCACAACCTCGCGGTCTACCAGGGTTCGAGCAACCTGGCGGCGAGCTACCTGTTCACCGAGTTCATGACCTCGACGCAGAGCCAGGTCACGATCGCGGAGAAGACCGGCACGCTGCCCACGCGCAAGTCGGCCTACACCTCCGAGGTCACCGCCAACGGCAAGATCGCCGGCTTCAAGCCGATCCTGGAGCAGACCGCCCGCCCGCGGGTCGCGCTGCCGCAGGTCGGTTCGCTCTTCACGCCGCTCCAGCAGAACTACGCGAAGATCCTGCAGGGCGACGCGTCGGTGAAGTCCGGCCTGGACGCCACCGCCAAGGAGTTCAAGGCGCTTCTGCCCGGCTACTCGATCGGCTGACCCCACCGGCCGTAGACCGTAGGCCGTAGCCGAACGGCAACCGAAGACCACGCAGCCCCGGGGACACCTTTCCCCGCTGCCGCCCCGAACGGGGCTCCCCGGGGCTGCGGGTATCCCCAGACTTCCGCCGCGAAAGAGCCGATGAGGATGACGACCGCAGCGAGCACCGGACAGACCGAGAAGACAGCGCGAGACGACACGTCCTCGCGCCCCGCGCGCGTTTCGGCGCTCAGGCGGTCCTGGGAGAAGTACTGGTACGCCTGGGCGATGGTGACTCCGGTCGCCATCGTGATCGGCGTACTGGTGCTGTATCCCCTCGGGTACGGCTTCTACCAGTCGCTGACCGACGCGAACGAGGCGAACGTCGCCACCACGATCGGCGCCTTCCACCGCCCGGCGACGTACAAGTTCGTCGGCTTCGACAACTACTGGCACATCCTGTCGGGCGCGGACGGCGACTTCTATCCGCGGCTGGTGTGGACAGTCGTGTGGACGGTGTCCTGCGTCGCCCTCCAGGTCGGCCTCGGCATGGGGCTCGCGGTGCTCCTCAACCGCAAGATGCGGCTGCGCGGCTTCTACCGCGCGATGCTGATCCTGCCCTGGGCGGTGCCGTCGTTCATCGGCGTCTTCGCCTGGCGGCTCATGCTCAACTCCCAGTACGGCGTCTTCAACGACATCCTCACCTCCGTCGGCCTGCCGGCCCAGGACTGGCTGGGCACCTCGCTCGCCCAGAAGGTCGCCGTCATCATGGTGAACGTCTGGATCGGCATCCCGTTCAACATGGTCGCCGTGCTCGGCGGCCTGCAGTCGATCCCCAAGGAGCTGTACGAGGCCGCCGAGATGGACGGCGCCTCGCCCTGGCAGCGGTTCGTCAACGTCACGCTGCCCGGACTGCGTCCCGTGACGAACACGGTGATCCTGCTGGGCTGCATCTGGACGTTCAACATGTTCAACGTCATCTATCTGCTGCTGGGCAACAACACCACCGGCGACACCGACATCCTCGTCACCTTCGCCTTCCGCAAGGCCTTCACCGGGATCTCGGACTACGCGGGAGCGGCCACGTACGGGATCATCATCCTCGCGCTGCTGATGGCCTTCTCGACCTTCTACCGCCGCAACACCCTGAAGTCCGAGCAGGCGTAAGGAGCCATCGTCATGACCGCAGCAACGCACGAGTCCGCCGCGCCGGCTCCCTCCGCCACGCAGTCCGCCTCCGCCGCCCGCCCGCGCAAGGTGCGCGGCCGTGAGGAGCGCGGCCTCGGGGCGTCGATCGCCCTGCACGGCACGCTGGTCCTGGCCACGGTGATCGCGGCCTTCCCCGTGGTGTGGATCCTGTTCATCTCGCTCGGCCCGAAGAACGCCTGGCAGCAGCCGAGCGAGGTGCTGAAGCACCTCAGCTTCCACAACTACAGCGACGTACTGAACCATTCGGACCTGCCGAAGTGGTTCCTGAACACGGTCATCGTCGCGGGCGGCACCACGCTGCTCGGCGTGTTCCTCGCGGCGACCGCCGGATACGCGGTGTCCCGGATGAAGTTCCCGGGCAGCCGACAGCTGATGTGGACCTTCCTGGTCACCCAGATGTTTCCCAGTATCGTGCTGATCGTGCCGCTGTACCTGCTGATGTCCGAGTTGAACCTGCTGGACAACTACCTCGGGCTGATCCTGGCGTACGCGACGACGGCGGTGCCGTTCTGCGCCTGGATGATGAAGGGCTACTTCGACACCATCCCGAAGGAGATAGACGAGGCGGGCCGGGTGGACGGTCTGACCCCGTTCGGCACGTTCTGGCGGCTGATCGTGCCGCTGGCCCGGCCGGGTCTCGCGGTGACCGCGTTCTACAGCTTCCTCACCGCCTGGGGCGAGGTCGCGTACGCCACGCAGTTCATGCAGTCCGACCACTACACGCTCGCCGTCGGCATCCGCACCTTCGCCCAGGACCAGCGTCCCGACTGGGCGTGGACCTCGGCCACCGCGATCATCATCACCGTTCCGGCCGCCATCGTGTTCCTGCTGGTGCAGCGCAGCCTGGTCTCCGGTCTGACCGCCGGCGGCACGAAGTCCTGACCGCCCGGCCCGGCCCCCCTTCGCAAGCTTCTCTGTCGTTCCCCTCGTACACCTAAGGGAATCCCATGACCCAGCACGTCACCGACACAGTCCCCACCGACGCCTCCTCCGACGCCTCCGGGCACCGGGAGTGGTGGCGCGACGCGGTCATCTACCAGGTCTACCCGCGCAGCTTCGCCGACGCCGACGGCGACGGCATGGGCGACCTGCCCGGCATCCGTTCCCGGCTGCCGTACCTGAAGAAGCTCGGGGTGGACGCGGTGTGGCTGTCGCCGTTCTACGCCTCCCCGCAGGCGGACGCGGGCTACGACGTCGCCGACTACCGGGCCGTCGACCCGATGTTCGGCACGCTCACCGACGCCGACGACCTGGTGCGCGACGCGCACGCGCTGGGTCTGAAGGTCATCGTGGACGTCGTACCCAACCACTGCTCCGACCAGCACGAGTGGTTCAAGCAGGCGCTGCGCGAGGGCCCCGGCTCGCCGCTCAGGGACCGCTTCCACTTCCGGCCCGGCAAGGGCGCGGCCGGTGAACTGCCGCCCAACGACTGGGAGTCCATCTTCGGCGGCCCGGCCTGGACGCGGGTCGCGGACGGCGAGTGGTACCTGCACCTGTTCGCGCCGGAGCAGCCCGACTTCAACTGGGAACACCCGGCGGTGCACGACGAGTTCCGCTCCATCCTGCGGTTCTGGCTCGACCTGGGCATCGACGGCTTCCGCATCGACGTGGCCCACGGTCTGGTGAAGGCGGCCGGGCTGCCGGACATCGGCCACGACGAGCAGGTCAAGCTGCTCGGCACCGAGGCCGTGCCGTACTTCGACCAGGACGGGGTGCACGAGATCTACCGCGGCTGGCGGCGGATCCTCGACGAGTACCAGGGTGAGCGGATCGCGGTGGCCGAGGCGTGGACGCCGACCGTGGAGCGCAGCGCGCTGTACATCCGCCCGGACGAGCTGCACCAGGCCTTCAACTTCACCTATCTGACCACCGGTTGGGACGCGGCCGAGCTGCGTGACGTCGTCGACCGCTCGCTCGGTGCGATGAACGCCGTGCACGCGCCCGCGACCTGGGTGCTGTCCAACCACGACGTGGTCCGGCACGCCACGCGCCTCGCGGAAGGGGACGAGGCGCGCGGTCTGCGCCGGGCCCGGGCGGCGACCCTGCTGATGCTGGCGCTGCCCGGCTCGGCGTACCTCTACCAGGGCGAGGAGCTGGGCCTGCCGGAGGTCGTGGACCTGCCCGACGAGGTGCGCCAGGATCCGGCGTTCTTCCGCAGCTCGGGCCAGGACGGCACCCGGGACGGCTGCCGGGTGCCGCTGCCATGGTCGGGCACGAAGGCGCCGTTCGGCTTCGGTCCCGTCGAGGGCGGGCCGAGCTGGCTGCCGCAGCCGGCGGACTGGAAGCACCTGACGGTGGAGGCGCAGGAGGGCGACCCGACCTCGACGCTGGAGTTCTACCGCAGCGCCCTCGCGGTGCGCCGCGAGCACCCGGCGCTCGGCGCGGGCCGCCAGGTGACCTGGCTGGACAGCCCGGAGGGCGTGCTGGTCTTCCGCCGTGACACGGCCGAGGGCTCCTTCGTGTGCACCGTGAACCTCACCGCCGGCCCGGTCTCCGTGCCGACCCCGGGCACCGTGCTGCTGGCGAGCGCCGACGTGTCCGCGGGGGCCGAAATCACCGAGCTGCCCGCTGATTCCACCACGTGGTGGGCAGTCTGAGATGCGACCGGTACAGTCCAATCCTGTGACCACACGGCTAGCCGACATCGCAGCGCAGGCGGGGGTCAGCGAGGCGACCGTCAGCCGCGTCCTGAACGGCAAGGCGGGCGTCGCCGCGACCACCCGTCAGTCCGTGCTGGCCGCGCTTGACGTCCTGGGCTACGAGCGGCCCGTCCGGCTGCGGCAGCGCAGCGAGGGCCTGGTCGGCCTGATCACCCCGGAGCTGGAGAACCCGATCTTCCCGGCGCTGGCCCAGGTCATCGGGCAGGCGCTGACCCGGCAGGGCTACACCCCGGTGCTCGCCACCCAGACCCCCGGCGGGTCGACGGAGGACGAGCTGACCGAGATGCTGGTGGACCGCGGGGTCGCGGGGATCATCTACGTCTCCGGGCTGCACGCGGACACCACCGCCGACATGCAGCGCTACGAGCGGCTGCGCGCGCAGGGCGTGCCGTTCGTGCTGGTGGACGGGTTCTCTCCGAAGGTGCAGGCGCCGTTCATCTCCCCCGACGACCGGGCCGCGATGACGCTGGCGGTGACGCATCTGGTGTCGCTGGGCCACACCCGGATCGGGCTGGCGCTCGGGCCGAAGCGGTTCGTGCCGGTGCAGCGCAAGATAGAGGGCTTCGTCCGCGCGATGCAGGACCAGTTGGGGCTGGACGCTCACACCGTCGAGACGGAGCTGGTGCAGCACTCGCTGTACACCCTTGAGGGTGGTCAGGCGGCGGCGACCGCGCTGATCAACCGGGACTGCACGGCGGTGGTGTGCGCCAGCGACATGATGGCGCTCGGCGCCATACGCGCGGCCCGGCAGCGGGGTCTGGAGGTGCCCCGGGACGTGTCCGTGGTGGGCTTCGACGACTCCCCGCTCATAGCGTTCACCGACCCGCCGCTGACCACGGTCCGCAAGCCGGTCCCGGCGATGGGGCAGGCGGCGGTGCGCACGTTGCTGGAGGAGATCGGCGGGACGCCCGCGCCGCACAGTGAATTCGTGTTCATGCCGGAGCTGGTGGTGCGTGGTTCGACCGCTTCGGCGCCGAATGTCCTCCGTACGTCGTAGGAGTCGCGGCACGTACCCAACCTTGGGATGATCGGCCGGAGAAGTCTTTTCTGGCAGACTCTGTGCCTATGAGTGACCCCACGGTGACAGATCCGGACGGTCGCGAGGATGTGGCCGCTTCGCGGTCCGTCACGGATGAGTACGGGCATGGGCTCGGGCAGAGGTTGCGGGGCCGGCTGCGCACGCCGCGGCGGCCCCGGCTGTGGTTCGAGGTCCTGCTGATCGCGGTGAGTTACTGGACGTACTCACTGATCCGCAACGCGGTCCCGGAACAGCGGGGCGAGGCGCTACGCAACGCCGACTGGATCTGGCGCCAGGAGCACCATCTGGGCATCGCCGTCGAGGAGTCGGTCAATCACGCCGTGAACTCGGCGACTTGGCTGATCATCGGCATGAACTACTACTACGCCACCCTGCACTTCGTGATCACGCTGGGTGTGCTGGTGTGGCTGTACCGGTGGCATCCCGGCCGGTACGCGGCGGCCCGGCTGGTGCTGTTCGCGACCACAGGTGTGGCCCTGGTCGGTTACTACCTGTTCCCGCTCGCTCCCCCGCGGTTGATGCACGGCGGCGACTTCGTCGACACGGTCATGGCGCACCACACCTGGGGCTCGATGGCCTCCGGCGATCTGAAGGACATGTCGAACCAGTACGCGGCGATGCCGTCGATGCACATCGGCTGGTCGCTGTGGTGCGGGCTGACGATCTTCGCGCTGGCCTCGGTGCCGTGGGTGCGGCTGCTGGGGCTGCTGTATCCGCTGACCACCCTGACGGTGATCGTCGCCACGGCCAACCACTTCTGGCTGGACGCGGTGGGGGGTGTGCTGTGCCTGGGCTTCGGGTTCTCGGTGGCGCGGGTGTGGTTCGGCGGGCTGCCTCATACCCTGCCCCGGCTGGTACCGGTGCCCGCAGCCGAGCCCGAGCCTGCTCAGGCCGTGTCGCCGTAGAACAGTTCCGCCACCACCGCGCGCGCCCTGCGGGTCGTACGGCGGTACGCGTCCAGCATGTCCCCGGCGTGCCCGGCGCCGTAGCCCAGGTAGCGGCCGACGGCGGACAGCTCGCGGGGGGCGGTGGGGAAGGTGTCCCCGGCCCGGCCGCGGACCAGCATCACGGCGTTGCGCACCCGGCCGGCCAGCACCCAGGCCTCGTCCAGCACGGCCGCGTCCTCCGTGGAGATCAGCCCGGCCTCGTGGGCGGCGGCCAGGGCCTCGCGGGTGCGGGTGGTGCGCAGGCCCGGCTCGTGCCAGCCGTGCCGCAGCTGGAGCAGCTGGACGGTCCACTCGACGTCGGACAGGCCGCCGGGGCCGAGCTTGGTGTGCAGCTTGGGGTCGGTGCCGCGCGGCAGCCGCTCGGACTCCATGCGGGCCTTCAGCCGGCGGATCTCGCGGGCGGCGTCGTCGCCGAGCCCCTGGACCGGGTAGCGCAGCGGGTCGATCAGCTCGATGAACCGGCGGCCCAGGTCCTCGTCCCCGGCGACCGGCTCGGCGCGCAGCAGCGCCTGTGACTCCCAGACGAGGGACCAGCGGCGGTAGTACGCCTCGTACGACTTCAGGGTGCGCACCAGCGGGCCGGACTTGCCCTCCGGGCGCAGGTCGGCGTCGATGAGCAGCGGCGGGTCGGCGCTGGGCAGTTGCAGCAGGCGGCGCATCTCGGCGACGACCTTGTTGGCCGCGGCGGCGGCCTCCTGCTCGTCGACGCCCTCGCGCGGCTCGTGCACGAACAGCACGTCGGCGTCGGAGCCGTAGCCCAGCTCGTGTCCGCCGAAGCGGCCCATCCCTATGACCGCGAAACGGGTGGGCAGCGTGTCGCCCCAGCCGTCCCGGACCACCGCGCGCAGGGTGCCCGCGAGGGTGGCGGCGGTCAGGTCGGAGACGGCGGCGCCGACCCGGTCGATCAGGGCGCCCTGGTCGGCCTCGGCGGCGCTGTTCTCGGTGCCGTAGGAGCCGATGATGTCGGCGGCGGCCGTACGGAACAGCTCGCGGCGGCGCACGCCCCGGGCCGCGGTGACGCCCTGCTCGGCATTCTCGGCGCGGCCGACGGCGGCGAGGATCTCCTGCTCCAGCGGGGCGCGGTCGCGCGGCTCCAGACCGCCGCCGCCCGGGCCCGCGCCGTCGGACTCGCCGAGCAGGGCCACCGCCTCGGGGGCGCGCATGAGCAGGTCGGGGGCGAGGCGGCCGGCCGACAGGACGCGGGCGAGGTTCTCCGCCGCCGCGCCCTCGTCCCTGAGCAGACGCAGGTACCAGGGGGTCTTGCCGAGGGCGTCGGAGACCTTGCGGAAGTTGAGCAGGCCCGCGTCGGGGTCGGCGGAGTCGGCGAACCAGCCGAGCAGGACGGGCAGCAGGGTGCGCTGGATGGCCGCCTTGCGGGTCACGCCGGAGGCGAGCGCCTCAAGGTGGCGCAGGGCTGCGGCGGGGTCGTGGTACCCGAGGGCGACGAGGCGTTCGCGCGCCGCCTCGGCGCTCAGCCGGGCCTCGCCCGGGGCGAGTTGGGCGACCGCGTCGAGCAGCGGGCGGTAGAAGAGCTTCTCGTGCAGGCGGCGGACGACGGTCGTGTGCCGCCGCCACTCGCGGTTCAGCTCGGCCACCGGGTCGGCGCGCAGGCCCAGAGAGCGGCCGAGGCGGCGCAGGTCCGGCTCGGCCACCGGGACGAGGTGGGTGCGGCGCAGCCGGTAGAGCTGGATGTGGTGCTCCATGGAGCGCAGGAAGCGGTAGGCGTCGTCCAGCTGGAGGGCGTCGGCGCGGCCCACGTAGCCGCCGGCGGCGAGGGCCTGGAGGGCGTCGAGGGTGGTGCCGCTGCGCAGGGACTGGTCGGCGCGGCCGTGCACCAGCTGGAGGAGCTGCACGGCGAACTCGACGTCCCTGAGGCCGCCGGGGCCGAGCTTGAGCTCGCGCTCGATCTCCGCGGCGGGGATGTTCTCCACGACCCTGCGGCGCATCTTCTGGACGTCGGCGACGAAGTTCTCGCGCTCCGCCGCCTTCCAGACGAGGGGTTCGAGCGCGTCGATGTAGGCCCGGCCGAGGTCCGCGTCGCCGGCCACCGGGCGGGCCTTGAGCAGGGCCTGGAACTCCCAGGTCTTGGCCCAGCGCTGGTAGTAGGCGAGGTGGCTGCTGAGGGTGCGGACCAGGGGGCCGTTGCGGCCCTCGGGGCGGAGGTTGGCGTCGACCGGCCAGATCGAGCCCTCGACCGTCGTCTCGGAGCAGATCCGCATCATGTGCGAGGCCAGTCTGGTCGCGGAGCGCAGGGCTTTGGCCTCGTCGCCGCCCTCGGCCGCCTCTCCTACGAAGATCACGTCGACGTCGGAGACGTAGTTCAGCTCGTGGCCGCCGCACTTGCCCATCGCGATCACCGCGAGGCGGCAGGCGGCGGCGTCCTCGGGGGCGTCGGCCTCGGCGAGTGCCAGGGCCGCGCGGAGGGTGGCCGTGGCGAGGTCGGCGAGTTCCGCGGCCGTCTCGGCCACGTCCGTGGTGCCGCAGACGTCCCGGGCGGCTATGGAGAGCAGGCAGCGGCGGTAGGCCACGCGGAGGGAGACGGGGTCGGTGACCTCGGCCAGGCCGCGCTCGAACTCCTCCACGCCGGGGTGGAGGTCGCGGGGCTCGTACGTGACCAGGGCCGCCCAGTCGCGGGGGTGGCGGGCGAGGTGGTCGGCCAGGGCGGCGGAGGCGCCGAGGACGCCGAGGAGGCGGTCGCGCAGCGGCTTGGCCGCGATGAGGGTGTCCAGCAGTTCGCGGTGGGCCGTGGGGGTGGGCTGGGCCTCCAGGAGGCGGACCAGGCCGTGCAGGGCGAGGTCGGGGTCGGGGGTGGCGCCCAGGGCTTCCAGGAGGACCGGGTCGTTGCGGACGGGGGTCAGCTCGGGGCCGTCCAGGAGGCGCTCGGCGGCGGACGGGTCGGTGAAGCCGTGCCGCAGCAGACGCGTGAAGGTACTGCTCCTGCGCCCCGGCGTCATCCGCGGCCTCCCCTCGGATCAAGGTCGTCCTGCGCCGAGCCTAACCGGAGTTCATCTGCTCTTCATCCGTCCGGTTGGACCGCTTGACTCCCGGGCATGTTGGCGTGTGCATGCTCTGTCCGCACCGCCAGCCCCTGTCTCTCCCCCCCACCCGGAGGTTGATGTGTCCGGCAGTTCCGTGTACCGCCGCACCCGTACGGTCGTGGCCTCCGCAGCGGCCTTCGCCGCCGCCGCGGTCGGTCTGTGGACCGGGATCGGCAGCGAGTCCGCGCACGCCGCGGGCGCCGTGCCCAGCCCGGACCACGTCGTCGTCGTGGTCTTCGAGAACCACGCCTACAGCCAGATCATCGGCTCTTCCAGCGCCCCGTACATCAACTCGCTCAAGTCCGGCGGCGGTCTCCTCACACAGTCCTACGGCATCACCCACCCCAGCCAGCCCAACTACCTCCAGCTGTTCTCCGGCTCCAACCAGGGCGTCACGGACGACAGCTGCTACACCCCCGGCTTCTCCTCCGCCGCGAACCTGGCCTCCGAGCAGCTCGCCGCGGGCCGGACCTGGGCCAGCTACAACGAGACCCTGCCCAGCCAGGGCTCGACCGTGTGCAGCAGCGGCAACTACGCCCGCAAGCACAACCCGTGGTTCGCCTTCAGCAACGTGCCGACGTCGAGCGCCAAGACGTTCACCCAGTTCCCGACCGACTACACGACGCTGCCCCAGATGTCGTTCGTGGTCCCCAACCTGTGCAGCGACATGCACGACTGCTCGGTGTCCACCGGTGACACCTGGCTGAAGAACAACCTCGGCGCCTACGCCACGTGGGCCAAGACCCACAACAGCCTCCTGGTCGTCACCTTCGACGAGGACAACCGGCTGAGCGGCAACCGGATCGCGACCGTGCTCTACGGCCAGCCGGTGACCGCCGGGTCCAGCACCGCGACCACCTACAACCACTACGACGTGCTGCGCACCCTGGAGGACACCCAGGGTCTGACCACGCACGCGGGCAACGCGGCCTCCGCCAAGGACATCACCGGCATCTGGGCGCCGTGACGTGTACGTAGCGGACAGTCGCGCGAGTGCGCCGGCGTCCGCGGACGGCGCCGCCCGGCCCCTCGCCGGGCGGCGCCGTGCCGCGCTCGCCCCGACGGTGCTCGCCCTCGGAACGGTCAGCCTGGTCACCGACGTCTCGTCCGAGATGGTCACCGCGGTGCTGCCGCTGTACCTGGTCACCAGCCTCGGGTTGTCTCCGCTGGGCTTCGGTCTCCTGGACGGTGTCTACAACGGGTTCTCGGCGCTGGTCCGGCTGGTGGGCGGACATCTGGCGGACCGGGGCGGCGGGCGGCACAAGTGGGTGGCCGGGTTCGGCTACGGCATCTCGGCCGTGTGCAAGCCGTTGCTGCTCGTCGCGCACTCGCTCACGCCCATCGGCCTCATTCTGGCCGCCGACCGCACCGGGAAGGGGCTGCGTACCGCCCCGCGAGATGCCCTCATCTCGCTGTCCAGTGCGCCGGAGGAGCGTGGCCGCGCATTCGGGGTGCACCGGGCCATGGACACCGCCGGGGCGCTGCTCGGGCCGTTGGTGGCCTTCCTGATCCTGCGGGCCACCGTGGACGGCTACGACGCCGTCTTCACGGTCAGCTTCTGCGTCGCGGTGCTGGGAGTGCTGGTCCTGGTGCTCTTCGTGCCGGGTGGGGCCAGGGGGAAGCAGGAGACACCGGCCGAGCGTCCCACCCTGCGGGCCGCCGTGGGGCTGCTTGGGCAGCGCGATCTGCGGCGGATCACCGTGTGCGCGTTGCTGCTGGGCCTCGCCACGGTCAGCGACTCGTTCGTGTACCTGCTGCTGCAGCGCAGGCTCGGGGTCCCGGACCGCTGGTTCGCGCTGCTGCCGCTCGGCACGGCCGCCGCGTTCCTGCTGCTCGCGGTGCCGCTCGGGCGGCTAGCGGACCGGGTGGGCCGGTGGACCGTGTTCCTGGCCGGTCATGGCGCGCTGCTGCTGGCGTATGCGCTGCTGCTCACCTCGTGGCACGGGAGCGGTCTGCCGTACGTCGTGCTCGCCCTGCACGGCGGCTTCTACGCGGCCACCGACGGCGTACTGATGGCGGTGGCCTCGGCGAGCGTGCCGGAGGCACTGCGCTCCTCCGGGCTGGCGCTCGTACAGACCGGGCAGGCGATGACCCGGTTCGCCTGTTCGCTGCTGTTCGGCGCGGCCTGGACGGCGTGGGGCGACCGTACGGCGCTGGCCGGGGCAGCGGTGGCGCTGGCGGCGTGTGCCGCGTACTCCCTCACCCTGCGACCGCGAAACGAACGGGAAGGCACCTCGACCGCATGACCGTACGCACCCGCATCCTCGTCCTGCTCTCGGCCGTCGTCGCCCTGGCGGCGGTCGGGGTGGCGTCCGTGCTGCACGCCTCGGCGCGGGCGGACCGCCGCAACCACACCCAGGCGGGCGGCCCGCAGATCACCCCCGGCACGGTGACCCTGACAGAGCACGGGCGGATGGTCTTCCGGAACATGGCGTGGGGGCCCCATCGCGACGAGCTGGTGTCGGTCCCGGCGAACGACCCGGCCGGTCCGCGTACCGCCTCCGGGGTCAAGTGCCTGCGGTTCTACGCCGCTTCGGGCACCGGAGTGTGTCTCCAGGCGGTGCACGGGCCGGTCTCGGACACCTACCGTGCACTGATCCTGGACGCCCGCCTGAAGGAGCGCGACCGCTACGACGTTCCCGGCATCCCCTCCCGCGCCCGGGTCTCCCCCACCGGGCACTACGCCGCGTGGACGGCGTTCGTGGGCGGTGACTCGTACGCCGGTACGAACTTCTCCACGCGCGCCGCGATCGTGGACACCCGCACAGGCGAGCTGATCTCGTCCCTGGAGACCTTCCGGATCATCAAGTACGGGCACTCGTACCGGTCCGCGGACGCGAACTTCTGGGGGGTGACGTTCGCGTCGGACGACCGCACCTTCTACGCCACGATGGCGACCAAGGGGAAGACGTACCTGATCCGCGGGGATCTGCGTGCCCGTACGGTCACCACCGTGCACACCAACGTCGAGTGTCCTTCGCTTTCGCCCGACGGCACCCGCATCGCGTTCAAGAAGCGCGTCAAGGGCCTGTCCAAGGATGCTCCCTGGCGTCTTTACGTGCTCGATCTGCGGACGATGAGGGAGACCCCGCTCGGGGTGTCCCGCAGCGTGGACGACCAGGCCGTGTGGGAGGACGACCGGACGATCGTCTACGCCCTGCCCGGGGACTTCGGCGCCGATCTGTACCAGGTTCCGGCGGACGGGTCGGGGCAGCCGCGGCGGATCGCCCGCTCGGCCGTGTCTCCGGCCTTCCTCGGGGACACGGGGGCGGTGTCCTGACCGTCAGTAGTCCAGGCCGGCGTACCAGTCGCCACGCCCGCCCGGTGTCAGGTCCAGGAGGTGCCAGACGGGGTTGAGCAGGTCGATGCCGCGCTGGTCGATGTCCTCGGCCATGCGCGGGTGAGCGGAGTAGAAGTGGCGGACCGTGCCGTCGGCGTCCCGGGTGAAGACCGAGACGGTGGAGTCCTGTGCGCCGTCCTCGTCCTCGCTGCCGAGGTCGTACTTGAAGGTGCTGTCACCGCAGCTGAGCAGCCGGAGCCGGGACCAGCCCCGGTTGCGGGCGTGCCGGCGCAGGGTGGGCGGGTCGGCCGCGGCGGCGATGGCGAAGTCGGCGTTCTGCGCGATCTGGTGGGCTACGCCGTTGAAGCCGTCGATCCACAGGGTGCACATCGGGCAGGGGTCGGTCTGCCCTTTGCCGTACATGAAGTGGTAGATGATCAGCGGGCGGTCCGGCGCGGTGAACAGCTCGCTCAGGGCGACCTCGCGGACGGGGGTGTCGCCCAGGTCGAGGGCGGCCGGGCCTTCGAGGAAGCGGTAGTCGTCGACGGCGGGGCCCGGGGGCAGTGACCGGCGCAGGGCCGCGACGTTCTCCCGGTGCCGCATGAGCTCGATCTCGGCGAGCCGGAGTTCCTCGCGGGCGACGAGCTGCTCCTCGGTCTCGCCGGGCAGTCGGGTCTGCCGCAGCATCACGTCCTCCTGGGTGGGAAGCCTCCTACGTTTCCACGGTGTGCCTGCGAGCGAGCGGGCGCCACCGCGCGGCCCTCTGTCGGTCGCGCGTCGGCCCCCTCGGAACCACACTGGTCATCGGGGCGCCTCGCCAAAGGCGCGTGCCCGCGACAAAAGGACGGACCCATGCCCACAGACACGCATCCCGGCCCCCTGCGATTCCTGGTCTTCGGTGCGGCGCTGCGGGCCGATTCGGCCAACGCCCGCCTCGCCTCCCTCGTGGCCCGGCTCATCTCCGACACCGGTGCCACCGTCGACCTCGCCCACATGCGCGACTTCGACATGCCCTTGTACGACGGCGACAGGGAGGCCGACGAAGGGCTGCCGCGCGGCGCCCTCGCCCTGCGCGACCGGCTTGAGCAGAGCGACGCCTTCGTCATTTCCTCACCGGAGTACAACGCCTCCGTGCCGGGAGTACTGAAGAACGCGATCGACTGGGTCTCCCGTGTCCGGCCGCAGCCGTTCAAGACCAAGCACGCGATGCTCGTCTCCGCCTCGCCGTCCCTGGTCGGCGGCAACCGCGGGCTGTGGGCCCTGAGGATTCCCCTGGAACACCTGGGCACCCGCGTCTACCCGGACATGTTCAGCGTGGCCGACAGCTACCAGGCCTTCACCGAGGACGGAGCGCTGGCCGACGCCGGGCTGCAGCAACGTCTCACCGAGACCGTGGCGGGCTTCCTCAGCCTCGTCGAGGCGGACGTGCGCTACGTCTGCCTGGAACGCCGGTGGTACGAGTTCCTGGGAGACCGCACCGAGGCAGCCATCACCCAACGGGCCGAGGCGTAGCGGGCCGGGTTCACAGGCGCACGATGACCAGGGCGGTGTCGTCGGTGGCGCCACCGGGTGGGAGCAGGTCGTCGAGCACGGCGTCGGCGAGGGCTTCGGGGTCGTCCGCCCGGTGGCGGGCCAGGGAGTCGGCGAGCCGGGCGAGGCCGGTGTCGATGTCTTCGCGGCGGCGTTCGATCAGGCCGTCGGTGTAGAGCACGAGAACGGCGCCCTCGCAGAAGGCCGCGACATCCTGGATCCGGGGGGCGTGTTCAGGGCGGGCGGCCAGTGGCGGGTCGGTGGCCTGGTCCAGGAACTCGACGGTCCCGTCCCTCTGCAGGAGCCCGGGTGGGGGGTGGCCGGCACTGCTGTAGGTGATGGTGCGGGTCTCCCAGTCGATGAATGCCGTGGCCACGGTGGTGTTCTCGGCGCCGTCGACGGTGCGCGCGTACAGCCCGAGGACTTCCAGGGCGCGGGCGGGGCCTTCGGCGACGAGGGAGACGGCGGTGAGGGCGCTGCGCAGCTGTCCCATGACGCCGGCGGCGGGCAGGCCGTGGCCGACGACGTCACCGACGGCGACGGCGATGCGATCGCCGGGCAGGTCGACCAGGTCGTACCAGTCGCCGGCCACATTCAGCGCTTCGGCGGCGGGCCGGTAGCGTACGGCCGCCGGATGCCGACCGACCGGGCGGGGAGCGGGCAGCATGGCTTGTTGCAGGGTCAGCGCGACTTCACGGGCGCGGATGAGTTCGGTGACGTCCTCCACCCGGTGCAGCAGCAGCGTCACCCGCCCGTCAGGTCCGAACACGGGAACGTTGGTCAGGTTGAAGTACCGCTCGTCCCAGACCCCGGGCTGCTCGGGGTCCTCCACGTCGTAGCGCTGCAGCGCCACGATGCTGCGCTCACCGGTGTCCGCCGTCCGGCGCAGTGACGCCAGAATCCTGAGCAGGAGAGGCTCGACGGGGTCTTTTTCGGGATGGTCCTCGGGCAGGAAATGGCCGATCACCTGCTCGCGGGGGCGGCCCCGGATGCGCAAGAACTCTGCGTTGGCGTCCGCGTAGATCAGCTCCGGGGTCACCAGCGCCACCGCCCCGGGAAGGGCCTGGAACACCGCCGCGTAGTCGACCGCCGGTACCTTCATGACTTCCCTGCCTTGCTACGGCACAGCTGCGTCTCCTTTCACGATACGAGCGGGCAGTCACAGCTCGCCCCATGAGCGCCGGACCACATCCGGCACAGGTGCAGGACACTTCGGGGCCGGCGGTCCGCGACCGCCGGCCCCAAGAGGTCGTTTCGCCGAAAGCCGGCCCTGACCTGCGCCTACAGCACCGGCAGGTTCTTGCGCAGCTCGAACGCCGTGACCTCCGAGCGGTACTCCTCCCACTCGGAGCGCTTGTTGCGCAGGAAGAAGTCGAAGACGTGCTCGCCGAGGGTGTCGGCGACCAGGTCGCTGCGCTCCATGAGGGAGAGGGCCTCGCCCAGGTTCTGCGGGAGGGGCTCGATGCCCATCGCGCGGCGCTCGGCGTCGGAGAGGGCCCAGACGTCGTCCTCGGCGCCCGGCGGCAGCTCGTAGCCCTCCTCGACACCCTTCAGGCCGGCGGCGAGGAGGACGGCGTAGGCCAGGTACGGGTTGGTGCCCGAGTCGAGGGAGCGGACCTCGATGCGCGCGGAGCCGGTCTTGCCGGGCTTGTACATCGGGACGCGGACGAGGGCCGAACGGTTGTTGTGGCCCCAGCAGATGTACGACGGGGCCTCACCGCCGGCGCCGGCGGTGCGTTCGGCGCCGCCCCAGATGCGCTTGTAGGAGTTCACCCACTGGTTGGTGACCGCGGAGGTCTCCGCCGCGTGCTTGAGCAGGCCCGCGATGAAGGAGCGGCCGACCTTGGAGAGCTGGTACTCGGAGCCGGACTCGTAGAACGCGTTCCGGTCGCCCTCGAAGAGGGAGAGGTGCGTGTGCATGCCGCTGCCGGGGTGCTCGGAGAACGGCTTCGGCATGAAGGTGGCCTGGACGCCCTGCTCCAGCGCGACCTGCTTCATGACCAGGCGGAACGTCATGATGTTGTCGGCGGTGGAGAGCGCGTCGGCGTAGCGCAGGTCGATCTCCTGCTGGCCGGGGGCGCCCTCGTGGTGGGAGAACTCGACCGAGATGCCCATCGACTCCAGCATGGTGATCGCCTGGCGGCGGAAGTCCATGCCGACGTTGGTCGGGGTGTGGTCGAAGTAGCCCGAGTTGTCGGCCGGGGTGGGGCGGGAGCCGTCGAGGGGGCGGTCCTTCAGCAGGAAGAACTCGATCTCCGGGTGGGTGTAGAAGGTGAAGCCCAGGTCGGAGGTGCGGGCGAGGGCGCGCTTGAGTACGTAGCGCGGGTCGGCGAAGGACGGGGAGCCGTCCGGCATGAGGATGTCGCAGAACATGCGGGCGGTGCCGGGGGCCTCGGCACGCCAGGGCAGGATCTGGAAGGTGGAGGGGTCCGGCTTGGCGATCATGTCGGACTCGTAGACGCGGGCGAAGCCCTCGATGGCGGAGCCGTCGAAGCCGATGCCCTCGTCGAAGGCCTGCTCCAGTTCGGCGGGGGCCACGGCGACCGACTTGAGGAAGCCCAGCACGTCCGTGAACCACAGGCGTACGAACCGGATGTCGCGCTCCTCCAAGGTCCGGAGCACGAACTCCTGCTGCTTGTCCATCTTCCGCTTCCCCATCCTTGCTGGTCAGGCCGCCTGTCCGCCGTAGCACGGGAGGCGGTCGGGCACCTGAGCATCCCACCACAACACCATTTCATGCGCGTTGCAGACCTTGATCGCACGAGCGTCTTCGGGCTGAACGCCTGTCGTCCGGCAGGTGTACTGCTCTGTCGCCCATCTTGCCTGCTCGGACCGGTATCCGTAATGGCCGATCCGGCTTCCGCACAAGGGCCGACCGGCCCAAGTGCCGCGTGAGGGACCCCACCCCGATTTAAGTTGCATCTCAGATGCAACTTTATTAATTTGCATCGCAGATGCAAGTTTTCATCCCGTCCTGATCAGCCCCGATCAGAGGAGTCCCGATGCTGACCGAGCCGTCCGCCGCCACCGTCCGCGCCACCCTGCCCGCCGTCGCCGGAGCCATCGGCGAGATCACCGAGCGCTTCTACGCCCGCCTCTTCGCCGCCCACCCCGAGCTGCTGCGGAACCTGTTCAACCGGGGCAACCAGGCCTCCGGCGCCCAGAAGCAGGCCCTCGCCGGCTCCATCGCCGCCTTCGCCGTGCATCTGCTGGACCACCCGGACCAGCGGCCCGACGCCCTGCTGAGCCGCATCGCGCACAAGCACGCCTCCCTGGGCGTCAGGCCCGAGCAGTACGAGGTCGTCCACGAGCACCTCTTCGCCGCCATCGCCGAGATCCTCGGCGAGGCTGTCACGCCCGAGGTGGCGGCGGCCTGGGACGAGGTCTACTGGCTGATGGCGAACGCGCTCATCGCGATCGAGCGGCGGCTGTACGAGGAGAGCGGCGGGCCCGTGTGGCGGGAGTGGGAGGTCGTGACGCGGGTCGCCGAGACCGCGGACGTCGCCACCTTCCGGCTGCGGCCGGTGGACGGGGGTCCGGTGGCCGGCTTCCGCGCCGGGCAGTACGTCTCCGTCCGCGTCGCCCTTGCGGACGGCGCCCGGCAGATACGCCAGTACAGCCTCTCCGGGGCCCCGGGCGAGACGGTCCGGCAGATCAGCGTCAAGCGCGTGCACGACGGTACGGCGCCCGACGGCGAGGTCTCCAGCCACCTCCACGCGCACGTGCGCGAGGGCGACGTCGTCGAACTGTCCGAGCCGTACGGCGACCTCGTGCTCGGCGCCACCGGCGACCGTCCCCTGCTGCTCGCCTCCGCGGGCATCGGTGTGACCCCGATGGTGGCGATGCTCGCCGCGCTCGCGGCCGACGGCCACCGCGCCCCGGTCACCGTCGTGCACGGCGACCGCTCCCCCGCCGACCACGCCCTGCGCACCGACCACGTGGCATACGCCGGGAAGCTGCCCGAGGCGTCCGTGCACCTCTTCTACGAGCGCGACGCCGAGCCCGGCACCCGTACCGGACTGGTCGACCTGGCCGGCATCGACGTACCGGCGGGCACGCGCGCGTACCTGTGCGGCCCGCTGCCCTTCATGCGCGCGGTCCGCGCCCAGCTGATCGAGCAGGGCGTGGCCCCGGCCGACATCCACTACGAGGTGTTCGGCCCGGACCTGTGGCTGGCCCAGGGCTAGGTCCTGTCGTCAAATTCCCGTCGTCCGCCCGCAGGGCGGGCCCCGCGGCGTCTGGTGCGTGCGATCGCAAGGCGCCGGAGCGTCCGCGTGGCGGAGTCACGTGGGCGCTCCGGCAACGCGGCGAGCGTGCGTGCCAGACGCCGCGGGGCAGGCGGGAATTTGACGACAGGGCCTAGGCGGCCGGCGGCCTGCTGGAGATGCCCAGGAGCAGCGGGCCCGTCGGCTCGGCGACGATCTCCTCGATCGTCACCGGGTCGAGCGTGGCGAAGAACGCCTCCTGGGCCCGGCGCAGCGCGCCCCTCAGGCGGCAGCCGGTGTTCAGGGGGCAGGGGTGCTCCCCCTCGCACTCGACCACCTCGCCGTCGCCCTCGAAGGTGCGCACGACCTTGCCGACGGACACCGTGCGGCCCCGCTCGGTGAGGCTCAGGCCGCCGCCCCGGCCCCGGCGGGCGTCGACCAGGCCCAGGTGCTGGAGCTCGGCGACGACCTTCGCGGCATGCGTGTAGGGCACGCCCATGTCCTCCGCCACCTGGCGGGTCGTGGGCGTGGTGTCGCCGACCGTGGCGAGGCGCATGAGGAAGCGCAGGGCCAGATCGGTGGAGCGGAGCAGCCGCATACCGCGAGGGTAGGTAATGGGCATCCGGGGTTCAAATTTATCCGGTGGATATCCTGCCCTTGCCTACGGTGGGACACGTCTGGCGCATTACGATCGGTGCGCCCCACCGTCCACGCCCCTTTCCCCCCAGAAGGACACGTCTCATGGGTTCCGCCAAGAACAAGAGCAGCGCGGCGCGCAAGGCGCGAATAGAGGAGATGCGGCGCGCCGAGCGCGCCCGCGAGCGCCGCGGCCGGGCGCTCACCATCGGCGCGTCCGTGGTGATAGTCGCCGGTCTGGTGGTCGGCGGCGTGGTCCTCGTGAACTCGCAGTCCGACGACAGCAAGAACGAAGCCTCCGGGCACTGGGTCACCGCCGCGGACGGCGTGAAGACCTGGTCCGGCAAGCTGGGCCGGACGCACGTCACGGGCAAGGTGTCGTACCCGATGCACCCGCCGGTCGGCGGCAACCACAACCCGGTCTGGCTGAACTGCAACGGCGACGTCTACACCAAGCCGGTGCAGGACGAGAACGCGGTGCACGCCCTGGAGCACGGCGCGGTCTGGGTGACGTACACCAGCAAGGCGAACAAGGCCGACGTCGACGCGCTCGCCGCCAAGGTCAAGAAGACGCCGTACTCGCTGATGAGCCCGTACGAGAACCAGGCCGCCCCGCTGACCCTGTCGGCCTGGGGCCACCAGGTGAACGTGAAGAGCGCGAGCGACCCCGAGGTGAACAAGTTCTTCTCCACCTACGTGCAGGGCAAGCAGACGCCCGAGCCGGGCGCCTCCTGCACCGGCGGAGCCATGAAGTGATGCGGCGGCACGTCGGCTGGATCGCGGGAGCCGCGGCGGCAGTGCTCGTCGCGGCCGGCGCGGTCACCTACTCGCTCGCCGAGGGCGGCGGGGACGACACGCCGGGTGCGGAGTCGGCGGACGCCGGGTTCGCACGGGACATGGCCGTGCACCATCAGCAGGCCGTGGAGATGTCGTACATCATCCGCGACCGCACGACCGACGCGGACGTGCGACGCCTCGCCTACGACATCGCGCAGACGCAGTCCAACCAGCGCGGCATGATGCTGGGCTGGCTGGATCTGTGGGGGCTGCCGAAGGTGTCCGCCGAGCCGCCGATGACCTGGATGGGCATGGGCGACATGGCCGACGGCAAGGACGGCGCGCTGATGCCTGGCATGGCGACCAACACCGACCTGAAGAAGCTCCAGTCGCTGAAGGGCAAGCAGGCGGAGATCCTCTACCTCCAGCTGATGACGAACCATCACAAGGGCGGCATCCACATGGCCGAGGGGTGTGTCGTCAAGTGCAAGGTCGGCGTGGAGAAGCGGCTCGCGCAGGGCATGGTCGACGCGCAGCAGTCGGAGCTCCAGGTGATGGCCGGCATGCTCAAGGAACGGGGCGCACAACCCCGTTCGTAACACCGCCGTAAGGATAAAAGGCTCAAATCACCCCGGTTGACGATTACTTGAGCTTCTCTTGACTTTTACGTTCCCCTGACATGAACGGTTCATCGAAAGAGTGGCCACCATCGTGTGATCCATTCGCCGGCCGACGCCGCCGCGGGCCGGTGCCCGGAACCACGACGTACCGACCACTACATGCATGCGAACCGCATCGCAGGGGGTTCTATGAGATCCAACCGCGCCAAGGTGCGCGCCAGCGTGAGCATGGCAGCGACACTGCCCATGATCGCCGGCGCGCTGGCGCTGGGCATACCCGCGGCGCACGCCGCGGACAGCCCGGCCCGTAATGCGCTGGCGGGCACCAAGCCCGCGTGGGCCACTGCCACGGCGGACAAGGGCGCCGCAGCCGACAACGCCCAGGTCCACGCCCGGGTCTACCTGGCCGGGCGGGACGCGGCCGGACTCGCCGCCTACGCCAAGGCCGTGTCCGACCCCAGCTCTCCGCTGTACGGCAAGTACCTGAACGCCAAGAAGACGCAGGCCCGCTTCGGGGCCACCAAGGCCCAGGTGGCCGCCGTCAAGTCCTGGCTGAAGTCGGCCGGACTGACCGTCACCGACGTGACCGCGCACTACGTCTCCGTCTCCGGTGACGTGGCCGCCGCCGAGAAGGCCTTCGGCACCCAGCTGCGCAACTACGCCAAGGGCTCGAAGGTTTACCGCGCCCCGGCGAAGACCGCCTCCGTCCCGGCCGGCCTGAAGGGCGCCGTCCTGACCGTCACCGGTCTGGACACCGCCCCGCACAAGTCGACCCACGACGACCAGCTGCCGCCGCCGGACGCCGTGTTCAAGAACTCCGGGCCGTTCTCCTCGTACTACGGCTCGAACATCGCGAGCACGCTGCCGGACGCGTACGGCCAGAAGATCCCGTACGCCATCAAGGGCTACACCGGCAAGCAGCTGCGCGCCGCCTACGGCGCGGGCACCTACACCGGCAAGAACGTGCGCATCGCCATCACGGACGCGTACGCCTCGCCGACCATCGCCTTCGACGCGGGCACCTACGCGATGAAGAACGGTGACGCGGCCTGGAAGACCGGTCAGCTGCACCAGTCGCTGCCGAAGAACTACACCAAGACCAAGGAGTGCGGCGCGGCCGGCTGGTACGGCGAGGAGACCCTCGACGTCGAGGCCGTGCACGCGGTCGCGCCGGCCGCCGACGTCACCTACGTCGGTGCGGCGTCCTGCTACGACGCCGACCTGCTCGACTCGCTCAGCAAGGTCGTCGACAACCACCTGGCCGACATCGTCTCCAACTCCTGGGGCGACGTCGAGGCCAACCAGACGCCGGACCTGGCCGCCGCGTACGACCAGGTCTTCCAGCTGGGCGCGGTCCAGGGCATCGGCTTCTACTTCTCCTCCGGTGACGACGGCGACCAGGTCGCCAACACCGGTACGAAGCAGGTCGACACCCCGGCCAACTCCGCCTGGGTGACCGCGGTCGGCGGTACCTCGCTGGCCGTCGGCAAGGACAACACGTACCAGTGGGAGACCGGCTGGGGCACCGAGAAGGCGGTCCTGTCCGCCGACGGCAAGTCCTGGACCAACTTCCCCGGCGCGTTCAACTCGGGCGCGGGCGGCGGCACCAGCAAGACCGTGGGGCAGCCGTACTACCAGAAGGGCGTCGTCCCGGACTCGCTCGCCAAGGCCAACAGCGCCGACGGCAACCGCGTCGTCCCGGACATCGCGGCCATCGCCGACCCCAACACCGGCTTCCTGGTGGGTCAGACCCAGACCTTCCCGGACGGCACGGAGCAGTACAGCGAGTACCGCATCGGCGGCACCTCGCTGGCCGCGCCGGTGATCGCGGCGATCCAGGCCCTGGCCCAGGAGGCGAAGGGCGGCAAGGCCATCGGCTTCGCCAACCCTGCGATCTACGCCAAGTACGGCAAGAAGGGCGCCTTCCACGACGTCACGGACAACCCGACAGGCTCCGACCTGGCGGTCGCCCGCATCGACTTCGTGAACCGCTACGACGCCACCGGCGGCCTCGCGACCTCGGTCCGCAGCCTCGGCAAGGACAGCTCGCTGAAGGCCGTGAAGGGCTACGACGACGTGACCGGCGTGGGTACGCCTGCGGGCGGGTACGTGCAGTCGTTCCGCCGCCACTGAGTTTCGGTGACGCGCTGATCCGCTGAGCGGAGGGGGCGTGGGGTCTTCGGACCTCACGCCCCTTTGCGTGATCGGTGGATCTGTTCCACCCGTGCAGCGTGAAGGCGCGTGACGTGCAGGCGTTCCCCCTTGCTCGCCTGGGACGAATTCACCAATCACAGCCTGCGCAGCCCAACATGCCCCATCACGGTTGTGGTGGCCCGGCAGCGCATCTGCCGGCCAGACCACCCGCCAGCACCCCCAGCGCTCCGCCCGCTGCGTTCACCCCGCTCCACACTCCGAGCGCGCGTACGCGCTGCGGGCCCTCGGTGAACGTGGTGGTGAGCATCGCCAGCGTGGCCGGGGTGGCTGCGGCGGCTCCCAGGCCCTGACCGGCGCGGGCAGCGATCAGTTGCCAGGGGGCCTGGGCCAACCCGCCCACAAGCGAGCACAGCCCGAAGGCGGCCAGGCCCAGCACGAAGAGCCGACGCCGGCCGTACAGGTCGCATGCGCGGCCACCCAGCAGCAGAAATCCGCCGAGCGTGAGCGCGTATACGTGTACGACCCACGACAGGTCGAGCGGTGCGAACCCTAACGCGGTGCGCATGGCGGGCAGGGCGACGTTGACCACCGACAGGTCCAAGGCGACGGCGAACTGGGCAACGGCCCTCGACGCCTGGGGGATGATGATGGGCATGCCGCAACCGTCCGTACCGCGCAAAGCCCTCGGCCGACCTCCCCGCATCTCCCGCGAGGAAATCATCGCAACGGCCCGCCGGATCGTGGACGCGGAAGGCGTGGACCGGCTGACCATGCGGCGTCTGGCCACGGAGATCGGCAGCACGCCGATGGCGCTCTACCACCACGTCCGCAACAAGGAAGAACTGCTCGTCCTGCTGCTGGACGACTACGCCGCGCGGGCGCTGCACCGACCCGAACTGCCCGCCCAGCCTCGCGAGCGCGTCGTCGTCGCCGCTGCCGCGATCCACGAGGCGCTCGCCGCCTGCGCGTGGATCGCGGAGGTGCTCACCGCCGACGACCTGATGTCCACATCCGCCTTGTGGTTCGTCGAGCAGATCATCGACGGTCTGATCGAATGCGGACTGACCTCCGAGCAGGCCGTACACGGATACCGCGCGATCTGGTACTACACCGCCGGAGAGATCGTGGTCCGGACGGCGGCAGCCCGGCGGCGCACAGACGACCGCCCCACCTACCGCGAACGAGTCTTCGCCGACCTCGACCCGAGCGAGCTACCGCGCTTGGCGCAGGTCGCCGACCGTTGGGCACCACTGACCGCCGAGAACACCTACCTCGATGGGCTCCGAGCCCTGGTGGACGGCCTCCTCGCTGCCCGCTGACCCAACGGCAACCGACCCGGCACCGGCCCGCCCTCACCCCCTGGGTCAGCCGTGCAGCGCGCCCTGCTGCTCAGGTACGTGCGTCGCGACCACCCGTTCCCGCCCCGCCGGCGGAGTCTCCCGGCGCCGGTCCACCGCGTACGCCACGCTCGCCACGCCCAGGCCGAGGACGGCGAGGGCCGCACCCGCCGGAGCCGGGGACGTAACCCCGAAGCCCGCAGCCAGCGCCAAGCCGCCGATCCAGGCGCCGCCGGCGTTGGCCAGGTTGAAGGCCGCCTGGTTGGCGGAGGACGCCAGGGACGGGGCTGCCGATGCCTTCTCCATGACCATCAGTTGCAGCGGGGAGCCGGTGACGAACGCCGCCATGCCCAGCAGGGTCACCGCAACGGCCGCGCTCCACTCGGCGCGCATGAGGAGGGGGAAGAGCAGGAGTACCGCCGCCAGCGCGGCCAGGCCGCCGAAGAGGGTGCCGCGGAGGGAGTGGTCCGCCAGGCGTCCGCCCAGCAGGTTGCCCGCCGTCGCGCCCACGCCGAACAGGGCCAGGAGCAGGGTCACGCTGCCCTCGGCGTAGCCCGCCGCCTCCGTCAGCATCGGCGTGACGTAGCTGTACGCCGCGAAGAGCGCGCCGAAGCCCGCCACCGTCGTACCCAGCGCCAGCCACACCGGCACCGACCGCAGCGCGGCCAGTTCGCCGCGCAGGCCCGTCTCGGGGGCTGCGGTCCGATCCCGCGGGATCAGGAGGGCCAGCGACGCTATCGCCGCTATGCCGATCGCGCTGACGCCGAGGAACGTCACCCGCCAGCCCAGGTGCTGGCCCATGAGGGTCGCCACCGGCACGCCCGCGATGTTGGCGACGGTCAGGCCCAGGAACATCAGGGACACCGAGCGGGCCTTGCGCTCCGGCGGGACCATCGCCGTGGCGACGACCGCGCCGACGCCGAAGAAGGCCCCGTGCGGCAGGCCGCTGAGGAAGCGGGCGGCCAGGAGAGAGTCGTAGCCGGGGGCGAGGGCGGAGAGCGCGTTGCCCGCGACGAACAGGGCCATGAGGCCCATCAGGACCGTGCGGCGGGACATCCGCGCGGTCAGGGCCGCCAGCAGCGGGGCGCCGATCACCACGCCCAGGGCGTACGCCGAGACCAGGTGCCCGGCGGTGGGGATCGAGATGTGCAGGTCGTCCGCGACGTCGGGCAGCAGGCCCATCATCACGAACTCGGTCGTGCCGATACCGAAAGCGCCGACGGCCAGGGCGAGCAGGGCCAGGGGCATGAAGGGCCTGTGCCTTTCGAAGGAGAAGCGGGAGAGCGGAGTTCCGCACCTATTATGTTCAGGTACGGAACAAAGTCTCTCAGGCCCAGTATTCCGGCTGGTTACGAGGACGTGTCCAGCTTCACTCGGGCCGCCACCGGGAGGTGGTCGCTGCCCGTCCGGGCCAGGGTCCAGGAGCTCTCCGGCTCGACGCCCTTGACCATGATCTGGTCGATCCGGGCCATCGGGAACGACGCCGGCCAGCTGAACCCGAAGCCGCTGCCCGCCGCGCCCTGCGTGGAGCGCAGCTGCGAGGTGACGGCCTTCAGCGCGCGGTCGTTCATCGTGCCGTTGAGGTCGCCCAGCAGGACCACCCGCTTCAGCGGCTCGTCGGCGATCGCCTCACCCAGCGCGTCCGCGCTCTTGTCGCGCTGGCGGGCGGTGAACCCGGCCGCCATCTTCACGCGCACCGAGGGGAGATGGGCGACGTAGACCGCGATCGGACCCTTCGGGGTCGTCACCGTCGCGCGCATCGCGCGCTTCCAGCCGAGCTTGATGTCGACGGCCTCGACGCCGGTCATCGGGTACTTGCTCCACAGGCCGACGGTGCCGACGACCGCGTGGTACTTGTACGTCGCCGCCAGCGCCTTCTCGTACACCGGCACGGCGGACGCGGGCAGTTCCTCCAGCGCCAGCAGGTCCGCGCCGGAGCCCGCCACGTCCCGCGCGGTGCCCGCCGGGTCGGGGTTCTCGGCGTTGACGTTGTGCGTGGCCACCATGAGGTCGCCGCCGGCGCCTGTCTTGTCGGTGAGCAGCCCGCCGAAGACGTTCAGCCAGACGATCGCCGGGAGGACGACCGCGATGAGCGCGGTCGCGGACCTGCGGAGCAGGCCGAGGATCACCAGCACCGGGATGAGCAGGCCCAGCCAGGGCAGGAAGGTCTCGGTGAGGGAGCCGAGGTTGCCCACGGCGTTGGGGATGTGCGCGTGCAGCAGCATCACCAGGGCGAGGAGCAGCGCGATCGCCGCGAGGACGAGGCCGCGGCGCCAGATGTTGGCCTCACCGCGCCAGCCCTCGAACAGGCGGTGCAACAGGCGCCGGATCCGGGTCCACGGTCGCTCGGGCCCCGAGCCGCCGTTGTCCGTCTCCGTCATGTACGCCTGCTGCGCCATACCGTCTGCCTCACTGCCTGCCGTGCACACCGTCGCCCCTGTGTTCTTCCGACCCTAGGGGATGTTCGGCTCCGCTCCTGCCGTCCCATGACGGCCGTACGCAAGACGAGGACGAACAAGGCGACGCCCGGAGTTCCGGTTACCGCCGTGAGCGGCGTGGACTGTGACGAAACGCGCACATTGGCGCCCGCCCCGCTTCAGGCGATCGGCGCTATGACCCGGGCGAGCTGACAGGCCGTAGGCCGGCCAGGACCGTGTCGACGATGCTCTCCGACAGGCCTTCGGGCAGGTCGGCGTCGGGGCGCATGAGGGTGCGCACCAGCATGGGGCCGACGATCATGTCGTTGGCCAGGTCCAGGTCGACGTCCGTGCGCAGTTCGCCGTTGCGCTGGCCGCGCTGCAGCAGTTCGAGGCAGAGGGTGCGCCGCGGCGCGACGACCGCGGCGTGGTACGCCGTCCAGATCTTGGGGCTGGACTTCATCTGGGCGTACGCGTTGTGCAGGATCGCCGAGGAACGGCTGACCAGCCCGCGCAGCCGCAGGTGTTCCAGCACCACGACGAGGTCGTCCCGCATGGAGGTGCCGGGCAGCACCGGGTCGGGCGGTTCGGCGGCGCGCATGACGTCGACGAACAGCTCCTCCTTGCCGCTCCACCGGCGGTAGATGGTGGCCTTGCCGACCCCGGCCGTGCGCGCGACGCGCTCGATGGAGACCTCGGCGAGGGGCACGCCCTCCTCCATGAGCTTCATCACGCCTTCCAGAATGGCCCGTTCCACGGCCTCGCTGCGGGGGCGGCCCCTTGCGGGCCCGTCCGGGCGAGTCCGGCTGCTGACAAGGCTCACGTCGATCCGTCCTTTCGCTGCGCTCGGGCAATCCTCTCGCAACCACCTCCCTCTTCCGTGGAGTCCCGCTCGATCTCAGTCCCCGGCGTTCACCAACTCCGGTTCCGGCCTGCTCTGCTGACCGGCCGGCGGCTTGCCCGGCAGGAACAGGGCGACCACCACGGCGCCGAACAGCGCGACGCCCATGCCGCACAGGGCGGTGACGTGCATGGCGTGCAGGAAGGCGTCGTCGGCGGGTGTGACCAGCGCCTTGCCCTGGGGGCCGAGCTTCTGGGCGATGCCCAGCGTGGCCTCGATGGACTCGCCGGCGCTGTCGCGCAGGCCCGGCGGCAGCAGGCCGAGCTTGCCCTCGATGCCGTTGCGGTAGGCGGCGGAGAGCACCGAGCCGAGGACGGCGATGCCGAGGGCGCCGCCGACCTGGCGGAAGGTGTTGCTGAGCGCGGAGGCCGAGCCGGCCTTCTCGCGCGGCAGCGTCTGCATGATGACGACGGACATCGGCGTCATGATGTGCGCCATGCCGGTGCCCATGAGGAAGAAGACGACCTCCAGCAGCCAGATCGGCGTGTCGGCCTCGAAGGTCGCGAACGCGGCGAGCGTCGCGGCGACCAGCACCAGGCCGGCGGTGGTCGTGGCCTTGTTGCCGAACCGCTGGACGACCAGCCGGGCGCGCGGCGCGAAGATCATCTGCGCGGCGGCCAGCGGCAGCATCAGCATGCCCGACTGGAGCGGCGAGTAGCCGCGCACGCTCTGGGTGTAGAAGACGCCGAAGAACGTGACGCCCATCAGCGCGAAGAACACCAGCGCGATGGCGCTCATGGCGGCCGAGAACACCTTGTTCTGGAAGTAGGTGACATCCAGGGACGGGTGGTCGCTGCGCTTCTCGAAGACGACGAATGCGGCGAGGACGGCGAGACCGGCACCGATGGTGGACAGCACGGTGGTGTCGGTGAAGTCGGCCAGCTCACCGCCCTTGATGATGCCGTAGACCAGCAGGACCAGGCCCACGACGGACAGCGCCACGCCCACGGGGTCGAGACGGCCCGGGTTGGGATCGCGGGAGTCGGGGACCAGCCACAGCATCAGGGCGAGCGCGACGATCACGATCGGCACGTTGACGAAGAAGACCGAGCCCCACCAGAAGTGGTCGAGCAGGAAGCCGCCCGTGATCGGCCCGATCGCGATGGCGAGGCCGACACCGCCCGCCCAGATGCCGATGGCCTTGGGCTGCTCGTCGCGCTCGAAGACGTTCATGAGCACCGCGAGGGTCGCGGGCATGACGAACGCGGCACCGAGGGCCATCAGGGCGCGGAAGGCGATCAGCTGCCCCGGGGAGCCGGACTCGGCGGCCAGGGCCGAGCCGATGCCGAACACGAGCAGCCCGCCGAGCAGGACCTTCTTGCGGCCCAGGCGGTCGCCGACCAGGCCCGCGGTGAACAGCAGGCCCGCGAAGGCCAGGGTGTAGGCGTTGATCGCCCACTCGATCTCGCTCTGCGTGGCGCCGAGGCCGGTCGGCGCGGGGCTCGCGATGGTCTTCACGGCGACGTTCAGGATCGAGTTGTCGAGCACGACGATGAGCAGGCTCAGCATCAGGACGCCGAGGATCACCCAACGGCGCCGGTGCACGGCTTCCGGTATCCGGGAAGCGGGGACGGGCGTTGTCATGCGTCCGAGCGTACGCTCATTTCGATACGACACCGTCTCGTATCTAAATTCCTTTGCCGAGGTATTGCGCGGCGGGGCTTCGGCCGCGGTCGACACGGCCGAAGGGATCACAGGGCCTCCCCCTGGCTCTCCTTGGCACGAAGTGCCACCATGGAGTCGATCCGGGGACGCCGTCAGGGCGCCTCGAGATGACTGAAGGAGCCGTTGCCATGACGCAGCTTTCGGCTGCCCAGAACAAGCCTTCCGACGGCAGCAAGGCCCTGTACGGAGGGAAGGGCACCCGCCGCATCACCGTGCGCGACCTCGCCCTCGCCAAGGAGCGGGGCGAGAAGTGGCCCATGCTCACCGCCTACGACGCGATGACCGCGTCCGTCTTCGACGAGGCCGGGATCCCGGTGATCCTGGTCGGCGACTCGGCGGGCAACTGCCACCTCGGGTACGAGACGACCGTGCCCGTCACGCTGGACGAAATGACGATGCTGTCCGCCGCCGTCGTACGCGGCACGCAGCGCGCCCTGATCGTGGGCGACCTGCCCTTCGGGTCCTACCAGGAGGGTCCGGTGCAGGCGCTGCGCTCGGCGACCCGGCTGGTGAAGGACGCCGGGGTCGGCGCGGTCAAGCTGGAGGGCGGCGAGCGCTCGCACGAACAGATCCGGCTGCTGGTGGAAGCCGGCATCCCGGTGATGGCCCACATCGGCCTGACCCCGCAGTCCGTCAACGCGATGGGCTACCGCGTGCAGGGGCGCGGCGAGGAGGCGGCACAGCAGCTGCTGCGCGACGCGAAGGCCGTGCAGGACGCGGGTGCGTTCGCGGTCGTCCTGGAGCTGGTTCCGGCGGAGCTGGCGGCCGAGGTGACGCGGGTGCTGCACATCCCGACGGTCGGTATCGGCGCCGGGCCGGAGACGGATGCGCAGGTGCTGGTGTGGACCGACATGCTCGGGCTGACGAGCGGGCGGGTCCCGAAGTTCGTCAAGAAGTACGCGAACCTGCGTGAGGTCATGGGGAACGCGGTGAAGGAGTTCGCGGAGGACGTCGTCGGCGGGGCGTTCCCGCTGGAGGAGCACTCCGTCCACTAGGCCATTGCGGCACAAAGGCAGCCCGCCGATCTTCCCCCGTCGGCGGGCTGCCGTGCTTTGCGCCTAAACCGGCGCCGCTCTCGCGGAGGTGGTTGCTCGCCATCGTGGTGGCTCAATTGATGGTTGCGGTGGTCGTCGGGGAGTTGTCGGTGGCTGTCGGTCACCTGTCGGCGGTTTGTCGGTCGGCGCTGACAGCGTGTTCCACATGACGCGAATCGACAACAGCCCCGCCGGCGGGCGTTCCGCCGTGACCGTACGGGGACTGGTCAAGCACTACGGCGAGACCAAGGCACTGGACGGTGTCGACCTGGACGTCCGCGAGGGCACCGTGATGGGTGTCCTCGGGCCGAACGGCGCCGGCAAGACCACCCTCGTACGCATCCTGTCCACCCTGCTCACCCCCGACGCCGGAACGGCCACCGTGGCCGGCTACGACGTCGTACGCCAGCCCCGGCAGCTGCGCCGGGTCATCGGCCTCACCGGGCAGTACGCCTCGGTGGACGAGAAGCTCCCGGGCTGGGAGAACCTGTACATGATCGGGCGGCTGCTGGACCTGCCCCGCAAGGACGCCCGCGCCCGCGCCGACGAGCTGCTGGA
Organism: Streptomyces sp. NPDC002671; assembly: GCF_053592475.1. NCBI lineage: Bacteria > Bacillati > Actinomycetota > Actinomycetes > Kitasatosporales > Streptomycetaceae > Streptomyces > Streptomyces sp. NPDC002671. Next base: position 77,202 of record NZ_JBSFVU010000007.1, read on the forward strand.
GCGGTTCTCCCTCACCGAGGCCGCCAAGCGCCCGGCGAGCACGTACTCCGGCGGTATGCGCAGGCGGCTGGACCTGGCCGCCTCGATGATCGGCCGGCCGGCCGTGCTGTACCTGGACGAGCCGACGACCGGCCTCGACCCCCGCACCCGCAACGAGGTGTGGGACGAGGTCAAGGCGATGGTCGGCGACGGCGTCACCGTGCTGCTCACCACCCAGTACATGGAGGAGGCCGAGCAGCTCGCCTCCGAGCTGACCGTGGTGGACCGCGGCCAGGTCATCGCGAAGGGCGGCATCGAGGAGCTGAAGGCCAAGGTCGGCGGGCGCACCCTGCGCATCCGGCCGCTCGACCCGCTGGAGCTGAGCCCGCTCGCCACGATGCTGGACGAGCTGGGCGTCACCGGGCTCGCGAGCACCGCCGTGGACAACGAGACCGGGTCCCTGCTGGTGCCGGTCCTCAGCGACGAGCAGCTGACCGCTGTGGTCGGCGCGGTCATCGCGCGCGGCATCACCCTCTCCTCCGTCACCACCGAACTCCCCAGCCTGGACGAGGTGTTCCTGTCCCTCACCGGCCACCGTGCCGGTGACGCGCAGGACGCCGTCGCCGCCGACTCCCGCCAGGAGGTCGCCGCATGAGCGCCCGCCCGTCTCCCACCACCACCCTGACCGAGGCGCTTCGCGCCGCCCCTTCGAACACCACCACTGTTTCCGCGGCCGACGTCGCCGCCCCCGCCGACAACCTCAGCGACATGCGGATTCCGCTGCGCGGGCATCTGCGCCACACCGGCGCGCTGATCCGCCGCAATCTGCTGTGGATCCGCCAGGACCCCGAGTCGATGTTCGACGCGGTGTTCATGCCGATCGTCTTCACGCTGCTCTTCGTGTACGTCTTCGGCGGCTCGATCGGGATGGCGCTGGGCGGCGGTCAGGACCGGTACGTGCAGTACGTCATCCCCGGCATGCTGGCGATGATGAGCATGACGATGTCGCAGGGCGTCGGCACCGGCTTCAGCCAGGACTTCAACAGCGGTGTCATGGACCGCTTCCGGTCGATGCCGATCGGGCGCGGCTCGGTGCTGTTCGCGAAGATCGCGGTGGAGCTGGGCCGGATGCTGGTCGCGACGGCCATCCTGATGGTCGTCGCCGTCCTGGTCGGCTTCCACATCCACCACTGGGCGGGCCTGTTCGCGACCGTCGGCCTGGCCGCGCTGTTCGCCTCGTCGGTCATGTGGGTGTTCCTCACCCTCGGTGTCGTCCTGAAGAACGCGCAGTCCGTGCAGGCGATGGGCTTCCTGGTGCTGTTCCCGCTCCAGTTCGGCTCGTCCATCTTCGCCCCGACCAAGTCGATGCCGGGCTGGCTGCAGCACTTCACCGACTACAACCCGCTGTCCACGCTCGCGGACTCGGCGCGCGGCCTCATGCTGGGCGGCCCGGTCGCGCACGACGTGTGGGTCACGGTCATCTGGTCGCTGGGCATCACCGCGGTGATGGCACCGGTCGCCATCCACAAGTTCCGCACGAAGATCTGACGTTCGCCGAGTCAGACCAGGGCGGTGGCCTCCGCGAGGGAGAGGCCACCGCCCTCGGCGTACGCCGCCGTGTACGACTCCTCGTCCAGCGCGGCCCGGATGGACTCCTCGGTGAGGTCGTACACCCGCTTCTCCACACCGGTGGACACATGGCCGCCCGGCAGCAGCGCGTCGGCGGCGGCCAGGCAGCGGGCGGCGTCGGCGGCGCGCCTGCCGCCGTCGACGCCGGCGAGGGCCGCCGCCGCGACCGTGAGGCAGATGGAGTGCATGTGCGGGACGACGGCCTCGGACAGCGGGTCCACGGCCAGGCCCAAGGCCCTGCGGACCCGGGTCAGGGCGTCCTCGGACCGGCCGTCGAGGGTGTCCAGCCAGGCCTCCTGGACGAGGATCATGGCGTCGAACACGATGAAGTGCGACATCCTGAACTCTTCGCGCAGCAGCCGGAGTTGTTCGCGCGCCTCGCCCGTCCGGTCGGTCAGGCCGAGCCAGCAGGCGAGGAAGAGCCGGGCGGCTGGCATGGCCTCGTTGTGGGAGCCGTCGTGGCTCGCGACGACGTCCCAGAGCATCCGCTCGCCGCGTTCGGTCTCGCCCGCATCCATGAGCACGTTGCCGAGACGGGAGCGCAGCATGCCCAGCTGGGCGCGGGCGCCGAGGCGTTCGGCGTGCTCGATGGCCTCCGAGTAGTCGGCGGCGGCCTGCTCGTAGGCGCCCTTGCGCTCGTGGGACTCGCCGCGGGCGGACAGCGCCTCGGCGGCGCCCCAGCCGTCGCCGAGGCGGCGGCAGATCTCCAGGGCCTCGTCGGCGTCGCGGGTGGCGTCCCCCGCCCACGCGGTGCGGTTGGCGAGGATGTTGGCGCGCAGGTAGAGGGCTCCGGCCAGCTCCCACTCGAAGCCCGGGGTGTCCCGGCAGGTCTGCACGACCGCGTCGGTGATCGTCCGCAGCCGTTCGGCGCCGCCGGTCAGCATCTCGGCGAAGATCCACATCATGCCCGGGGCGCGACAGGTCTGCGGCAGGCCGGGCTCGTAGACCTGGGTGACGACGCGCAGCTTGGCCTGCGCCTCGGGGGTCTGCCAGGCCTCCATCTCGGTGTCCATGCAGGCGAGATGGGCGAGGTGGACACCGCGCCGGGCCTCGGCGAGGACCTCGCCGGTGTACGGCGGCGGGGCGTCGGTGCAGCGCTGCCACACGGGCTGGGCGTGGCGCACCGGTTCGGCGAACGGGTCGGGGCCGAGCGCCATGACCTCCCGGCTCCAGGCGCGGGTCTCATGGCGCTGGTCGCGCATCTGCCAGAACCAGTGCAGGGACAGCACCAGGCACAGGCCCTCCTGCTCGTCGCCGAGCGCGACGGCGTGCCGCAGGGCGGTGCGCAGGTTCTCGTACTCCAGCTGGAACCGGGCGATGGCGGCGCTCTGTTCGGGGCCGCGCAGCAACGGGTCGGTGGTGCGGGCGAGTTCGCGGTAGTACGTCAGATGCGCGCGCTCGGCCTCGGCGCGGCGCCCGGTCTCGGCCAGCCGTTCGGCGGCGTACTCCGCGACGGTCTCCAGCAGCCGGTAGCGCATCGCGCCGTCCACCGAAGGGGCGGCCACCACCAGGGACTTGTCGACCAGGGAGCCGAGCGCGTCCAGGGCGACCGGGCCGCACACGGCCTCGGCGGCGGCCAGGTCGCAGCCGCCCGCGAAGACCGACAGCCGGGACAGGACGTCCCGTTCGTCCGCGTCCAGCAGCTCCCAGGACCAGTCGACGACGGCGCGCAGGGTCTGCTGGCGGGGCAGCACGGTGCGGCTGCCGGAGGTGAGCAGCCGGAAGCGGTCGTCCAGCCGGTCGGCTATCTGGCGGGGCGTCAGCATGCGCAGGCGGGCCGCCGCCAGCTCGATCGCGAGGGGCAGGCCGTCGAGCCGCCGGCAGATCTCGGCGCAGGCCGCCGGGTCGCCCTCGACGCTGAATCCGGGGCGGGCCGCGGCGCCCCGCTCGGTGAGCAGGCGCAGCGCGACCGGCTCCGGCAGCGGCTCCACGGGCCGCAGCAACTCCCCCGGCACGCCGAGGGGTTCGCGGCTGGTGGCCAGCACGGTCAGCTGCGGGCAGCGGGCCAGCAGATGCTCCACGAGCCGGGCGGCGGCCTCCACGACGTGCTCGCAGTTGTCGAGGATGAGCAGCATCCGGCGCCGGGCGCAGTGCTCCACGAGCCGTTCGACGGGGTCGTCCCAGTCGCCGGCCGCGCGCATGGTCTCGACACCGGCGCCGTACAGCACGGTCTCGCGGGCGCCGATCGCGGTGAGCACAGCCTGCGGGACGGCGTCCGGCTCGTCCACGGGCGCCAGTTCGGCCAGCCACACCCCGTCCCGGGCGGTGTGCCGTACGGCCTCGGCGGCCTCCTGCGACAGCCGGGTCTTCCCGGCGCCGCCGGGGCCGAGCAGGGTGACCAGCCGGGCCGCCCGGAGGTCGGCGCCGATGGCCTCGATGTCGGCCTCACGGCCGACGAAGGAGGTGAGCCGGGCGGGCAGGTTGCCGAGCGCCTCCGGAGCCGGAGGGCGCGCGGGGGGCTCGGGTTCCGCAGCGGGCCCGGCCAGCAACTCTGCGTGCAGCGCGCGCAGTTCGGGCCCGGGGTCGGAGCCGAGCCGGTCCGCGAGGAGCCGTCGTACGTCCTGGTAGGCGGCGAGCGCCTGGGCCGGGCGGCCCGCATCGCGCAGCGCGCGCAGGCGCAGCGCCTGGAGCGGCTCGTCCAGGGGGTGGCTGTCGCACAGGGCGGTCAGCTCGGGCAGCGACTGCTCGGCGTGGCCGAGGGCGAGGGCGGCGGTGTGCCGGGCGCGCAGGGCGTCGAGCCGGCGGGTTTCCCAGCGGGCCGCCTCGGCGGTGTGGTCGGGCAGGTCGACGAGGGCGGGGCCGCGCCACAGGGCGAGGGCGTCGTCCAGGACGACCGCGGCCTTGGCCGGGTCGCCGTCGGCCAGGGCGCGCAGCCCCTCGCCGGTCAGCCGGTCGAACCGGCCGAGGTCGATGTCGTCGGGCGTGGCCGTGAGCCGGTAGCCGCCGTCGACGGAGGCGACGGCGTCCGCGCCGAGCGCCCGGCGCAGCCGTCCGACCAGCGCCTGGAGGGCACCGGCGGCGTCGGCGGGCGGGTCGGCGCCCCACACCTCGTCCACCAGCACGCCTGCCGGCACGGTACGGCCGGCCCGCAGGGCGAGCACGGAGAGCAGGGCACGCAGCCGCGTCCCGCCGACCGGGAGCTGCGTGCCGTCGGGACGGAGTGCCTGGGTGGAGCCGAGGAGGCGATAGCGCACAGGGTCCATTGTCTCCGGTGCCGTCAGAACCGGTCACCGGGCTGCGGCGGGGTGGCGTCCGTGACTTCCAGGGTGACGAGGACACCGACGGCACGGCGGACCCGGTACGGCACCCGCCGCGGTGGCGGTTCCTCGTCCTCGAACTTGTCGAACCACTTCGGGCAGGCGCCGAGGGGCTCCTGGGTCCGTCCGCCGGGCACCGGTTCCAGCTTGCGCCCGGTCCCGCGGATGACCAGCGTCCCGGGTTCCGGGTCGGGAAGCTCGACGGCGCGGGGGTCGTGGTGAGCCAGGTACTCCTGCCGCACCAGGTCGACAGAGCGCACGCGCCCGGCGGTCGGCCGGGCGGGGCCGCCGTGGTTCTCCACCCACGCCTGCGCGCCGTACCCGACGCCGTCCCGCGGGGCCTTCGCGTCGTAGGCGACGAGCTTCCAGGCCACCGCGTCCCCCACCGCGAACGGCGTGCCGCAGCACTCCATCTGCCAGTCCTCGTAGAACACCCTCATCAGTGCCATTCCCCCACCCTTCCGGAACCCGGGGGCGACCGCGAGACGTTTTCCCCGTATCCCCGCATCCTCTCGGATCCGGGACCGCCGGAAAGGTCCGGCCATTTGGTTTACCTAACTCTCAGTCCCTTAGATACAAACACGCTAGCCTCAAGCCATGGAACGACCTCCCAGGGCACTGATCGCCATCCGGCTGACCGTCCGGACCGAATCGACCACCAGCCCTGCACGGCAGCTCGAAGAGTGCAGGTCCTTCTGCGAGTTACGTGGCTGGGAGGTCGTCGGTGTCGCCGAAGACCTATCCGTCTCCGCCACCGCAGTGCCGCCGTGGAAGCGTCCAGAACTCTCCCGATGGCTCGACGACCGAGCACCCGAATTCGACGTCATCGTCTTCTGGCGACTCGACCGGTTCGTTCGCCGAGTCGGTGACCTGCACGAGATGATCGAGTGGGCTGAGGGCCACGGACGCAAGGGGCTGGTTTCCGCTACCGAACCATTCGATCTCACGAGTTCGACGGGAAAGGAGACAGCCACCGTGATCGCTACATTCGCCCAGATGGAAGCCCGTGCCGCCGCTGATCGGGTTGCGTCGGCACGTGCCCACCTACTCACGTCCACGCGATGGGGCGGCAGTTCACCCCCTTTCGGCTATCGCACCTACGCGAAGGACGGCGCACGCTACCTGGAGATCAACCCGGAAACGGCGGCCATTGTCCGGGAAGCTGCTCGGCGCGTCATTGACGGGGAGCCGGTCAATGCCATCTGCCGAGACTTCGAAGACCGCGGGCTGCCTGCACCCGCGGACACGTACCAACGAAACAAGTCCGGCAAGGACTTCGTCTGGTATCCCCGCACACTCAAGGGAATTCTCACGTCTCCCACCCTGCTGGGATGGAAGACACGCAGCGAGGACGTTGCCGGCAAGAAGTACAAGAAGCGAGTCCTCGTGAACGACCAGGACGGCCGTCCCATCCGCGTAGCCGAAGCGGTGCTGGACCAAGATGCCTTCAATCGGCTTCAGGACGCCTTGACCCGTTCTGCCTCCCCGGTCACCCGACGCTCGGCAACGCCCAGGACCCCGCTCCTCAACGTGATCAAGTGCGGAGGGTGCGGCAAGAATCTGCAGCTGCACACGTCAAGGAGGCGACGCAAGGACGGGACGTACCGGATGACCGAAAAAGTCCGCTGTCTTTCGCGAGTCGGATCCCCGGCATGCCCCGGCTACGTGTTCCTGCCGGACGAGGAGATCGTCACTCCCATCCGGCACATGTTGATCCAGACAATCGGAGATGCGCCTGTCACCCGTCGCGTCTACGTCCCACGTGTCCAGGCCAAGGCCGAGTCGAGCAATCCGTCACATGGGGCCGATGAGGATCACTGGCGGTTCGTGCCGCTCGGTGCCACCTTCGCCGAGCGGTGGCAGAGCATGGAAACCACCGAGATCGGTGAGGATCTGATCCAGGCCGGCATCACAGTCAGCTGCCACCCGCGAGAACGCGGTGGCCATGTTCTGGAGATCCCCGAAGACTTCAGGGAGCGCCTTGCGAAGTTTCTGAGTTAGTCGAGCCCCCACGGCTGCCGGGCCCCACGCGCTCCCTGCTTCTCCGCTCCGGGAGACTCACAGCCGGGCGAGTCGTTGTCTCCACGTCCACCATCACGATCGAAGCTTCCCCCGTTCGGCCACCACGTCCCAGGAGCCCCGCCCATGACCACCACCTCCCGCACGAGCGAACAGCGGATCAGCCCGGTATTCCTCGGAATCAGTGCTGTTACGGCAGCCACTGCATGGGCGGTGTGGGCAGGTTTCGCTTCGTCTCCAGGACTCGCTGTCTTCCTCTTCGTCACCTCGGCCTGGGTGATATCTCTCTGTCTCCATGAGTACGCACACGCGCGCACCGCACTGCACGCAGGCGACATCACCGTCCGATCCAAGGGCTACTTGAGCCTCAATCCTCTCGCCTACACACATGCCCTGCTCAGCGTCGTGCTGCCCGTGCTGTTCGTGATCATGGGCGGGATCGGTCTGCCGGGCGGGGCGGTGTTCATCGAGCGGGGCCGCATCCGGGGCCGCTGGCGGCACAGCCTGATCTCGGCGGCGGGCCCGCTGACGAACGTGCTGTTCGCGGCGGTGTGCACCGCGCCCTTCTGGCTGCACGCCCTGGACGGGGTGCCCCGCGACTTCCGGTACGCGCTGGCGTTCCTCGCCCTGCTCCAGGTGACGGCGGCGATCCTGAACTTCCTGCCGGTGCCGGGCCTGGACGGCTACGGCGTCCTCGAACCCTGGCTGTCGTACGACATCAAGCGCCAGGTGGCGCCCTTCGCGCCGTTCGGGCTGATGTTCGTGTTCGCGCTGCTGTGGCTGCCGTCGCTCAACCACACGTTCTTCGACCTGATCCACTCGCTCCTGCGCGACCTGGGCGTCGGCGAGGACGAGACGTACTGCGGATACGACCTGTTCCGCTTCTGGCGGGAGAGCGACCCCTACTGCGCGGTCAGCCCGTGACCGACTTCTTGCCCTGCCCGGTGGCCCGGCCGCGCTTGTAGTAGTACCAGGTCATGTTGGAGGACACGCCCGCCATCAGCACCCAGAAGATCCCCAGCCAGCTGCCCTGAGCGAAGGAGACGACCGCCGCGGCCACGGCGAGCACGCAGACGGCGAGGGTGTAGAGGGCGATGCGGGGCATGACGGGGGCTCCGGCTCCTGTCGGGGGGACACTGCTACGGCCACCAGTGTCCCCCATGGGCTCAGACGTCCGTGACGCGGAGCCCGGCGTGTGCCTTGTAGCGGCGGTTGACGGAGATCAGGTTCGCGACCAGTGCCTCGACCTGGTGGGCGCCCCGCAGCCGGCCCGCGAAGACACCGCGCATGCCCGGGATGCGCCCGGCCAGCGCCTGAACGATCTCGACATCCGCGCGCTGCTCGCCGAGCACCATCACATCGGTGTCGATCTGCTCGATCTCCGGGTCCTCGAGCAGCACGGCCGACAGGTGGTGGAAGGCGGCGGTGACCCGGGAGTCCGGCAGCAGGGCGGCGGCCTGCTGCGCCGCGCTGCCCTCCTCCGGCTTCAGGGCGTAGGCGCCCTGCTTGTCGAAGCCGAGCGGGTTGACGCAGTCGACGACGAGCTTGCCGGCCAGTTCCTCGCGCAGCGACTCCAGCGTCTTGGCATGGCCGTCCCACGGCACAGCGACGATCACGATGTCGCTGCGGCGCGCGGTCTCGGCGTTGTCGGCGCCCTCGATGCCGTACCCCAGTTCCGCGGCGGCGGCCTGGGCGCGCTCGGTGGCCCGGGAGCCGATGATCACCTTCTGGCCGGCCCTGGCGAGCCGGTAGGCCAGGCCCTTGCCCTGCGGGCCGGTGCCGCCGAGCACGCCGACGACGAGTCCGGAGACGTCGGGCAGGTCCCAGGGGTCCTTCGCCGGGGCCTTGGCGGGGGTCTGTGCGCTGTCGGTAGAGGTCATGGGCCGACTCTACGTCCGTGGCGCAGACGGCACCGGGTCAGGTGAGCCGCATCACGGGCACCCGGCGGAAGGTGATCGTCTCGTAGGGGCCGAAGTCCCCTGTCTCGTACAGGAGTCCGACGGTGTCCCGGTCGATCCGGACGAGGTCGGAGTAGGCGGCGGGCAGCCCGTCGAGGGTGACCGCCGTGCGCCAGGTGGTGCCGCCGTCGACCGAGGCCCGGATGGTCATCAGGGCGCGGGCGGCGGGGTCCGCGGGGGCGGAGAAGAGGAGCAGGTCGGGGTCGCGGAGCTGGAGGACGGAGGCCTCGCAGACGGGCGCGGTGAGCCCGGCCTGCGGGCGGAAGGGCTTGGCCAGGGTCTTCCCGCCGTCCTTGGAGTGGGCGTCGGCGCGGTTGCCGGGTGAGGGCGAATCGTTGCGGGTGTTGAAGTAGACGCGGCCGTCGGGGAGTTCGGCAGCCGTGGTCTCGTTGACGTTGACGTATCCGTCGGTGTTCTCGTCCACGTAGCCGAGGCGCCAGCTCTCGCCGCGGTCGTCGCTGAGCAGGCAGTGGCCGGAGTTGTACCGGGCCTCTGAGCCGGTGTCGGTGCCGGTGGGCGGGACGGTGTGGTTGGCGGGGACGACGACGCGGCCGGTGCGCAGTTGCAGCGCGTGCCCGGGGGTGGTGGCGTACCAGCGCCAGCCGGGCTTCTTCACCTGCGTGGTGATCTCCCGCGGCGCGGACCAGGTCGTGCCGTCGTCGTCGCTGTGCTGCACCCAGACGCGCCGTCCGTCGGCGTCACTGACCTGGCCGTGCAGGATGGCGGCCTCGGTGGCGGTGGCGGCGGCCCGGATGTGCACGAGCAGGATGCGGCCGGTGTCGAGGACGACGGGGGCGGGGTTGCCGGCGAGGTTCTTGCCGTTGCGCGCGGCGACCGTCAACGGCCCCCAGGTACGGCCGCCGTCCGTGGACCGCTTGAGCACGATGTCGATGTGCCCGTGGTCGGAGGCGGAGCCGACGCGGCCCTCGCAGAAGGCGAGCAGAGTGCCGGCCCGGGTGGCGACGACGGCCGGGATACGGAAACTCGCGTAGCCCTCGTGGCCGGAGCGGAAGGGAACGGTGACATCGGCATCGGTCATGTGGCGGCTCCTCGGGGTGAACGGGAGTGAACGGCAGTGAACCGGAGTGGACGGACGTTCGACGCCGGGGGGTCTTTCCCCGTGTCGGACGAATTCGCGGTGAACTCCCCGTCACGAGTGAGGGGTTGCGGCAGGATGCGGTCGCATGGACGCCGTACGGGTCGCGCTGCTGCGGGAAGTGCTCGCCGGGACCGAGTGGTTGGGGGCCACCCGGAGATTCGCGGGGGTGCTGCGCGGCTCGGTGGTGACACACGGGGGCGGGCTGCTGCTCGTGGGCACGCCCGAGTACGAGCCCTGGCACCTGGCCGCGCACCTGGTCGACGAGGCGGCCTGGTCGGGCACACCGGAACTGGCACCCACGCTGGTACGGCACCACGCGCGCCCTTCCGACCCCGCGCACTTGTCCGTCGGCCCGGGCCGGATCGAGGCGGCGCGCCGCGGCGAAACGCTGCTCGTCGTGGCCCCCGAGGAACCCGCGCCACTGCTGGAGCGGGTGCACGCGGCGAGGCGGGCCGGGGTGACGGTACTGACCCTCGGCGCGGGCGACGGCGAGCTGGCGGCAATGGCCCACGACACGCTCGCCGTACCGGAGGGCGCGGAACTGGACCTGGACAGCGTGCAGCACCTGGTGGGGGCAGCGGCGGGCGAGAATCCCTCCCCGAGGGCAGGCCGAAGATTCCGCGACCGCCTGTCGAGGCTGGCGGAGGCCATAACGGCACCGCCGCCTGCCCCTTGGTGATTCGCCCACCCAGTGGTGCCTCGAAAAGCAGTTGCTCGGTGGTCACGTCCGGCCGAGCATGCCTCAGTGACCCGTGCTCTCCTCCCCGACCTCGCCCCCTGGCGGGCTTCCGCGGACTTCCGTCGGCTCTGGTTCTCCGGTCTGATCAGCAACTTCGGCAGCTTCCTGACCTTCGTCGCGGTGCCGGTCCAGCTGAAGGACCTCACCGGCTCCGCGGCGGCGGTCGGCGCGATCGGCGCCGTAGAGCTACTGCCCCTCATCGTCTGCGGACTCTACGGCGGCGCCCTCGCCGACGCCCTGGACAAGCGCGGGCTCATCGTCTGGACGGAGGCGGGCCAGGGCCTCCTCAGCGCGGCCCTCCTGCTCAACGCACTGCTGCCGCACCCGGCGGTGTGGCCGCTGTACGCCGTCGCCGCGCTCTCCTCCGCCCTGGGCTCCATACAGCGACCCGCCCTGGACTCCCTGTGGCCCCGGATCGTGGCCCACGACCACATGCCCGCCGCGGCCTCCCTGAACTCCCTGCGCTGGACCGTCGGCGGGGTCGCCGGCCCGGCGGTCGCGGGCGTGGTCGTCGCCTACGCGGGCCTCGGCTGGGCGTACGCCGCCGACCTGCTCACCTTCGCCGTCTCGCTGGCGTTCATCGTGCGCATCGCCCCCTCCCCCGCCTCCCACGAGGCCGCGAAGCCCTCGCTGCGGGCCATCGCCGAGGGCGCCCGGTACGCGTGGAACCGCAAGGAACTCCTCGGCACCTACGTCGTCGACCTCGCGGCGATGTTCCTGGCCATGCCGCTGGCCGTCCTGCCGTTCCTCGCCGACGAACTGCACGCCGAGTGGGCCCTCGGGCTGATGTACGCGTCCCTTCCGGCGGGGGCGCTGGTGGTGAGCCTGACCAGCGGCTGGACCTCCCGGATCCACCGGCACGGGCTGATGGTGCTGGCGTCGGCCACCGGCTGGGGCCTGGCCGTCGCGGCGGCCGGCGGCTGCGGGAACGTCTGGCTCGTCCTGCTCTTCCTGACCCTCGGCGGCGGCTTCGACATGGTCAGCGGGATCTTCCGGGCCGCCATGTGGAACCAGACGATCCCGGACGAGCTGCGCGGCCGGCTCGCCGGGATCGAACTGCTCTCGTACTCGGTGGGCCCGCAGCTCGGCCAGGTCCGGGCGGGTGGCCTCGCCGTCTGGGCGGGCATACGGACGTCCGTCGTCTCCGGCGGCCTGGCCTGCGCGGGCGCGATGGGCCTGCTCGCCCTGTGCCTGCCGGGGCTCATGACGTACGACGCCCGGACGAACGAACACGCGGTACGGATGCGCGAGCGGCGCGCAGCCGTACAGGCGTGATCAGCACGGAACAGGCTCAGTACGGAACGGGCTCAGTCCTCGTCGGCGTCCCCGCCGGCCGGCGCATCGTGCCAGCGCGGGTCGTTCTCCCACTCCAGGTTGCGCTCGCGGGCGGTCTCCATCGCCTGCTCGGCCTCCGTCCGGGTGGCGTACGGCCCGAAGCGGTCCTTGGCCGGGCACTCGGGGCCCTCCTCGACCTTCTTGTGCTCCAGGCAGTAGTACCACTCGCCCGGCTTGCCGACGGTGCGCTTCTTGAACAGGGCCATGGACAGCTCCTCTCGCCACCGTCATGTTCCCCCATGTCCGCTGGTTAGACTCGCTGGCATGTCTGGCCAGTCGCTGCTCGTACCAGGGGAGCTGTCCCCCACCCGTTCGGTACCCGGAAACATCCGCCGCCCCGAGTACGTCGGCAAGCCCGCGCCGACGCCGTACACCGGTCCGGAGGTGCAGACCCCCGAGACCATCGAGGCGATGCGCGTCGCGGGCCGTATCGCCGCGCAGGCGATGGCCGAGGCCGCGAAGATCATCGCGCCCGGCGTCACCACCGACGAACTGGACAAGGTCGCGCACGACTACATGTGCGACCACGGCGCCTACCCGTCCACGCTCGGCTATCGCGGCTTCCCGAAGTCCCTGTGCACCTCGGTCAACGAGGTCATCTGCCACGGCATCCCGGACTCGACGGTCCTCAGGGACGGCGACATCGTCAACCTGGACGTGACGGCGTACATCGGCGGGGTGCACGGCGACAACAACGCCACCTACCTGGTCGGGGACGTGGACGAGGAGTCGCGGCTGCTGGTGGAGCGGACCCGCGAGTCCCTCAACCGCGCGATCAAGGCGGTCAGGCCGGGCCGGCAGATCAACATCATCGGCCGGGTCATCGAGTCGTACGCCAAGCGCTTCGGGTACGGCGTCGTGCGTGACTTCACCGGGCACGGCATCAACACGTCGTTCCACTCCGGCCTGATCATCCCGCACTACGACAGCCCGCACGCGACGACGGTCATGCAGCCCGGCATGACCTTCACGATCGAGCCGATGCTGACGCTGGGCACCCACGAGTACGACATGTGGGACGACGGCTGGACGGTCGTGACGAAGGACCGCAAGCGGACGGCCCAGTTCGAGCACACGCTGGTGGTGACGGACACGGGGGCGGACATCCTGACCCTGCCGTAGCCGCCACCCGCGCCGAAAAGGCCCGCTCTGACGCCCAGGGCGGGCTTTTTCATGCCCTCTTCCCGGCTCCTCCACCGACCCTTGATGTTTTTCCGACAGCCTGTCGGTAAACTTACCGACAGAAGGTCGGCAAACCGAGGAGTGTGCCGGAGTGTCCATGGAGTCGTTCTCGACCCTCATCCGCACCGCCTCCCACGAGCAGCACGTGGAGGCGGAGACGTCGACGTTCATGAGCGACCTGCTCGGCGGCCGGCTGGGCGTGCCGGCGTACGCGCGCTACACCGAGCAACTGTGGTTCGTCTACGAGGCGCTGGAGAGCACCGCCGAGCAGCTGGCGGCGGACCCGGTGGCCGGCCCCTTCATCCGCCCGGAGCTCTTCCGGCTGCCCGCGCTGGAGCGGGACCTGGCGCATCTGCGCGGGCCGGGGTGGCGGTCGGGCCTGTCCGCCCTGCCCGCCACACGTGCGTACGCGGACCGGGTCCGGGAGTGCGCCGAGCGCTGGCCCGGCGGTTATGTGGCCCACCACTACACCCGTTACCTCGGCGACCTGTCCGGCGGCCAGATCATCCGCGACAAGGCGGAGCAGACGTGGGGCTTCGCGAAGAAGGGCGACGGCGTCCGCTTCTACGTCTTCGAGGGCATCGCCAACCCGGCCGCGTTCAAGCGGAGTTACCGCGCGCTGCTGGACGCGGTCCGGGCGGACGACCTGGAGCAGCAGCGGATCGTCGCGGAGTGCAAGCGGGCGTTCGCCCTGAACACCGGGGTCTTCCGGGCCCTGGGCGGAGTTCCCGCTGAGCGCCTAGCGCCTAGCGCCTAGCGCCTAGCGCTCCAGGAACACCCGGCCGCCGACCTCCACCCACCCGTGCGGCTGCGGAGCGGTGAGGATCTGGGAGCCCTTGCCCTGGGTGATGTTCAGTGCCCTGCCCAACTGGTCGGTGAGGAGCAGGGCCGCCGCGCCCGTCGCCTCGTCCTCCTCGATGCCGTCGTCACGGCCGGGGAAGGCGCGGGCGCGGATGCGGCCGGCCGCCTCGTCCTCCCAGGCCCAGGCGTAGATCCACTCGCCGGCCGGGGGGACGTCGAGGGCGTCGACCTCGGCGGCGTTGGCGTACTGGCGCAGGGTGCGCGGCGGGGCCCACTCGGCCCGTGCCTCGATCCAGCTGAACTCGCCGTCCAGCCGGGTCCCGACGACCCCGGCGGGCGTGACCAGTTCGGGTACGTCCAGCAGCCAGGCCGTGCCGACGCAGGGGTGACCGGCGAAGGGCAGGCGCAGGGTGGGGGTGTAGATGTCGATGACCCCGCGCTCGGGGTCGTCCACGAACACGGTCTCGCTGAAGCCGAGTTTCGCGGCGAACTCCTGCCGGTCGCTGCGCTCCGGCAGCACCGAGCCGTCGCGGACGACGCCGAGTTCGTTGCCGTAGCCGCCGTTCGGTCCGCAGAAGACGCGGAGCACGTCGTAGTCAGTCACTCGGAAATTGATACCCCCACCCCCTACCCCTTGACTCTCCCTTTACCATTTGATGGCGTCGCTTTTGAGCCGTCGAGATCAAGCCGTTCCCGTGATCGTTCCGTGAGAGCTGAATCACGAACCCGAGGGGTATAGGTAAGGCAAGCCTCATGTAAGTTAGGCCAGCCTCACCAGACCAGATTCGCCTTGGAGCCTGCATGCGAGCCGTCCGACTGACCGTCACCGCCGCCGCCACCGCGGCCGCTCTGACCGCCCTCTCGGCCTGCACCGCGAAAAGCGATGCCAAGGACGGCGACGCCATCAAGGTGACGGCCGCCGACTCGAAGTGCGAAACGTCCGCGAAGTCGGTCCCGGCCGGCCAGGTCACGCTGAAGATCGAGAACAAGGGCTCCAAGGCCACCGAGGTCGAGATCCTGTTCCCGGACGACCGGATAGTCTCCGAGAAGGAGAACATCGGCTCGGGCACGAAGTACACGCTCACCGCCGAGGTGAAGGCCGGCTCGTACGAGATCGCCTGCCGTCCCGGCATGAAGGGCAAGGGCGTCCGGCAGAAGCTCACCGTCACCGGCTCCGGCGCGAGCGCCCAGCACGACCCGAAGCTGGACAAGGCCGTCGCCGACTACCGCCAGTACGCGCAGGACCAGGCCGACCAGACCCTGCCGCTCGTCGAGACCTTCGTGAAGGCCGTCAAGGCCGGTGACCTGAACGCCGCCAAGAAGGCCTACGCCCCCTCCCGCCTCGGCTGGGAGCGGACCGAGCCGATCGCCGAGTCCTTCGGTGACATCGACCCCGAGACCGACACCCGCGCCGACGGCCTGGAGGCCGGCCAGAAGTGGACCGGCTGGCACCGGCTGGAGAAGTCCCTCTGGCAGGACAAGAAGATCGGCGGCGAGGAGAAGGCCCTCGCCGACCAGCTGCTCACCGACCTGAAGGACTGGCAGGGGCGGGTCGGCAAGGCCGTGATCACCCCGACCTCCATGGCCAACGGCGCCAAGGAACTGCTGGACGAGGTCGCCACCGGCAAGGTCACCGGTGAGGAGGAGCGCTACTCGCACACCGACCTCGTCGACTTCAAGGGCAACGTCGAGGGCGCGCAGCAGGCGTACGAGCTGCTGAAGCCGGTCGCCGCCAAGAACGACCCGGCGCTGGCCAAGGAGCTGGACAAGCAGTTCACCGCCCTCAACGCGCTGCTGGACAAGTACCGCTCGGGCAAGACCTCCTACGAGTTCGTCTCGTACGACAAGGTCACCAAGAGCCAGCGCAAGGAGCTGTCGGACGCGGTGAACGCCCTCGCGGAGCCGCTGTCCAAGCTCGCCGCCGCGGTCGTGAAGTAAGCAAGAAGAAGGCAGAGGGGCAAGGGCGATGACCGAGACCGAGGAGACCCGGCAGGCCGGCGCGAGGAAGCCGTCGCGGCGCTCGCTGATCGGCTGGGGCGGGGCCGGGCTGGCCTTCGGTGCCGCCGCGGCCGGCGGCGCGGTGGCGATGAGCAGGGCCGGCCACGACGCCGACCCGGCCGCCGCCGACGCGGGCGGCGCGGTGGAGTTCCACGGCGCGAACCAGGCCGGCATCGCCACCCCGGTGCAGGACCGGCTGCACTTCGCCGCGTTCGACGTGAAGACCGAGGACCGCGACGAGTTCGTGCAGATGCTGAAGGACTGGACGGCCGCGGCCCGGCGGATGACCGCCGGCCAGACGGTCGGCGAGGGGGCCTACGACGGCCTTGCCGAGGCCCCGCCGGACGACACCGGTGAGGCGCTCGGGCTGAAGCCGTCCCGGCTGACGCTGACGATCGGGTTCGGGCCCTCGCTGTTCGACAAGTTCGGCCTCGCGGACCGGCGGCCGGAGGCGCTCGTCGACCTGCCCCAGTTCGCGGGCGACAACCTCGACAAGACCCGCACCGGCGGCGACCTGTGCGTCCAGGCCTGCGCGGACGACCCGCAGGTCGCCGTGCACGCGATCCGCAACCTGGCCCGCATCGGCTTCGGCAAGGTCGCCATCCGCTGGTCCCAGCTGGGCTTCGGCAAGACGTCCTCGACCACCCCGGACGCGCAGACCCCGCGCAACCTCATGGGCTTCAAGGACGGCACCCGCAACATCGCGGGCACCGAGACCGACCGGCTGAAGCAGCACGTGTGGGTCGGCGACGGCGACGAGGGCGCCAAGTCGTCCTGGATGACCGGTGGTTCGTACCTCGTCGCCCGGCGCATCCGCATGCACATCGAGACCTGGGACCGGACCCCGCTCCAGGAGCAGGAGGACATCTTCGGCCGGGACAAGAAGGAAGGTGCCCCGGTCGGCAAGGCCAAGGAGCACGACAAGCCGTTCCTGAAGGCGATGAAGCCGGACGCGCACGTGCGCCTCGCGCACCCCGACTCCAACAACGGAATCACCATCCTGCGCCGGGGCTACTCCTTCACAGACGGCACCGACGGCATGGGCCGCCTGGAGGCGGGCCTGTTCTTCCTCGCCTACCAGCGGGACGTGCGCAAGGGCTTCATCCCGCTCCAGCGCAACCTGTCGGCACACGACGCGCTCAACGAGTACATCCAGCACGTGGGTTCGGCGGTCTTCGCCGTTCCGCCCGGCGTCAAGGACTCCGGCGACTGGTGGGGCCGCACGCTGTTCTCGAAGGAGGCGTAGCCCGTGTTCTCCAACTACCTGATCGGTCTGCGTGAGGGTCTCGAAGCCTCGCTCGTCGTCTGCATCCTGATCGCCTACCTGGTCAAGACCGGCCGCCGGGACGCCATCAAGCCGATCTGGATCGGCATCGGCATCGCGGTCGCCATCGCGATGGGCTTCGGCAGCGCCCTCGAATACGGCTCCGAGGAGCTGACGTTCGAGGCGCAGGAGGCGCTCGGCGGTTCGCTGTCGATCGTCGCCGTGGGCCTGGTGACCTGGATGGTGTTCTGGATGCGGCGCACCGCCCGGCACCTGAAGTCGGAGCTGCACGGCAAGCTCGACGCGGCCCTCTCGATGGGCACGGGCGCACTGGTCGCCACCGCCTTCCTGGCCGTCGGCCGGGAGGGCCTGGAGACCGCGCTGTTCGTGTGGGCCTCGGTGCACGCGGCCTCCGACGGCACCCCGCGCCCGCTGATCGGTGTGGCCCTGGGCCTCGCCACGGCGGTGTTCCTCGGCTGGCTGTTCTACCGCGGCGCCCTGAAGATCAACCTGGCCAAGTTCTTCACCTGGACCGGCGGCATGCTGGTCGTCGTCGCGGCGGGCGTGCTTGCGTACGGCTTCCACGACCTCCAGGAGGCCAACTGGATCCCGGGTCTGACGAACCAGGCCTTCGACATCAGCGACACCATCCCGCCGGACAGCTGGTACGGCACGCTGCTGAAGGGCGTGTTCAACTTCCAGCCCGACCCGACGGTCCTCCAGGTCACGATGTGGGCGCTCTACCTGATCCCCACGCTCGCGCTGTTCTTCGCCCCGGTAGGGTTCGCCTCCGGGAAGGGGAAGGTGAAGGCACCTGATGAGCAGGGATCGCGGCCCTCGAAGGCTCCGCAGGCTTGACCGGCGCGTACTGACAGCGGCCTCGCTGACCGCGCTGTCGGCCGCACTGTCGTTGACGGCGAGCGGTTGCGTGGTGGTGCACGGGGAGCGCGAGGTGCTCCCCTCTGCCACCCGCGCCGAGGCCGCCAAGGCGCTCGCCGCGTTCACGGACGCGTACAACAAGGCCGACGAGGCCTACGACAGCTCCCTGGACGCCGCCCATGTCACCGGCGCCGTCCAGGACATCGACGGTGCCCGGCTCAAGGCCGGGCACGTCAACAGCCCGTCGGGGAACCCGGACCACACCCCGCTGAAGCTGACGGACGCGAAGTTCACGATCCCGAAGAAGGCCGGCTGGCCCCGCTGGTTCGTCGCCGACGCCCAGGGCAACAAGGGCGGAAACGCCCGCTGGCTGCTGGTGTTCACGCGGGGCGACCTCGGCGATCCCTGGCAGGTGGCGTATCTGACGCTGTTCGCGCCCGGTTCCGTACCGGAGTTCAAGAAGGACAAGGACGGCTGGGCCGAGGCCGTACCGGCCGACTCGGCCCAACTGGCCGTCAAGCCCAATGACTTGAGCCAGAGCTACGCCACCTATCTGCAGAGCGGCGGGAAGACCTTCGCGGACGGGCCCGAGACCAGCGGCCTGCGCACGGCGCGCGAGAAGGCGGCGCGGAAGCCGGGCCTGGTCCGGCAGTTCATCGACGAGCCGCTGACCCACGGGGACTACGCGCCGCTCGCGCTGCGGACGGCGGACGGCGGGGCGCTGGTGTTCTTCACCACGCACCACTACCAGAAGCAGACCGCCGCCGCGGGCACCTCCGTGCCCCAGCAGAACAAGGACGTGCAGGCCCTGACCAAGGGCGAGGTGAAGCAGTCGCTGACGCTGGAGTTCATCTCCAACGAGGCCGCCCTGGACCCGGCCGGAAGCGGCCCGGTGAAGGTGGTCTCGCAGCTCCAGGGCCTGACGGCGGCGCAGGGCGAGTAGGCGGACAGCCGGGGCTCAGTGGCGCAGGGGCCAGGATCCGTGCGGGTGGTCGGCCTCCGCGTCGGCGTACCGGGCGCAGGCGTCGGTGAGTGCCTCCAGGAGGGTCAGCGGGTCGGGCAGCGCGTGCTCGGGGCCGCGCACCCAGCGCACCTGCTGGTCGTCGTCGCCGGGCAGCCGGGCGGGCGGTACGAGGACGTAGGAGCCCCGGCAGTGCCAGCGCAGGCCGGGGTGCTCGTCCATGGTCTCGGGGCGGCAGTCCAGCTCGCACGGCCACCACTCGTCCTCGTCCTCAGGGGTGCCGCGGGTGAGGGTGAAGAAGAACATGCGCCCGTCGTCACTCTCGGCGACCGGCCCGACGTCGACTCCGGAGTCGAGCAGCCGCTCCAGCGCCTCCCGGCCGGCCTCCAGCGGCACGTCGAGGACGTCGTGGGTCATGCCGGTCGCCGTGATGAAGTTCGCCTGCGGCTGGTGGCGGGCCCAGCGCTCGATCTGGGCGCGGTCGGTGGTGGACTGCGTCTGCCAGGCGAACGACACCGGGTGCCGGGCCGGGGTGGGACAGCCGACGCGGACGCACGAGCACCGGTAGCCGTCGGCGGGGTGCGCGGCGGGCGCGAGCGGCAGTCCCGCGGCGGCGGCGGCGAGCAGCAGGGCCTCACGGCCGCCGTCGTCGGCGGCTGCCTCCTTCGGGCGGCGTCCACGCAGCCACTGGGAGAGTGTGCCCTGCCGGCCGCTCCGGCCGCCGAACGTCGCGCTCATCAATCCCCTCGCCTCGCTGGGTGTGCGGACAGCATGCCTCATGGTCCCACCTTCAAGTGCCTCGGGGGGCCGAAGAGCGGATCCGGGGGCAGGGGACGAGACGCGGCTCACAGCTCCTCAGCGGGCGGCCAGGCGTCGCCCCAGTCGGCGTCCCGGGCCTCCTTGTACAGGTCGCCGTGGCGCTTGGTGACCGTCGTGCGGCGCAGCTGCCCCTCGGCCTCGCACAGGTCGAGGAGCACCTGGCCCTTGCGGATCTGCGGGCGCCGGACCACGCGGGCGGGGGCCGGGTCGACGGGCAGGCGGGTGGCGGCGACGTAGCTGAACTTCTCGTCCTCGTACGCCAGCGAGCCGCCCTTGACCTGGCGGTGCAGCGAGGAGCGGCTGACCCGGGCGGAGAAGTGGCACCAGTCCTTGCCGGGCTCGATGGGGCAGGCGGCGCTGTGCGGGCAGGGGGCGGCGACGCGGAACCCGGCCCTGATCAGCCGGTCGCGGGCCTCGATGATCCGGTCGTAGCCGGCCGGGGTGCCCGCCTCCACGATCACCACGGCCTGCGCGGCGGAGGCGGCGGCGTCGACGAGCGCGGCGCGGTCCGCCTCGGCAAGTTCGTTGAGGACGTACGACACCGTGACGAGGTCGGTGTCCTCGATGGTGAGCGCCGAGCCGATCCGGGCGCGCTGCCAGCGGGCGTCGCGCAGCGCGGGGTTGGCGGCGGCGATCTCCCGGCCGAGGGCGAGGGCTGGTTCGGCCCAGTCCAGCACGGTGACGCTGCGCTCGCCCGGCCAGGTCGCCGTGACGGCCCAGGTGGCGGCGCCGGTGCCACCGCCGACGTCGACGTGGCCGGCGGGCGTCCAGTCGGGCACGGCTTCCGCGAACGCCTCCAGCGCGGAGTGGACCGCTTCGAAGGTGGCGGGCATGCGGTAGGCGGCGTACGCGGCCACGTCGGCGCGGTCGCGCAGGATCGGGGCGTTGGTCGGGGTGTCGCCCCGGTAGTTGGCGATCAGCCTCTCCACGGCTCCGGCGGCCTGGGACGGCGGCAGTCCCGCGAGCAGGTCGGAAAGGGCGGCGCGAAGCTGCTCGGCCGGGGGTACGGGGTGGTTCACCCACCGATTGTATGGGTGCCCGGCGCTGCCACGACCGCCCTGGGGGCTCCGCCCCCAGACCCCCGTTTTGCCGAGACGTCGGGTCAGATCACCGCCCTCGCCAAGTGCGTCCCCAGCTTCGCTCTCGGTGTGCTGTCCGGGTGGCGACGTCTTGGGTGGACGGTGTTGGCCAGGAGGACGAGGAACGTGTCCGTGGCCGGGTCCAGGACCAGGGAGGTTCCCGTGAAGCCCGTGTGGCCCGCCGCTCCGTGGCCCGCCAGTTCGCCCATGAACCAGGGCTGGTCCACGGTGAAGCCGAGGCCCGGTGGGGTCAGGAGGAGTCCGACGTGGTCGGGGGCGAGGATGCGTGCGGGGCCGTAGGAGCCGCCCGCCAGCAGGGCCCGGCAGAAGACCGCCAGGTCGGGCGCGGTGGAGAAGAGGCCCGCGTGGCCGGCCACCCCGCCGAGCGCCCAGGCGTTCTCGTCGTGGACGACGCCCCGCAGCATCCCCCGGTCCGCCTTGGCCCACGGCCGCCGCTGGTCCTCCGTCGCCGCCGCCCCGGGGCAGGGCCCGAAGCGGGTCCGCGTCATGCCGAGCGGGCGGGTGATGCCGTCCTCGATCAGGACGTCGAGGGTCCGGCCGGTGACGCGCTCCAGCACGGACTGGAGCAGGAGCATGTTCAGGTCGGAGTAGACGTAGGTGCCTGGGGCGGTCGTCGGGGGTTCTGCTCGCAGCAGTGCCAGGCGGGCCCTGTCGTCCTGGCAGTCGTACAGCGGGAGTTCGGGGCGCAGCCCGGAGGTGTGGGTGAGCAGCTGCCGTACGGTGATGCCGTGTCGCACGGCGGCGTGGAAGTCGGGCAGGTGGTCGCCGACCCGGGCGTCTATGCCGAGGGTGCCCCGCTCGATCTGCTGGACGGCGGTGACGGACGTGAAGAGCTTGGTCAGGGAGGCCAGGTCGAAGGGGGTGTCCACGGTCATGGGGACCCGGGCGGAGGCCGGAAGTTCGACGCCTGTGTCGGTCTCGGGGTCGTAGGCCGCGTAACGCACCGCCCAGCCCGCGGCCTCGGCCACGGCGATCACGGGTCCGCGTCCGGCCACGACGACGGCGCCGGTCGCCCAGGGGCGCTCTCCGCGGGTGAGGGCGTGCACCTCGCCGACCAGGTGCCCGAGTTCCGCCGGGTCCAGTCCGGCCCGCTGCGCTGTGTCGGCGCGCAGTCTCGGTGCGCTCAGTGCTCGTCTCCCTCCGGCCCTGTGCGTGAATTCCAGGGACGGCACATTCCCACGAAGCAGGCCGCGGCGACCAGAGCTCCGGCCAGTTGGACCACAGCCATGGGCACGGCGGTGTGCTCCCCGGCGATGCCGACGAGCGGGGAGGCGACCGCGCCGACGAGGAAGGAGGACGTGCCGAGCAGGGCGGAGGCGGAGCCGGCGGCCTGGCGCGTGCGCAGCAGGGCCAGGGACTGGGCGTTGGGCAGGGTGAGGCCCATCGCGGACACGAGGACGAAGAGCGCCGCGGCTACGGGAGCGAGGCCGACCTCGCCGAAGGCACCGGCGGACATCAGCAGCAGGGCGGTCGCGGCGAGCGCGATCACGGTCAGGCCGGTGGCCAGCACCTTGTCCAGGCGGACCCGGCCGACCAGCACCTTCCCGTTGAGCTGCCCGGTCAGCACGAAGCCGACCGAGTTGAGGCCGAAGAGCAGGCTGAAGGTCTGCGGGGAGGCGCCGTAGATCTCCTGGATGACGTACGGCGAGGCGGACAGGTAGGCGAACAGCGCGGCGAAGGCGAAGCCGCCGGCGAGCAGGTAGCCGGTGAAGGGCGGGTCCGCGAGCAGGCCGCGCATCGTGCGCAGGGCCGCCGCGACTCCGCCGCCGTGCCGGTCGGCGGGCGGGAGGGTCTCCGGCAGCCGCAGCCAGGCGGTGGCGGCGAGCGCGGCGCCGATCAGCGTGAGCACCACGAACACGCCCCGCCAGTCCGTCACCCTGAGGATCTGCCCGCCGATCAGCGGCGCCACGATCGGGGCGGCTCCGGAGACCAGCATCAGGGTGGAGAAGAAGCGGGCCATGGCGAGGCCGTCGTACAGGTCGCGTACGACGGCCCGTGCGATCACTATCCCGGACGCGCCCGTGAGGCCCTGGGCCAGCCGGAAGGCGATCAGGGTCTGGATGTCCGGGGCGAGGGCGCAGAGGGCCGTGGCGACCAGGTAGCCGGCGAGGCCCGCGAGGAGCGGGCGGCGGCGGCCCCAGCGGTCGCTCATCGGGCCCACGACCAGCTGCCCGAGCGCCATGCCGGTCAGGCAGGCGGTGAGGGTGAGCTGGGCGGTGGCGGCGGAGGCGTGCAGGGAGCGGGTGACCTCCGGCAGGGATGGGAGGTACATGTCCAGCGCGAGCGGGAGGGAGGCGGTGAGTCCGCCGAGGAGGAGGGTGAGGAGCAGGCCGGTGGCGGGCGCGGCGGCGGCCGGGGGCGGTGCCGGGGTGGATGGCTGTTCCGCGTCCGGTGTCGGCGCAGCCGCGTGCTCGGCCATGTGCCCCTCCCTCTGGCGTCCCTGTCGCGTCCCCCGCGTGTCCCCCGCCCGCTGAACGGGCAGCCATGATCTCAGCTCGCGCCCGCTGCCGGGGCGCACACGGGCGAGGGTGCCACCTGTGCCGTATGGCGGACAGGCGATTCCGCATGGCGGACTGTCGACCTACGCTGCTGAGCCATGACTGACAGACGATCGAAGATCGCGGTGGTGACCGGCGCCGGTTCCGGCATCGGGCGGGCCGTCGCCGTGGAGCTGCTGCGCGCGGGGTGGTCGGTGACGCTGGCCGGGCGGCGCACCGAGACGCTGGAGGCGACGGCGGCGCTGGCGCCGGAGGGCCCCTGGCTCGCCGTGCGCACGGACGTGTCCCGGCCCGAGGACGTGGACGCCCTGTTCGCGGCGACGGTCGAGCGCTACGGACGCGTCGACCTGCTGTTCAACAACGCGGGCACCTTCGGCCCGGGCGGGGTCGCCGTCGAGGACCTGTCCTACGACGCCTGGCGGCACGTGGTGGACACCAACCTCAACGGGGCGTTCCTGTGCGCGCAGGCGGCGTACCGGCAGATGAAGGAGCAGGACCCGCAGGGCGGCCGGATCATCAACAACGGCTCCATCTCGGCGCACACGCCGCGCCCGAACTCGGTCGCCTACACCGCGACCAAGCACGCGCTGACCGGCCTGACCAAGTCGCTCTCGCTGGACGGGCGGCCGTACGACATCGCGGTCGGGCAGATCGACATCGGCAACGCGGCCACCGACATGACGGCCCGGATGGAGAAGGGCGTGCAGCAGGCGAACGGGCAGATCGTGCCGGAACCCGTCATGGACGTGGCCGACGTGGCACGCACCGTGCGGCACATGGCCGAGCTGCCGCTCTCGGCGAACGTGCAGTTCGCGACGGTGCTGGCGACGGCGATGCCGTACATCGGGCGGGGCTGAGGGTGGGGCTGAGCGTGGGGCCGAGGGCACGCTCGAGGCGCGATCGAGGCGTGGTTCAGGTGTGATTCAGGCGCGGTTGAGGGAACGCCTGGACAGCCCCCACAAGCGGAATTTGAACATCCGCGCTATTGCGGCCTGTCGGCGACATATGCTCAACTTTCCTCCACGAGAGCTTCACAGTTGAAGCACGAAGCCTCCGCAGCCACCTTGAGGGGGGAGGCGGCAGCCGTTCCACCGCACCGGAGTTGGGGGTGGACCCCGCGTGGGACCGCGGGGTACGCACCGGTGGGTGGAACGGCTGCCGCGCACTTTCGGCGCGGGTCCGGCACGGGTTCAGCGCCGGTGCCTGCCCGCTGACTCGGACTCCGTCGCGCCCCTCGCCGCCGTCAGGCGCCGCCGCAGCGCCCAGGCGCCCGCGCCCAGCAGGGCGACCGTGCCTGCGGCGCCCTCCAGCAGGTGCCAGGGCGAGAAGCGGCCGTTCGCCGAGCCGGCCGCGCCGACCGCCGCGTGGACCGCCTTCTTCGCGGGCGCCGCACTCGCCTTCGCCCCGCCCTCGCTGAGCGGCTCGACCAGCGTGCCCACGGACTGCGCCGAACGCCCGTGCCCGAAGCCCCAGTCGAGCAGCGCGGCGGTCTGCTCGTAGACGGCGTTGGCGCCTTCGGCCGGGTGCATCACGGTGACCAGCAGCGTGCGCCCGCCGCGAGTGGCCGCGCCGGTGAAGGTGTTGCCCGCGTGACTGGTGTAGCCGTTCTTGACACCGATCAGGCCCTGGTACGTACCCAGGCCCCACGCCCCGGTCAGCAGGCGGTCGGTGTTCTGGATCTGGAAGGTCTTCTTGCCGCCCGCCGGGAAGTCGGCGGTCCGCGTGCCGCAGTAGCCGCGGAAGTCGTCGTTGCGCAGGCCGTGGCGGGCGAAGAGCGTGAGGTCGTACGCCGACGAGAGCTGGCCCGGGTGGTCGAAGCCGTCGGGGCTGACGACGTGGGTGTCCAGGGCCTGCAGGTCCTCGGCCTTGGCCTGCATCTGCGCGACCGTCTTGGCGACCCCGCCGTTCATGTGCGCGAGCACGTGCACCGCGTCGTTGCCGGAGCGCAGGAACACGCCCTGCCACAGCTGCTCGACGGTGTAGGTGATGCCGGGCTTGATGCCGACGAGGCTGGAGCCGAGCGGGATGTCGGACAGGTCGGTGTCGGTGACCTTGTGCCGCTCGGTGCGGTCGAACTTCTCCAGCACGGTGTCCGCGAACAGCATCTTCAGCGTGGACGCGGGTGCGAGCCGCCGGTGCGCGCCGAACGAGGCGAGCACCTCTCCGCTCGCGAAGTCGGCGATCAGCCAGGAGCGGGCGGAGAGCTTTGTGGGCAGTCCACTGGCCCCGCTCACCTGGATCCCGGTACGGGCCAGCCGCTCTCCGCCGATGACGTTCGCCTCGGCCGCGGCGGCGGGGGTGGTCATGGACAGGGGCAGGGCGGCGGCCGAGAGTCCGAGGAGGGCACGCCTGCTGAGCGGAGAACAATCGCGCATCCCGGGACCGTACACCGAATCGATTACGTCGTTCTTTCGGGCCTGACCCGCGTCTTACGCAGTCCTCTCACCCGGCCCTCGCACCCCGCCTCGTACCGCGCCTCTTACCGCCTCTTGCCCCGCCTCCTACCCCGCCTCGTCATCCGCCGGGGTCAGGCCTGCTCGGTCTCGAAGCGGGAGATCCGCCCGTCGTCCTCGACGGTGAAGCTCCACCGGGTGCGCATCTCGCCCCAGGCGTCGTTGCGGTAATGGGCCACGAGGGCACGGCCGCCCTTGAGTTCCTTGTCGACCTCCATGTGGCCGTTGGAGGCGAAGATCTCCCGGTCGATCCATTCGTCGAGGTCGCGGTCGGCGCCGTCGTCGGCCATGGTCGCGTCGGCCGTGAGGAGGGCCT
Organism: Streptomyces sp. NPDC002671; assembly: GCF_053592475.1. Taxonomy (NCBI): domain Bacteria; kingdom Bacillati; phylum Actinomycetota; class Actinomycetes; order Kitasatosporales; family Streptomycetaceae; genus Streptomyces; species Streptomyces sp. NPDC002671. The sequence goes on from NZ_JBSFVU010000007.1 coordinate 103,488, forward strand.
TGAAGCGCGCGCGGTCATGGTCGTTGACGGCGCTGACGAAGGCCCGGACGGCCGGATCGCTGAGCTTGGCTGGCTGAATCGTCATGGCGCCAGGCTCACACCGCTCCCGGGGCCCCGCCACCCGAACGCCCGCCAGGACGGGCCCGGTGGTGTGCTGGGTGCGACGGTGGAAACACGGACGCGAAGGGGGGCCGTCCGCTCGTCCTGCAGCCTCTCCCCGGGAGCCACCGTGACCTGCTTCGACCGACGTGATCTGGGCCTGCTGCTGCTCCGGCTGGGCACCGGCGGCGTGCTCGCCGCGCATGGCGCGCAGAAGCTGTTCGGCTGGTTCGGCGGGCACGGCCTGGAGGGCACCGGCCAGTTCATGGAGTCCGTCGGCTACACACCCGGCAGGGCGAGCGCGACCGCGGCGGGCCTGGCGGAGGCGGGCGGCGGGGCGCTGCTGGCGCTCGGCTTCGCGACCCCGGCGGCGGGCGCGGCGGCGGCCGGCGCGATGGCGGGCGCCGCCGCGGTGCACATGCCCAACGGCTTCTTCGCCCAGTCGGGTGGCTACGAGTACGCGGCGACCCTGGGCCTGGCCGCGACGGGCCTCGCGATCGCCGGCCCCGGCCGGCTCTCCCTCGACCACGCCCTCGGCCATGTCTTCGACCGCGGCTGGATGGTCCCGCTGGCCCTCGGCGCGACGGCGGCGGGAACGGCCCTGATCGTCGGCGCCCGCAACCGGCGGGTCCGGGCGAAGGCGGAGGGCGAGCAGGAGGCCCTTTTCGAGGAGTAGGCCGGGCCGCGCGCGACGCCATGGCAGGCTTCCCGCATGACGGAACAGCAGCTGACCCCCGCCGCCGGCCGTGCCGAACTCTGGTCGGCCGTGGACGAACTCTGGGACCGCCTGGAGTCCACCAGCACGCACACCGGGACGGAGAACGTCCTGTTGCGCGTCCTGAAGCTGTCGGAGGAGGCCGGCGAGGTCGCCCAGGCGGTGATCGGCGCGACCGGCCACAACCCCCGCAAGGGCTTCTCGCACACCTGGGACGACGTCCAGGCCGAACTCTGCGACGTGGCGATCACGGCTCTGGTGACCCTGCGCTCGCTCACCCCGGACGCGCGGGAGGTCTTCGAGGCGCACCTGAAGGGGGTACGGGAGCGTCCGACGACTCCCCCGGCCTGAGCGGCCCCCCGAAGGGATGCCGCTCAGGCCAGGTCCCGAGGAAGGACCTAGTACACGCTGACGCCGTACGCGCTCAGCGCTTCGGTCACCGGCTGGAAGAAGGTCGTACCGCCGGAGGTGCAGTCGCCGCTGCCGCCGGAGGTCAGGCCTATGGCCTTGGTGCCGTCGAACAGCGAACCGCCGGAGTCGCCCGGCTCGGCGCAGACGTTCGTCTGGATGAGGCCGTAGACGATGTCGCCTCCGCCGTAGTTCACGGTGGCGTTGAGGGCCTGGACGGTGCCGCTGTGGACGCCGGTGGTGGAGCCGCTGCGCTTGACGGACTCGCCGACGAACGCGTTGGCGGCGGAGGTGATGTCCTGGCTGGTGCCGTTGTACAGGTTGACGGTGCCGGGGTGGGTGACGCCGGTGTTGTCGTAGCGGACGATGCCGTAGTCGTTGGTCGGGAAGCTGGACCCCACGGTGGGGCCGATGTAGGTGCTGAAGCTGGAGCTGGTGTACCAGTTCGGGAAGCCTTGGGTGCAGTGCCCCGCGGTCAGGAAGTAGTAGGTGCCGCTGCTGCTGCGGACGTTGAAGCCGACGGAACACCGCCAGCCGGCGTCGGCGTAGATCGCGGTGCCGCCGTTGAGCAGCTTCTTGAAGGTGCCGCTGACGCGCTTGACGGTGACGGCGTCACCGTAGGAGGCGGTGGCGGACCGGAGCTTGGCCAGCTCGGCGCGCGAGACGCGGCTGTCGGCGCTCACTACGAGGGTGTTGCTCTTGGGGTCGACGGCCCAGGCGGTGCCGGGGATGTCGGCGGCCTTGACGGCAGCACCGGCCCTGGCGAGCTGAGCGGAGCTGTGGGTGGGGGCGGCGTGGGCGACGGGCGTCGCGAGCGCCGCGGCGAGGAGCCCTGACGCCACGGCGATCAGCCCGGAGCGTCTGACGATGCGAGGGGTCTTGACCTTCACTCGTTCCTCCTGGGTGGTGGGGAGGCCGGCCAGGTGGCACGCGATGATCCCGGGGTTTTCGACGTGCTCCTGACAAGCGCGCACGGAATGGAGTATTCAGCTCCCCACAGGTGACGGACAAGCGGTCGACAGCAGAAATTACGCGCGTAACACATTGGCCTGGACCTGCCGCCAAATCCTCCAAGCCCCCAGCGGTCCAATCAGGCTGATGACCAGTCAGAAGCAGGCACAGCGAAAACCACGGCCAAGCCCCCGCTCCCGGAGCGAACCGAACCCGGCGGGGACTTCGTCGTACCCAGCATCCGCAAGCGGACACCGACAGGGAGAGACCCATGAAGAACCGCACGGCCATAACCGCGCTCGCCGCCATGACCGCCGTCCTCGGCATCGCCATGCCCGCACACGCCACGGGTACCACCACCACCGACGACGTCGCCGCGATCCGGTTCGTGTCCGTCCACTGGTGGGACCCGTCGTCGAACGGCATGAACACGTACGTGCAGTTCAAGAACACGGGCACCCAGACGGTCGACCTGAGCGGTGCCACGCTGGAGACCCTCGACCAGGACAACGGCGTCAGATACGGCATGAACTTCGATCCGGGCACCAGACTGGCGCCCGGGAAGACGATGGTCGTCACCATCGGAGGCCGGCCCAGACTGGCGAACTACTACGCGTGGACCTCCGAGTTCGGGGCCTTCTACAAGCAGCTCTCCCTCAGGCCCGCGAACCACGAGCTGTACGGCATCGGCTGCGTGCTCAACCCGGTCCCCGACTATGACTACGACGTCCACACGGGACCCAAGTCGGCCGACAGCTTCTGCTCCGGCTATCGCCGCTCGTCGGTCCGCATGGCCAAGGTGTACTCCGACTCGCCGGGCTCCGACACCGGGACCAACTCCAGCCTGAACGCCGAGTACGTGCAACTGAAGAACTACGGCACCACGGACGTGAAGATCGGCGGGGACACGATCTACAACGGCGTCGACAGCCTGTACAAGCTGCCCACGTTCACACTGAAGCCCGGGAAGACGGTCACCGTGCGCACCGGAAAGGGCACGAACACGACGAGCACCCTGTACATGAACCGCACCTCGTACTTCTGGCCGAACCGGAAGTCGTCCGGGTTCCTGTCCGACAGCAGCAACCGACGCCTGTCGAACTGCTCCTACGACGACTCCGAGCACCAGGGCTGGCAGTACTGCACCCACAACTGAACCAGAACAGCCGGGGGCGCTTCCGTGGCTATCTGGATGGCTACATAAGGAGACGCCCCCGCCCTGGAGCGGTCCGGACGGAGGCTTCGCCGTTCTCGCAGATCAGACAGCCTGTTCGATGCGCTCGAAGATGTCCGAGTCCGTCTCCTGCTGCCAGGTCGGCAGGTCGGCCCAGTCGGCGACGTATCCGGGCTTCGGGTCCTTGAAGTGCTTGAACATCTGGGCGGTCCAGCAGATCGCGACGAAGCGGCCCTTCTGCTCGCGGGTGAGCCTCGTGGCATGCCCTTCGCTGATCCTGATGAAGTCGCGCACCTGTCCGTACACGGCGGCGGCAGCCTCGCGCTCCCACTCGGGTGTCTCGTCCCACGGCGTGACATAGCCAGGCTTCGGCTCACCGGGGTAGTGCTTGGTCACACCGGCGATCCACGCCTCGCGGAAGATCCGACCGTCACTCATGCACGTGTCCCTCTCGTCATGCGGTACGCGAAAGCGCCGCGATTCGGTGATCCAGATCCGAGACTCGGCCATCGGACATCAGCGGGGCAAGACGCCCTCGGAGTCCGTCCAGCTTCTTGCCGATGAATCCCGAGTTCGACCGGTCGGCCAGACCAAGAGCTGCCTCCGCGTACTGCACGACCTGATCGATATCGCCCCAGTGGATCCCGAGGACGGCAAGGTCGCTCAGCACAGCGGCGCGGCGGCGCAGCGACAAGGGTTGGGCGAGGGCTGCGGAGAGGGCGTCTTCCGCGAGGTCGGGACGGCCGAGCTGGAGGTAGCAGGCTCCTCGCTCCTCGGAGAGACGGGAACCGTCGAAGCGAAGCCAGCCACCATTGTGGGAGTGGCCATCGAGGGAGTGCACCTTCTCAGCCTCGTCGAGGGCCCTGGTGCATCCGTCGATGTCTCCCATGGCCGCGTACGCCTGAGCCTGGACGGAGGCGACCCAGTGGCGGGTGGACAGTGCGCTGTCGCCCCGCCGGGCGATCCGGGAGGCCGCCGCCAGCAGGGGCTGGGCAGCGGGCGCGCGTCGCGCGTACAACTCGACGTAGGCGTGGCGGGTCATGGCACAGGCCCAGAGGTCGTGGTCACCACCGGCATGGGCGGCGTTGGCGGCGAGCGTGTAGCACTGGGCAGCGTCGGTGTACCGGTTGGCGTCGAAGAAGAGTTCGCCGGCGAGTTGGTAGAGGTCGGCCGTCATCGTGCACAGCCGGGCCCGGTCCGCTGGGGTACGCGCCTCGGCCAGGCCCTTCGTCAGGACGTCGAGTTGCTTGCGGACCGCCGGAAAGACGGTCGGCTTGGAATCCGAGAGGGTGAAGACCTGCCACAGACTGCGGTGCAGCTCCTCCCCTGTCTCCAGGAGCGCCACCACTGTGTGTCCTCGCGGGGCCTCGTCCGAACTGGGCAGGGTGACCAGCGCGCCCGTGACGGCGAGCAGGCCCAGGACATCGCGGCGCTTCATATCGTCATCATCACCGTGGAGGAGGGGTGGGGTGTCAGGAAGCACGGCGGTTTCGGCTGGCTGTTCTTCGAAGAGAAGCCCTTCCAGCTCGGAGAGGGTGACTCCTAACAGGCTGGCGATCGTGGGCCGTTGGTGTGGCTGTGGGGTGGCACGGCCACTTTCCCAACGGACCACGGTGGACGCGGCCACCGTAAGAGCTTCTGCGAATTCCTCCTGAGAGTAACCCTTTGCCACCCTCCGCTCGGCAAAGCGCCTACGCCTTAAAGCCATTTGGCCTCCCCTCACGAAGAGCACCTTCCTCGCTCGCAACACCCGATGCCCGGAAAACGCCTGATCAATGCGCGGGGTCCGCTCTGGGAGACGGTAACGGATCGTCGTTCACTGGTCACACGCCGCTCAGAGGTTGAAGGACCCTCGGGCGGCTCCCCCGAGGCAGCGGGCCGCGCGCTGCGTCCCGTTCAGGCTGCGGCCGGCTGCTGCCCCATCAGAGAGGAGCGACCACGTGACAACCTCCGAACTGCCCCGCATGAACCCCGGCGCCGGCGGCCGTACGTACACGCCGCCGAAGCCCCAACCGGGTGCACCGAGCCGGGCTCTGCGGGTACGGGCGGCCGGCGGCTGGGAAAGGTTTATGCGCCGCATCGAGGCCCGGCAGGAGACGGGGACGTGAACCCGGTCGGGCCCGACGGCTACGAGCAGCACCCGCTCCTGAACACGAACGTCCGCGACATCGCCTCACGTGGGGAGGGTGTGCTCGTCGCCGTCACGCACAAGCTCCACAGCCACGGCACGGTCCGGGTCGCGCACATCCGGCCCGAGAGTGGCATCGAGTGGACGACCGCGGCCGACAACATCCAGGCGGCTCGCCTCTGAGGCGGTGTCCACGGATCGCCGTCCGCACGCTACCGGCGCGGGTGGAGAACAGCGCCCGATCCCTCCCCCTCCCCCAGCTCGGAGAGGGCCAGGAGGAGAACAGCCAGCTCTGCCCCCGTGGGGCAGACGTTCAAGCCCCGCTCACCCTGATCAGACCCTCGCCTTCGGGGACGTCCCGCATCTGGGTGAGCGGTTTCCTGCACCACTCCACTTTCAACTCAAGGAGTCTCATGACCACCTCCGTCGTACTTCCCACCCTGACGCGGCCGTGGGGTGTGGGCCGACTCGCGCCCTACCCGACGACCATCCGCCGGCCCCATGCCACGGTCGCCATCGACCCCACGACGCAGCTCGGGGTGTTCCGCGACCGCGCCGGGCAGGTGGTCGAGATGGGCAAGCACGGCACCAGCTCCGGTACCGAGACCTCCACGACGACGAACTCGGACTCCCGGAACGACCAGGGTCACGACCAGGACAGCAACCAGGACTGATGACCATGACCGAGAACGGGCCTGTTCTGGTGGCCACCGAGGCGGACGACATCACCGCCGACATGGTGATCACCGACCTCAACCGGCGCGATGTGCCGGTGGTCCGGTTCAACCCCGCCGACATCGGCGAGGACCTCACGGTCTCGGCTCGGTTCGGCACCTGCCCGGCCGCCCCTGTGGTCGGGCAGGTGCGCACCCCGTCGAAAACCGTCGACCTGCCCCGCGTCCGATCGGTGTACTGGCGCCGCCCGGAGTGGCCGTCATTCCCCAACCTGTCCCCGGACGACTCCCGTTTCGCGGCGGCGCAAGTCCGCTACGGGCTTGGGGGCACGCTCTACGCCTTGGACGGCCCGCTCTGGGTCAACCACCCATTACGCATGGCAGCGGCCGACTACAAACCCGCCCAACTCGCTCTCGCCCAGCAGCTCGGCTTCACCGTCGCACCCACCCTCGTCACCAACAACCCGTCCGAGGCGCGGGAGTTCATCCGCATCCAAGGAGACGCGATCTTCAAGACGCTGCGGTGGACTCCCTATACGCGTGATGGCGTGCCCGTGACCGGATGGGCTGACCCCGTCACCGTCGACGAGATCGACGACAGCGTTCGCGTCGCGCCCCACATGTTCCAGGCCCGCGTGGACAAGGTCGCCGACCTCCGCGTCCTGGTCGTGGGGCGGCGCACGTTCGCCGTGCGCATCGACTCCGAACTACTGGACTGGCGCAAGGACTACAGCGCCCTGACCTACACCGTGGAGCACCTTCCCGACCAGGTGGACAAGGCACTGCACGCCTACCTGAACCGACTGGAGCTGGTATCAGGAAGCTTCGACCTCGCGGTCGACCGGGCGGGAGACTACTGGTGGCTGGAGCTGAATCCCAATGGGCAGTGGGGGTGGCTGGAGACGGAGACCGGCCTCCCGATGTCCGCCGCCTTCGCCGACCTACTCATGCAAGGAGACCGCCGATGACCGACCCGGCATCCGAGCGGCGCCGCATGGCGGCCGTTCTCGCGAGCAAGGGCGTCCTGAAATCCCCCTGGCTGCGCGGAGCCGTCGAAACCGTCCCCCGTGAGCAGTTCCTCCATCCCGGAGTCTTCCTCGACGAGGGACGGACCTGGCGGCCCGTCACCGCCGTCGGTACGGACCCGGACGAGTGGCTGAAGATCGCGTACAGCCTCGACACCCTCACCACCCAGCTCGACGGCCACCTCACCTCCGACCAGACCGGCGAACCCGTCGCGGGCGTGCCCACGTCGTCCTCGACCGACCCGACCACGGTCGTCGGCATGATCGAGGCCCTGGATCTCAAGGCGGAACACCGTGCCCTGGAGATCGGCACAGGCACCGGCTACTCCACGGCCCTGATGTGCCACTACCTCGGCGAGGACAACGTCACCACGATTGAGGTCGACCCTCAGGTGGCGGCACGCGCCGACGCCGCCCTGGATTCCGCCGGCTGCTCGACGTGGACGGTGACGGGCGACGGACTCCTCGGTCACCCGCACCGGGCGCCGTACGACCGGGTCATCGCCACCTGCGCGGTCCGCCGCATCCCGTACGCGTGGATCAGGCAGACGAAGCCCGGTGGCATCGTCCTCGGCACGGTCGGCTCCTGGCCTTGGGGTACCGGCCTCGCGAAGGTCACCGTCGGCGAAGACGGTACCGCCGAGGGCACGATCATCGGACGCTCCTCCTTCATGCAGGCACGGGCCCAGGCGGTGACGCCCTTGGCCGGCGACCTCTCCGCCCGGACCGCCTACTCAGACAGTGAGCGGGTCACCCGGGTGGCCCCTCTCCTCCTGGAGGAGTGGATGCCCGCCTTCCTCGCACAGCTCGCCGCACCCGGTGCACAGTTCGTCCGCGCCGCCCGCGCCGACGGCTCACCCTTGCGGTACCTGTTCGCCCCGGAGCGGGAGTCGTTCGCCGAGTTCATCGCCGACGGCGAGAACTGGACCGTCCGCCAGGGCGGACCCGTGGCTCTGTGGGACGACATCGAACGCTCTCTTGTCGCCTGGCAGGACGCCGGGGCGCCGGACATCGACGCGATTCGGCTCCGGGTCACGTCCACATCCCACCTGTACTGGATCGACCGGAGCCCCTCGCTGCGCTGGGAACACCGGCTCGCCTGAGCCACTACCCTGCGGGAATGGACGATGAGTCGCTGTCCCAGTGGGCCGAGCGCCGTGACGCGAGGATCGGACAGCTCCGCGCCGTACCTCTCGTGAGCGGCGACGGCCCACGTGGGTCGCACCTGAAACCCGATGCGCCCCGGGTGATCCAGCGATGGAACGGGCACATGTGGGAGCCCTACGGTTTCGCAGCGAATCTCGCGGAGGCGAGGCGCGTTCTGTTTCCCGACACCGAGGTCGCCCGTTCCTCAGGGCCGGAACCGAAGCTCGGCCCCGGGACCGGCAAGCACAGGAAGCCTCAGGCGCCGCGATAGCCCTGAGGGGCAGACGAGTCGGGCTGTACGCCGGGGAGTGCCACCGCAGTGCTATGACCTGTGCAAACGTGCAGGGAGTGCGCTTGTGTGGCTACCTTGATGGCTACGTGCGACGACATCGCTCCCTGCAGCGGTCCGGACGGGGCCTTCGTCGCCACGCGGAAGGACACGTTGCTACAGGCGGCCGCCTTGAACGGAAGGACACGCAGTTACGCCTCCGTTCAAGCCACCAGCCCGCGCGCTCGCCGCGCGCAGCAGCGCGGCGGGCGACGCCACCTACTGGCGGCCCCGGAAGAGCATCGCCACACCTACTGGCGGCCGATGAGACCGCCCAGAGGGGCGACACCACGTCCTCGACCGGGCTACTCAAACTGCTCTATCAGGAACTGGCCAAGAAACCGGTCGGCAGCGTCACGCTCGGTCAGCCGGTCAACGGACATTCCGTAGACGCGATCATGCAGAATCCCGATGGTAACGCGACCGCGGTGTTCCTTGACACAGGCCCTGACAACAGCAGCGATGCGGCACGCCATCTACGACTGACGCTGCGCCGCATGAAGCTGGTGAGCAACAGCCACGGCGGTGGCGACGCGGTGCGCTACGCCGCGTGCAAGCTCTACGACCTGGCCCAAGGCTGACTCAACGGTGATGGGCCTGATCGGCGCGCTGGGGGCCGGAAGGATCGGACGTCATCATCCGCTCATACTCCCCGTCTGGCAGGTACCGCCGCCGCGTCGTGTCCGAATCCGGCAGGGTGCCATGCCCGAACGAGCCGCTGCATAGGGTCCATTCCCACGATCATGTTCCAGTGCTCGTACGAGGCCGTGGAGTTGTTGTCCGAGCTGCCGCAATCGTCCTTGCGAGGTCGTCGATGCGCGCCGTGAGCGCCTGGGGCGGCAGAGACAGGTCCACCACATGCTGGTAGAGCATGATCGCACCGCCGGGAACGGGCACGCGTATCCCCGTGCCGTCCTCGTTCCCCGCGACGGATACGAGATGTCCTTCGGACAGTCCGAAGCAGGTGCAGTACGCCAGCATCTGGTACAGGTTGGCCCGCTTGACGCCGTCCTGGTACTTGGCGTCCACGAGGATGGCCGGGTGCAGGGCCCCGTCCTCACCCGGCAGTTTGTGCACGAGGTCCGGCAGGAGGGGGTACTCGCTCCGGTCGTCCAGGAAGTGAGTGTTCGCCTGAGCTTGGAAGCGCCCTCCGATCTGCCGTTCGAGTGCGGACCCGAGGGCCTTCGCGAGGAACTCCTCGAAGGCTTTCTCCATGTTGAGGAGGAGGCCGTCGACCCTGACCGGCCGGCCGTCGGTGTATTCGAAGGAAGCACCCTTGAGGATGATCTCGGCGAGGCGCAGAGCCGGGATGTAGTGGGCATTGAGTCTGCTAGGGGTCCACGCCGCCACGGGAGCTCCGAGCACCGGTGCGGTCACGCCGTCCAACAGGGCGTCCAGCCTCCGAAGTCTGGCACGGTCCTGCGACTGGACTTCTGGAAGCCGGGTGAGGCGGCGGGCCGCACCGAGCAGCAGTTGGTTTTCGGGGATGTCGGGGGTGTGTTCGTCGTATGAGATCTCCAGCGGAAGGGCGAGACCCGGGCGGCTGCGGAGCTGAGCGGCTGCGCGCAGCCGCCCGCGCAGCATCATCGAGGTATCCTCGCGCCCCCGGTATCCGGACAGCGGGCCGCGACGGAGTGCCTGTTCGGCTGCTCGAGCGAAAGTGTGGGCGATCGCCGGGAACAGTTCGTTCCGTACGGCCGCGTCGACCGGGTCGGGCTGCCAGCGCGCCCAGCGCGGCGCGTAGGCCAGCAGATATAGCAGCCGGTCCACCGTGACCTTCGGGGCGATACGCAGTTGGACGGCGCCCTCGGCCGTGCCGAGCCGGACCGCACCGACCGTCCGTCTGGCCCTCAGCTCCCAGCGGGAACGGTCCGTGCCCCGGCTGGCTGGACGAACCTCGATGAGCTTGCGGGCATCCTCGGAGCTGAGCGTGTCCACCTGTGCGGCGGTTAGGGTCCAGGCACTCCATCCGCCACCCTCGGCTACATCGACGGGGAAGGGGTCCCGACCGCGCCGAGCCGTTGTCACACCGGTGGCGCGCGGCACGGCCTCGACGGTGGCGCCGACAGGCGCCGTAAGAGCGGCCCGCACCGCGATGTCGGGCCGCTGCCGCCCGCTGACCTCCGTCACTCAGCGGCCCCTCGCGCCGCCGGAACGCCTTCGCCCGGCCCCTCCTCAGTGGCCGGGGTAGCGGTGGGTGCGCCGAGTCCGAGCTCCTCCCGCAGCCCTTCCAGGCCGTACTCGGATGAGATGTCCACGTCGTCCCCCCAGTGGAGCTCCTTGAGCAGAGGCAGGATCTGGTGGCGCCAGACCCGGTCGAGGCCCTTGGGGTGGGTGTGCACGGACGTGCGCATGAAGTAGGACGGGCCGATCCGGAAGTCGCGGTCGTCGAGCCGGGCCCGCTCGATGCGGTTGTTGAGGGCGTCGAGGAGACGAGCGGCATCCTGCGGGTACTGCTTCTTCGCCAGCCAGTCGGCGAGAACGGTTTCCACCGGCCCCTCGGACGGGTGCAGTTCCATGAAGGAGAAACGCCTGCGCATGGCCGCGTCCATGAGGGCGATCGAACGGTCCGTCGTGTTCATCGTGCCGAGGATGACCAGGTTGCGCGGCAGCCTGAAGCGGCGCCCCTTGTCCGAGCCGTACAGCAGGTGCACGAACTCACGGCGGTATTCGAGGAGGAAGTACAGCTCGCCGAAGACCTTGGCGAGATGGCCGCGGTTGATCTCGTCGATGACCAGGACGAAGTTCTCCCCGGGGTTATCGTCGGCCTTCTCGGCGAGGTTCTTGAGGGGGCCCGGGACCAGGTCGAAGACGATGCCGGACCCGGCGTCCGAGAGATCCTTTCCGGCGGGTCCTCCCGTCACGGCCTTCGGGCCGCTCCCGCTCTTGGTCTCCTCCGGCGCGAGAGGGACCGCGCGCGGGCGGAAGCCCTCGAAGAAGTCCTCGTACGAATAGGCCGGATGGAACTGCACCAGCTGGACGTTGGCCGACCGGCCCGCCGTGAGGTGGCGGGCCAGGGCGAGGGCCGCGAAGGTCTTTCCGGTGCCCGGCGGTCCGTGCAGGATCAACTGGGGCCGATCACGGAGCAGTTCCACGCAGTCCTGAAGCCATTCGGTGTCGCGCATGGTCAGTTCGTCGGCCAGCTCCTGTGTGGCGTCGGGCAGTTCGGCGGCGTCGACCGCACCCGTGGGGGTCTGCTCGGGGTCCTCGTCGAGAAAGACTTCGAGGTCGCCGGTGAACTCGGAGAGTTCGAGCAGGCCGGAGTTCGGGTTGCCCAGCGGGCCGGCAAGTGCCTCGGGCAGGTCGTCCATGGTGAGCGGGCTGTCCAGGTTGCTCCAGTCGACCGCCCTCTGCAGAACGGTCCCGTCCCCCGTGACGGTCGACACGGCCGGGCCCCTGACCTCACCGAGGTAGATCTGGTCGCCATCGGTGGTGACCACGATGTCGCTCTCCCTCATCCGTGACAGGAAGGCATAGAAGGCGGTGGCCGTTTCGGTGCGCCGGGACTGGCTGAGATCGGTGTAGTACAGGTCGACGACCTGCCGGACGTGCTCCGGTTCATCCCCCTCGGCCAGCCCGGGAAGCCGGTCCGCCGAGAGCGTGCAGACGCCCTTCTCCCGCCACAGCGAGCGGATCAGCGTCGCTCCCCTCCCATCGGTCCCACGGATGAGCCAGGCCCGCCGACGCGGCTTGTCCTCCGGGGCCGCGGCCTTGAGTTCCTGAGGAACGAGGTCCTGAAGCTCCTCCCCCCGGATTCTCTTCGTGAGCAGTGCGCGCACCGCATGTGCCCCTGAGGCAGCCGGGTCATAGACCCGACTCTCCTCAAGGAGTGTGCGCCACTCGTCGTACTCGTTCTCCGCCAGACCGAGTTGCTCGGGAACTTCCCCGTCCGCTCCCAGCGCGAGATGCCAGCCGGTCGGGCGATGACTCTGGAGCCATGCCCGCAGCGGCTCTTCGTCCAGGCCGACAGCCTGCGCCAGGTCGGCGATCTCCACCCACTGGTTGGCGTCCGGCAGGGTCTCAAGGATCTCCGCCGCCCGGTCGAAGGCCGCGCGCTCGGTACTCCAATACCCGTACCTCTCGTACGCGCGGGTCAGGAGTGCCGCCGGATCACCCTCGCACGCCAGGAACGCCTGACGTCCCGGGCCGGTCAGCCTCCACGTCCGGCCCGTCTTGCGCAGCCAGCCCGCCTTGCCAAGGTTGATGCTCTCGTACCGCAGCTTGGTTCTGATCGTGGTCGACAGGTCCGGGAAGGCCGCCTCCCAGTCCGCCTTCAACGACGGGTCCAGCTCCTGCACCCGCTCCCACACCTCGCGGAACGCCAGCCCATGACCTTTCGGCAGCTTGGCGAGCACCTGCATGGCGCCGTGCACCGCACGCGCGTTCAACTCGAAGACCACGGTCATGACATCCCCCAGCCCCTCCGTTCTCGCCCCACCCCGGCGCATACGCCCCGGTCACAGGCCGATCAACTCCAGCGCCACCAACATAGCGGCGCCCACTGACAATCCGGCGATCGGACGGTGTTCAAGCCTCGCCGAGATCCGGTCGGCGCGGACGGAGACAACGGCGGGTGCCTGCATCCGGGCGCGGTCGCCGGTGACGATGCCGCTCCGGCAGGAGCGGTGTACTTCCGGATCGCGCCGCACGCCCGGCGGCATGCCCTACCGCGCGGGTATCGCCGTTCAATTCTGGATCGGCTGAGCGGGCACGGGCACCCGGCAGCGCACCTGCTTCCCGATCGCCGACCGCCGTACCTGCCAGTCCGGCGCGAGCAGATCGACCAGGCCGAGCCCCCGCCCCGTCTCCGCCTCGGCACTGTCCAGCGGTGTCGCCCTTCGCCGTGGCAGGGCCCCGGGGTCCGGGTCGTGCACGTTCACCGCGATGCCGTACGACGTCACGTACACCTCCACGACGAGCGGTACGTGGTCTCCGCAGGCCCGCACCGAGTTGCCGACCAGCTCGGAGACGACGAGCTGCACGGCGTCGACGACGTCGGACCCCACGCCGTGCGCGAGCAGCGCGGAGCGCGTCAACGCCCTTACCCCGCAGAGGTTTTGAGGCGATGCACAGATGTGGGCGGCCAAGCCCTGGGGGCGGGGGCGGAGGTAGTAGCCAGGGGTGGTGGGGGCGAGTTCGGGGGGATCGGGGGTGGTTGTGGCGGGGGTGGCATGGGCGGGCGTGGCCTCGGTGGGGGTGGGGTGCATGGCGCCTCCTCGCGGCGACAGACGTGCCAAGCGCAGCAATTGCTAGCTGAGCACACCAACTTGACTTCAGCGTGACGCTTGAGCACCTGAACTCGCAACTTTGTCACCCGAATTGCATACTCGACCATTCGTTCCCATCGCCACACCTCAGCGGGTGGTGCCATGCTGCCGACATGCCAAACATGCGCCCCGTTCCGACCGTCCGCCGCCGACGCCTCGGGCAGGCCCTGCGCCAGTACCGCAACACGGCCGGTCTGAGCCTCGATGCTGCCGCCGCGACCGTGGGCTGGATCGGGCCGAAGCTCTCCCGCATCGAAACCGCCAACGGATACATCCGTCCCGGCGAGGTGGCTCCACTACTGAAGGCGTACGGCGCGCTCGACCCGGAAGTCGTGGCGGCGCTGGAGGCACTGGCCAAGGACGCCCGCAAGCAGGGCTGGTGGCAGACGTACAGCGGCATCGTCTCCCCGTCCTACGCCGACTACATCTCACTGGAATCGGATGCCGAGAGCATCCGCGAATTCGCCCCGCTGCTCATCCCGGGGCTGCTGCAGACCGCCGCGTACGCACGCGAGAGCATCGCGGCGAACGCGATCACGCGCACACCGGAAGAAGTGGCGGCCCTGGCCGAGGTGCGCCAGGCGCGGCAGTCCGTACTCACGCGCCCCGATGGCCCGCTGAAGCTTTGGGCGGTCATCCATGAGGCCGCCCTGCACCAGCGGTTCGCTCTCCGCCCCACGACCATGCGCGAGCAGTTGCAGCGGCTGCTCGATGTCGCCGACATGCCCCATGTGACTCTTCAGGTCATGCCGTTGGATGCCACACCGCACCCGGGGAATGTCGGCGGTTTCAGCCTGGTCAGCTTCCCTCCGCCGATGCCCGACGTGGTACTACTGGAGAATCTGATCGGCTCGTCCTACGTTGAGGGCGTCGGCGATGTTCGGACTTTCGCTGATGCCTTCGAACGCATCGTCGCGGCAGCGCTCCCGACCGATGACTCGTTGGCTCTGATCACGCGCATCGAGGAGAAACAGCGCAAGTGAACGGCAACCGCAAGTCGGACCTGTACGCCGTCGACCTGGCCACGGCGGTGTGGCGCAAGGCGTCAGCAAGCGGAGGGGAAGGGAACTGCGTAGAAGTCGCCCAACTCCCCAGCGGCGCCAGGGCCGTCCGGGATTCCAAGAACCCCGGACGGGAACCCCTGCGCTTCACGGCCTCGGAGTGGGCCGCCTTCCGGGAAGGGGTCATCGCCGGCGAACTGTGACCGGCGCTGATCCACCCGTGCCGCGCCTCAGCTCCAGAAGCCGAGCTGCTCGTCCACCCCTATGTCCGCCATGCCGAACAGGACGTCCTCCGCGTCAGGCCGACCCACGTCGGCGACCGCCCGCCCGCCCGAGTCCGGCGGCTCCGGGGCCGGGGGCACCGACCGGGTGAGTGGACTCGTGCCGGGCCCGTGCCGGCGGCCCCGGCCGGGAGCCGGGCTCAGCTCGGCATGGACGTACCGTGTGCCCTGCTCCGCCGCCTTCGCCATCTCGCGGTAGATCGCCAGGATCTCGTCCTTCGTACGTTGGAACAGCTCCGGCTTCTTGTTGCGAAACGCCCGGAAGCTGTCCAGCACGAGGGCGGCCTCCCCCTCGGACACGCCGTACAGGTGGAAGTACGCGGCGTCCAGCTCCGCCCGCATCAGGAAACGGCGTTCCTCGTCCCAGACGAACGGGGCTCCCTCGTCGCCCAGGTGGCGTGCGAAGGGCGCCAGTTCGTGGGAGGTGTAGGTGAGCTCGAGGACTCGGTCGCGGATCCAGGGGGCGGGGGGCTCGTTCGCGAGCCAGGGGGTGGGGCGCGCGTAAGCGTCGGGGTCGAGGACGGGGAGTTGTTCCACTACGAAGTACGTCAATGAAGCGCCGGCGTATTTCTGCCGAGCGGAGAAGTCGAGAACACGACTCGAAAGGTTCGCCAGCAGCAGCTCAGGCAGTTGCTTGGCCTGGAGCAGCGGGAGCTTGTGCCCCACCGCCGTCCGAGGCACCACCGAAGCGATCACCGTACGCTCGTCCGACGCTCGGCACACATCGCGCCAGCCCATCAGCCAGTCGTACGGCCACTCCGTCTCGGGCTTCAGCGGCTCCGCCGCGAGACGGGCGTCGACCAGCCTCTCCGACACCCAGTACCGGGGCAGCGGCACCGCATAGGGATCCTCATGCGCCCCCGTGTCCAGCCGGGGCAGCGTCCCCTTGTTCATCTGCGCCTGCGTCGCGTTCTCGTACGTCGCGAAACGCGAGTCGTAGTGGTGCACGAACTTGCCCTCGTAGAGCGGCAGGGCACGCTCGTCCTCGCGCACGAACGTAGTGCCTGCGCGAGTCCAGCCGTCGTTGAGCGCTATCTCGTCCGTCAGGAACCGCTTCGAGTCGCTAGCCATGTCGAACATACGCATGAACCGCAGCCCCCAAGCATTCCGCTCACCCCCCATCCCCTTGTCCGCCCACAGCACCGGCACCCGCTCATGAATCCCCCGCAGCACGCTCAGGTGCTCCGGGCTCTCGCACACAGGTGAGGTCCGTGTGTTGGGGTTGATGTCGCGGAAGCCCTGCGCGTCCAGTTCGAAGGTGCGGGCATCCAGCTGGTCGGGCCTGCGGGCCCGGAACGCGAGCCGCGCCCGCTCGTGCCGCCTGGCCGGACCGGAGATGGTGAACAGGCAGAAGCTGTACCGGTTGGTGACGTCGGGAAAGAGCTTCTCCTCGTTCTCCATGTCCAACACCGTCACCAACTGCCGCCGCTCCACCAGATCCCCGAAGAACCACGACGTCGTCATGTCCGTCGCGATCCCCGTCGGCAGCACAAGCCCCGACATGCCCTTCGGGGCAAGCAGCATCCGGGCGCGCTCGGCGAACACCGCGTACGTGTTGACGTCGCCGTGTCCGGTGAGCGGGAAGATGCCGGAGTTGCGGAGCATCAGCGTCGTACCGGCCGCCTCGCGCAGCGCCACCTGGAAGTCGTCGTAGTGCTCGCGGTCGACGGCGTCCTCGCTCGTCTGAAGCGCCGCGATGAGCTTCTTGCGCTCGTGGGCGTTCAGCGCGTCGGCGACGGTCTCATCGCGAGAGGCGAACCACTCCTTCTCCTGGATCTTGACGCGCTCCCAGGGCGGGTTGCCGAGGATGCAGTCGAAGCCGCCTTGCCAGCCGGTGTCCGGGTTGTGGTCGTCGTCTTCGTCGTTCTCGACGCGGAAGACGCGCGGGAACTCCAGGTGCCAGTGGAAGAACTGGTTGCGGGAGGCGATGTTCTGGAGGGTCTCGGTCTCCTCCTCGTCGAGGATGCCGCCGTCTGCCAGGTGCAGCAGGGTTGTGCTCGTGATCGCCGAGGGAGCGCCCTCGTACTTGGGCCACAGGAAGGCCGCGCACCATGCGTCCGCGACACGCTGATGGCGTTGGCGTTCCTCGGACTCCTGTACGAACTCCTCGTAGCGGCGGGCCTGTTCACGTACCTGGGACAGACTGCGGCCCGGCAGCTTGGCCAGTTCTTCGGCCTCCTGACGGAGTGCGCCCGTCCCGACCCGTAGCGGGCTGCGCCCCAGGGACGTCTGGATTCCGTCGCCGCCCGCGCGCTCCTTCTTGTTGGTCGCCTTGAGCCGCGTGAGGATCTTGCCGTCGTCGCCCGCGAGCTTCTTGAACGCGCCGTCCGGGATCGCCTCCGCGACAAGTTTCGGCGTCGTACCGAGCAGGGCGTTGCCCACCTTGACGCGGTCGTCGAGGAAGGCGAGGGGCCGACCGGGCTCCAGCGACTCCAGCCACAGGGAGACCTTGGCGATCTCCACCGCCATCGGGTTGATATCCACGCCGTGCACGCAGTGGCGTACGACCTCGGCGAGCGCGGCTCGCACCCGCTCCGGGGCCGGTTCTGGGTCCCCGGTGTCGAGCTGGGCGTAGCGGAGGGCGACGCGGCGCGCGGCAGCGACCAGGACGTGGCCCGAACCGCAGGCGGGATCGATGAACCTCAGGTCGAGGAGACGGCGTGGGTCCGTCGTCGCGAAGCCGTCTATGACCGGGTCGAGTGCCTCGTCCAGGAGTTTCTCGATGACGCTTACGGGCGTGTAGTAGGCGCCGGTCGTCTTGCGCTTGTTGCCGGCGAGGGTCTGGAGCCAGAACCGTTCCGGCTGGGCGCTGCGCCGGGGGCGCAGTTCCAGCAGGGACTCGTAGACGCTGCCGAGTTCGTCGGCGCCGAGGTGGCGGTAGTCGACGCGCTGCCAGCGGCGGTTCGCGTCCTGGACCTGGCACAGCAGCCGTACGGCCTCCAGAAGGCGGTCGTTGGGCAGCCTGGCGGTACGCAGCGGTTCGGCCGAGCCGAGCCGGGTGGCGGCGACGTCGTCCTCGTCCCGGACGTCCCGGAAGTACAAGCCGCCGAGTTCAGGCAGGGCGAGAGCGGGTGCCCCGCCGTCGGTGCCGAGGGCGTCGAGCACTCTGCACAGGGTGGGCCACAGGTCGGTGTTGCGGTCTCCGGGGCGGCGGAAGGCGATGCGGCGCAGGCGTCTGGTGGAGAAGTAGGCCATGTACCGCTTACGGGCGCGCGCCACCTCCTCGGACTCCTCCGGGTCGAGGAGAATGCCTCGGTCCTCGGCTACGAACAGGAAGATCAACTGGTAGGCGAGGCGCAGCAGTTCGTGGTGGAACTCCTCCAGGGTCTCCTGGCCGCCGCGTGCGACGGCGTCCCGCAGATGCTCGTTGGTGTCCAGGAAGCCGGTACCGAGCACGCCGAGGGCGTCGGCAACCTGGTCACGGAGGTGGTCGCGGGCGCGCAGGCCGGTCTCGACGGAGTGGGTGCGCAGCCACTCGATGCGGCAGTCGGCCGGGGTGAGGGCGGGGGCGTCGGGGTCCCCGGTCTCGTCGAGCGTCGGTTGCGCGGCCCCGCCGACCGCGTCGCCACGGGAGTCGTACTCGCCCTCGTCCTCCTCGCTGTCTCCTTCGTCGCTCTCGGACGTCTCCGCCGACTCCGGTTCTTCGGCGGCGTCGCCGTCCGGTTCCTCTCCCCCATCCCCGACGGCTCGCCCACGACCGCGTTTGCGCGGCTTGACCACCAGCTCGAAACGGGAGGCGTGCAGCAGGGAGTACAGGAGGACGAAGTCGGCGTACTGGTCGTTGTCGAAGATCGCTTCGAGGTCGAACTCCAGATACGCAGAACCGACGAGGGAGGTGGAGTCCCGCAGGACACGCAGGAGCTGGCCGTTGGAGAGGATGCCCCAAAGGTGGCCGGGCGAGACGTTGAGAAGTTCCTGGAGGACGGACTGCGGGGCGCGCCGGTTGCCCACCTTCCGGTCGAGCGGCTTGTCCCAGGCCAGCAGGTGCACCGGAAGGTGGTCCTGCCAGCGGTGGCTCGTGTGCAGCCGCTCGCCCCGGCCCGGGTGCTCGACGGTGACGCCGTCGGCGGCCAGCGGCCCGTAGCCGAGTTCCGTGAACAGACGCAGCAGCCACGCCCTGCGGGTGAGCGTGGTCGCGGACTTCTCTCCGGGCAGCCGGTCGAGGTCGTCGCGGAAGGCCCGGTAGGCGCCGGTGAGCGCCGTCCAAGCGCGGCCCGCCGCGTCGCCGATGCGTTCGCCGCGGTACAGGCCGTAGTCGGCGGGGGCGCAGCCGGGCAACTCGCGGTCCCCCGCGGTGACCCGGGCGAGCAGATCAGCCGTGAAGAGCCGGCCCTCGACCCGAACGGCGGACGTGGACGTGGACACGGAGGGGACGGCGGCCCGCGGGTCGGGCAGTACGGCGGTCAACGGCGGACTCCGGCGGGTACGAAGGCGTAGACGCCGAGCTCGTCGGGCGGCCCGGCAGGGGTGACGGTGATACGGCGGGCCGCGGCAGCACCGAGCGCACGACCACGCTCGCCCGCGGCCTCGCGCACCCGCAGATGCGCGGTGGTGAGCTGCGCGGCGAGCTGATCCCCGTAGGCGTGCAGATGGTCGCGCACCTCGGGAAGCCTCAGCTCGCCCAGGGCACGGCTGACGGCGCGCACGCGTTGCTCGGTGATGACGCTGCCCTTGGGTTCGGCAGCGAGGAGACGGGCGGTCTCCTCGTCGGTGAGCCATTCGATACCGCCGTCGTCGTCAGGGCGCCAGCCCAGCACACGGGCGTCCTCGGCGACCAGTTCCTTGGACTCGCCACTGCGCTTGAGGGGCAGTTTGAGCTGGAGGCGGTAGCGGGCCAGCAGGAGCACGGTGTAGGTGTCGACGGATTCCGTACGGATCACGCCGAGACGGCGGGCGGGCCGGTCCTCGGTCGATACGGCGGGGTCGAGTGCCGAGTCAAGGACGTAGCGGGCGATGGCGCGAACCGCGGGGTCGGTGCGTACCAGCGCGTGCTCGTTCGGCGGAACGGGCAGGTCCCGGTGGAAGACCAGGTCGCGGGGGCCGGACGCGGAACCTGCGGTCTTCTTCGGGGACTTGGTACTCCGAGGGGCCTTCGCCGTCGTTCGGCGCGCGGTCCTTCCGGTGCCGGCGGCAGCCGCCGCCTGGTCCTCGGTCTCGTACACGCCGAGCGAATGGCGCAGGCCGGCGGGGAGCGGGCCGGGCTGGGCGGCGAAGCCCGGAGCATGCGGGAGACTCCGCACCGGGGCGCGCAGCGCGGCGAGGGACTCCCGGGTGAACTCGACGATGTCGCCGGGTACGCCGAGGACCTGCCGCAGCGCGGTCAGCTCGTCCTCGACGTCCTGCGGCCGCATACCCGAGTGGGAGAACTTGGTCGGAATCCGTGACTCCCGTTCCGCGGCGCTCTCCCATTCGCGGTGCAGCGCGTCGCGAGCCGCCCCGATCTGTTCGTCCGCCCCGAAGTCGAAGGACATCTGGCCGACGGCCGCCGCTTCGGGCCGACCGCGCAGCAGCAGGCTGTTGGTGAGCGCCTCCAGGACGCGCTCACCCGCCTTGGGCACGGGCAGGGCGACACCGGTCTGCTGGGCGATGTCGCGGTGTTTGCGGATCAGGACGTCCAGGACGAGTCCGTCGATACCGGTGTCGGTCTCGTAGAGCGTGACGGCCATGACACGTTCGCTGCGCTGGCCGAACCGGTCGACCCGGCCCTCGCGCTGCTCGTGGCGGGTCGGGTTCCACGACAGGTCGTAGTGGAGGACGGCGCTGAAGCGCTCCTGGAGGTTGACGCCCTCGGACAGGCAGTCGGTGGCCACCAGGACCTGACGTCCGGGCCGTACGGTGAGCTCCGCGACGCGTGCCTCTCGCGCCTCGGGGGGCAGGTTGCCGGTGATCGCCTCGACGTGGGCTCGGCCACCGAGAGCATCGTGGAGGTGGGTACGGACGTAGTCGGCGGTGGGAATGTAGCGGCAGAACACGATGGGATCGTGGCCGTCGGCGATGAGTGCCTTGACCTCGTCGATCAGCAGGCGCAGCTTCGCGTCGTGCTCAGGGCCCGCGAGTTCGGCGGCACGCTGGGCGAACTCCTTCAGACGGCGGTCCGCCTTGCGAGGGCGGGTGGCCTCCTCGGGCGCCCCCGTGCTCGCCGCATCCTCGGTCTTCGCGTCCGTGACGGGCGGTTCCCCTCCATCGAGGAGTGTGCCGGGAACGGCGTCCAGGCCCTCCGACGCCTCCGCGTCCGGGGCTTCCAGGACCGCGTCGCGGCCGATGCGGTCGGCCTCCTGAGGGGTGCGTGCGGCGCCGACCGCGGAGCGGGTGGTCAGGGTCGCCCGGCCCGCCGCCGGGGAGGACAGCACACAGCGCAACAGCGCGAGGACGGACCACCAGCTCATGCGCTGGCGCAGCTCGCCGTCGGGCCGGCGGATCTGCTCACGGGCGTACGTGATCACGTCGGAGACGAACTCGGCGTACGAGGAATCGAGCCGGTACGGCACCTCCCGCAGCATGCGATCGGCCGGGAAGGGAGTGTCCTCGTCGAGGAAGTGGCGGATGTCGCGGCGGCGGCGCTGCACCAGGTGACGGGCGATCCGGTCGCGATGCGCGGGTACGGTCGGATCCAGCTGGGCGAGGCTCTCGTCGAGCAGGCCGGTGAGTTTGGCGAAGGCGTCGCGGTCCCCGCTGTGCGGGGTCGCGGTGATCAGGATCAGATGGCGGTCACGATCGGCGGCCAGGTCCTTCAGCAGCTCGTAGCGCTGCTGGCGGCCCGCACCGGCTCCGATGCAGGTGTGCGCCTCGTCCACGATCAGTAGGTCCGGGCAGGTGCGCAGGAAGGCGTCGCGGCGATCGCGTTGCTTGATGAAGTCCGTGGACACGATGGTGTACGGATACCGGTCGAAGATCGTCTGATCGGTCTCGATGATCGACCGCTCCAGCTTGCCGGCTGTGGAGGGCAGCACGAGTTCAGCATCGAGGCTGAACTTGTCGTGCAACTCGCGCTGCCACTGCTCGGCCAGCGCCGGGGAGCACAGCACGGCCATCTTCGTCGCGGAGCCCTGTTCGATGAGTTCCTTGGCGATCAGCGATGCCTCGACGGTCTTGCCGATCCCGACATCGTCTCCGATCAACAGCCGTACGGTGTCCATACGCAGAGCGGCCATCAGCGGCACCAGCTGGTACTGACGTGGCTGAACGGCGATTCCGGACAGACAGCGGAACGGGCCCGCACTGCTGGACGCCGATACCCGAAGGGCCGTACGCAACAAGGAAGCGGAGGCGAAGTCGCCGATGTCGTCGCTGTCGACAGCCTGGGGCCGACCCGTTCCGTCATCCTTGACCAGCAGCTCAGGGGCGGAGAAGTGCGGGTCGCCGGTCTCTTCGGGGAACAGTAGGGTGTCGAATTCGCTGTCGCCGTCGAGTGGGCGGGCCAGCACGAAGTCCGCCGTGGTGCCGGGCAGCACCACCCAGTCCCGGTTGCGAGCGCGGACCAGTGCACCGGGCGTGTAGAGGCTGGTCATCGCGGCGCCCGTCCCGGGCCGAAGACGTTCGGGTACGCGCGCACGGTGGTGTGCCACTCCTCTTCGCTTTCGTCGCTCATCTCGATCACGAGCCAGCCGCGGTTCTCCAGCCAGGTTCTGGCCTTGGTGTCGCGCGACTCGTCGGGGACGCCGTTGCCGGGCAGGTCCAGGAAGACCGCGACGTCGGCGTCGGGTAGACGGTAGACGAAATCGGGCACGGCCCGTGCCGAAGCCGTCTCCTCGCCGGTCTCATCCGGCAGCCGGTAGCCGTGGCCGCGCAGCCACTCCACGAATCCACCGCCGCTGTCGTGCGACGAACGCAGCGCCAGTGCTGCCGCGTGCTCGACGGGGCTCGCCGCCTGGGGCTGGTCCCTGACTGCCCGGCACTGAGCGAGTTCTTTCAGCACCTCGACGGCCGTCTGCCTGCGGATCATGGGGTGGAAGAGCTGGTTGTGGTAGGTGAGCAGGCAGTCGTAGCAGCCGAACTCACAGGTCTCGCGGGCTCCCCTGGCGTGCTTCCGGTCGTGCCACTGCCCGTCCTCCCACTCGTAGTGAATGATTTCCAGGGCTTTGGCGGCGACCTTGGCGATCGTCTCATGGTCGTCGTGCAGCAGCCTCAGCACTCCGGCGCCGCCCTCCGCACCCTCGACGAACAGCATGCGGGCCCGGTCCTCGGGATCGGGCAGGTCCTCGCTGTGCAGCTCGGCGTCCTCCAACTGGAAGTGCGCTTCGATGCCGCGCTCCAGCGCGTAGCGGAGCGTGACACGCGTGTAGTGGTCGACCGGGGTGGACAGCCGCAGCACGGCGATGTTCTTGCTGTCCTCCGCGTAGGGCACGACCTTCTCGGTCCGTGTGGTGAGCCGGAAGGTGCCGAGCGCCTCCTGCTCCGCCGAGGTCTCGGCGCGCTCGGCGGCCTTGGTGTCGCTCAGCCAGCGCCCCGAGACCGGGTCGAGCCAGAAGCCCTCGTCGCCAGGGGGGCGACGGGTCCGCCGCCCCAGGTTGATGACCTGCACCGCCGCGTCGCCATAGGTGAGTTCGGCGATCGCGCGCCCGGCGTCCGCGGTGCCGGGAAGGCAGAACCGGGCCGTGAGTTTGCCGTGGTGGAAGCGGTAGGCAGTCTTCAGGTGGAAGGGCTCCCGCAGGCGCTCCTCCTCGTCGGAGGAGATACGGCGTCGGGGTTCCGCGTACACGGTGGTCAGCTGCATCAACCGGCGCAGGACCGGTACGAGGCGGGCTCCGCAGCCGAGGCAGTCGTCACGCTTTTCCCGGGTGTCGTGCCAGTAGCCGCAGTCGCCGCACACCTTGGCGTCCACCGTGGCGATCCGGCCAGGGGTCTCCCCCATCGGGACCTGGACGTTGGAGACGGTGTAACGGCGGCCCTCGTGGTAGATCAAAGCTCCAGGACCGAATTCGCCGATGGCGATGAACCGCGGCCGCTGAATGTAGGCACCGCGCTTCTGACCGTACTTGCTCTCGCCGGGCTCTCCGGGAACGTACGCGGCAAGCGGCAGCCTCGGGAACGAATAGCCGGGCAGGAACCCCTCGGAGGCAAAGTAGCGGTAGGTGTAGAAGTCGGAGCGGGCGCCCTCGTTGTCATCCGAGTCGTTGCGTAGCAGGTCGAGCTGCTGCTCGGCCTGAATACGGCGGGACCTCGCCTGCCTGCGGTCCCGGGCGCCGATCGAGGAGTCGTTGGCGAGGCGGTCCTGCTCGTCACGTTCGTCGTGCGCGTTGCGGTACAGCCGACGCCAGCGGTCGCAGGCCCGGTCGAAGGTGCGCAGCGCGTCTCGTACCTGGTCCTCGATCCAGCCGTCATACCACCAGGCCGTGTCGGCGAGATCCCCCTGCAGCGGGGCGAGGATCCGTACGCAGCGTGCGATGGCGTTGCGGCGGTAGGCGTCGGTCTCCAGGGTCTTGCGCAGTTCCTTGTCGAGCGGCAGCGGAAGAGGGCCGCTCGCCGCGCTCGCGGGCGCGGCGACGTCGAGTACCTCCGTCATGCGGTGGCCCAGGCTGGCTCCCGTCTCGGCCAGCCACACCGCCTGTACATGGGAACGCAGCAGATCCTCGTTGGTGAGGTCGATACGCGGAGGTACCACACTGCCGGACACCATGAGTTCAGGACGGCGGAAGTAGTACTGATCATGGGCGCTGCCCGTCGAGCAGTACGTCGTCACCAAGGCCGGCTGACCCGACCGTCCGGCACGGCCCGAGCGCTGCGCGTAGTTGGCCGGGGTCGGCGGGACGTTACGCATGGTGACCGCGTTGAGTTCCGCGATGTCAACGCCCAACTCCATGGTGGGTGAGCAGAACAGCAGCGGAAGATCGCCGTCTCGGAATCCCCGCTCACGCTCCCGTCTCATCTCCGAGTCCACCTGAGCGGTGTGCTCCCTGGCCTCCAGCCCTCGCAGTTCGTCGGCCGCGTCCCGGTACAGGTCCCGGAAGAACGGATTCACCCGGGCTCCGGCGCCGGAGTCGAACGTCTTGCGTACGAGGTCCGGTTCGCCGGTCTCGCCGTCACCGGGCAGCCAGATCAAGGAAGAGACCTTGAGCTGGTGGCCGAGGCTGCCGTCGGACCGCTCGTCCACGACCTGAAGCAGACCGGCGGTGCGCAGTGCCCGGAGGAGGTCGCCGATGATGACATCGGCGTCAGCCTCACCGAGACGTTTGCCCGCTAGCTGCGGCAGTGCTCCGAACTCTCCCGGCCTGCGCAGATAGCGGCCGTAACCACCGCGGGCGCTGAAGTACACGGTGTCCGCTGTCGAGGAGCGCTTCGGCCGCGGCCCGGCGTACGCGATCCGGGCAGGTGTGCGCGGATCCGTGTCCGGCACGGCCCAGATACCGGCGAGGTGTTCCTTGCTGAGAGCAACCAGTTGCTCGTGTCCCAGCTGGGTCAGCCACTTCTCGTTGACGGCGAGAGCCCGGCGCAGTTCGTCGA
Organism: Streptomyces sp. NPDC002671; assembly: GCF_053592475.1. Lineage (NCBI taxonomy): Bacteria > Bacillati > Actinomycetota > Actinomycetes > Kitasatosporales > Streptomycetaceae > Streptomyces > Streptomyces sp. NPDC002671. Next base: position 129,125 of record NZ_JBSFVU010000007.1, read on the forward strand.
GCAGGGTGCGCGCGATCTCCTGCCGGTGAGCGGGGTCGTCGTTCTCCAGAGCCCAGTGGGTGCCGCGCCAAAGGTCGGCGTCGGCGGCGATGTCAGCGAGCGAGGTGTAGTCGAAGCGCAGCAGGCCGGTCTGGGAGAGGTTGGGCATGGTCAGCCGCCAGCCACGCTCCAGGTCCGCGTAGATGCGGTAGGCCAGTGCGGAACGCAGGGCCGCCTGGGTGTCCTCCAGCGGCCCGTACTTGACCTGGGCGTTGCGGGCGTAGGCAGTCAGCGGCAGGTTCAGCGCCTCGGTGACGGCCTGAGGCAGCGCGTCGTGGCGCAGCCCCGCCGTACCCGCCTTGTCCAGGGCCCGGTACAGAGCGCCCCTGATCTGGGTGACCTGGACGAAGTCGTTGAAGTGGCCGGCCTGGAGACTGGCGTCCTGACGGTTATCGACGAACGTCAGCAGCTTCTGAGCGCGCTTGCCGAGGTCGGCTTGGCCACGCAGTGACCGCACTACGCTCGCGCTGACCAGGGACACCGCGGAACTGCGCCCTTCGGCCGAGAAGGTGGCGAGCTTGGCGAAGTCCCGGACGCGCAGCTGCTCGTATCCGACGCGGCAGCGGGGGCAGAAGCGGAACGGTGCCCTGATCCACCAGGCGCGCAGTCCGGTGCCGGGCTGCGCCCGCCGCCCGTCGGGGCTGATCCACACCTGTTCGGGAAGGTCGTCCTTGCGGGCTTTGACGACCGTGCGCTGTCCTTGGTCGTCCGTCTCGATCCAGCTTGCCGGAAGCCGGTCCAGGATCTCCTCGGGGTCGCTGGGCCAGGGACGTTCCTTGTCCACGTAGAGGTAGCCGTCACCTGCCTCGGCCGGGGCCTCGGGGTCCTTGCGTGCGAAGTAGCGCTCCTGCCGCCCGTCGTGGGTCACGGCCAGGTAGTCGTGTCCGCATTCACGGCAGAAGTGGAGCGGGACCAGCGGCCGATCCTGGTGTCCGGGTACCCGCAGCTGGTACTGACTCGTGAGATGGCGAGGGGCTGCGGGCGCCTCAAGGCTGGCGTAGACCGTGTCGCCCTTGGAGAGGAACTGGTGGAGCCTAAACGCGAACAGGGGGCGGCGGGTGCCGGAATCCTTCACCCGTGCGCCGGCCTCCAGCATCGCCTTGATCGCTTCCCTGCAGTCGGCCTCCGACACGGTCTGTTCACCGCACGCCCGGCGCAGGTCGACGGCAGCCCGCGGAATCGTGGTGGGACTGCGGCGGCGGAAGCGCCGCGGGGCTCCGTCCGTGGGGCCCGGCTCCAGTTCAAGGCCGAAGGCATGCTCGACCCAGACAGCGAGCGGATCACGGCTGAGGACCTGATACGAGGACGGCAGGGCATCGGGACCGGAGACCGCACGGCGCACAGCGGCGGCGAGGGCGACCGCATGTTCCTCGGGCGCGAGTGGCCGGCCGGGATCAGTGGCCCTCTCAAGCGTCTCTCCGATCACCCGGTCCGGGTCGACCGAGGTGCCGAAGAGCCGCGTGGCGACCTCGGCCACCGTCTCTTGGGCCTCGGCGAACGTCTCCGTCGTGGCCATGGTCGCGGACGTCCCGACGCAACGCAGATCCGTCGCCTCGCACGCCTCCCTGAGCCTACGCACCAGGATGCCCACGTCAGCTCCCTGGCGGCCGCGGTAGGTATGCAGCTCGTCCAGGACGAGGAAGCGCAGGCCCCTCGCCGCCTTGATCAGCTCCTTGCGCTCATCGGGGCGGGTGAGGAGGTACTCCAGCATCATGTAGTTCGTGAGCAGGATGTCCGGCTTGCTGTTGAGTACGGACTCCTTTTCCTTGCGCTTCTCCTGCCCGGTGTAGCGGGCGAAGGTGACGCGGCGGTCCTCGGAAGCCACCCCGTTCTCGAGATAGTGCTTGAGCTCGTCCATCTGGCTGTTGGCCAAGGCATTCATCGGATACACGATGATCGCGGAGATGCCGTCGGGGTTCGGGTTCTCAAGGACCTCGTTCACGATCGGAATCAGGTAACAGAGGCTCTTTCCAGACCCGGTTCCGGTGGTCAGGACGTACGAACTCTTCGATGCGGCGATCTCGATCGCCTGGCGCTGGTGGTAGTGCAGGGTAAGAGTGATGTCTTCGTCCGCGGCCGTATCACCCGCGCGGTTCTTGTTGCGGAAGTACTGCGCGCACAGGGGATGAAGGAGCCTGGTGTCATCGGATCCCGGTTCGGTCAGTTCCGCGACCGTTCCGCCCTTGCGGAATGTGGGATTGAGCGAGATCCATGGATCAGGCCACCTGGACTTTCTGTCCCGCTCCACCTTGAGGTGCTCACGAATGGCAGGATCCCTCACCCAGACCAGGGAACGCGTGAACTCGTCGTAGTCCTCGATGAGCCGCTCATGCGCGCCGAACACATCCATGGCGTTGCCAATCCCCCTCATGCACGACTCGTATCTCGCGGTACCGCTGCTCTTGCGTCTGGCTGATCACAACCGCACAACCACCCACCCTTGAGCCCGCCCGAGCAACCCTACCCGCGAGATCGACGGTGACAGCAGGGGGCGCAGACCCTGGCTTGATCAGGATCCGGTGTGCGCGGGCGGCTGGGCGACATTGCTGTTCGGCTGCAGCAGCCAGGCCGCCGAATCGAACACAGCAGTCCTTACTACCTTGAGTTCGCCAGGCCTGACCATGACCCCATCGGCAAGGAAGAAATCCAGACCAGACACGATCAGCCGCGACGCACCCGCGAGACGTATCAGTACGGACGTCGTGTGCCGTGTGCGCCACTGCAGCGGGCGACACCCTCGTTCCTCAGCAGCAACAAACGAACTATTCAGGCCACCGCGCCCGCAGTAGCAGCACGGCGGCCATTCCACCAAATCCGGTCAGGACCGGGAAGACGAAGTCGCCAGGCGCTCCTGAACCTTCCCCTTGCCCCAGGACACCCGAGGATTGGGACGTGAGCTTCCAGAGGAAGCAGTGCCAGGTGGGAAGCGAGAGCAACCGCAGCAGACCGTACACGGAGGGGTTCGAACGGAATGCGGTCGCGTTCGTGCGCTCGTCCGGGAAGCCCGTCACGATCGACCGTGGGCAGGGGGCGCCGGGAGAGCTGACGACCGAGCGTGAAGTGCTGCGCCGGCTGCGGAGGCTGGCCGCCGAGCGCTTGACCGCAAGTTCAAGTCCTGCCGAGGACTCCTACCCGCGCCCTTCACAGCCCGCAGCCCCACCCAACAGCACCCCACCTCCGGCACATCCAGTGCACAACCGCCCGAGAACTCCCAGGAAACCCCAGGTAGAAGCGGGCACTCCAGCCGGACACGGAAAGGCCCCGGCCAGGTTGTTTTCCCTGGTCAGGGCTCCAAATGGCAGACGAGTCGGGCTGTACGCCGGGTTCTGTTCCCCGGTGTCCTCGCGGACGCCGGGGCGACGGCCATCCATCTAGGGCCGACGTTGCCGTCGGCCTCGTGCGGTCTACCCGCGGACTCGGGCGGGCAGCCCTCGAACGTCCGCGCAGAGCGCGTTTTACGGCGCTCCTTTTGACCTTGCTCCGGGTGGGGTTTACCGAGCTGCCCAGGTCACCCTGGGCACTGGTGGTCTCTTACACCACCGTTTCACCCTTACCGAGGACTGAGGTCCCCGGCGGTCTGCTTTCTGTGGCACTGTCCCGCGGGTCACCCCGGGTGGCCGTTAGCCACCACCCTGCCCTGTGGAGCCCGGACGTTCCTCGGGAAGCCCCCTAGGGGGACTCCACGCGGCCGCCCGCCCGGCTCGTCTGCCGTGTCGACCATGGTACCCGGCCCGTGGTCCGGCGCGGACCGGCGGAGGCCGTCGCCAGGACCGAGCCGGCCAGGATGAGGGTGAAGGCCAGGAGGACGGTCGGGGTCAGTGGCTCGTCCAGGAACAGGGCGCCCGCCGCCACCGCGACGGCCGGGTTGACGTACGTGATCACCGTCGCCCGGGTCGGGCCCGCCTCCTTGATCAGTTCGAGGAAGGCCACGAACGCCACCGCCGTGCAGAGCACGCCCAGCGCGGCGAGGGCCGCCAGGACGGTGGCGGAGGGGACCGCGGACGGGTGGGTCAGCGCGGCTGCGGGGGCGTAGACGACCGCCGCCAGGGTCAGGCAGGCCGTCGTCAGGTGCAGGGACGGTACGTCCTTCATGCGGCGCGCGGCTATGAGGGGCGCGGTCGCGTAGCCCAGGACCGTGAGCAGCACCTCGGCCAGCGAGCGCGTGTCGCCGCCGGTGAGGTGCGGGAGGGTCAGGACGGTGACGCCGGCCAGGCCCAGGGCCAGGCCCGCGAGGCGCCGGGCGCCGAGGTGTTCCGCCCCGCCGAAGAAGCGGGACAGGAGCACGCCCGCTATCGGGACGCCCGCGATCAGCAGGCCGGCCGTCGAGCTGGACAGGTGCCGTTCGGCGTCGGTGAGGGTGAGCCAGGGGCCCATGATCTCCAGGCACGCGAAGGCCAGCAGGGGGCGCCAGTGGGCTCGTACGGTGTCGGCCAGGCCGCCCTGGCGCAGGGCGAACGGGAGCAGCAGGACCGCGCCGAGCGCGCAGCGCGTGAAGACCACGACCGGCGGGGACACCGCGTCCACCGCCACCTTGATCAGCAGATAGGGGATGCCCCAGACCACTCCCATCAGGGAGAACAGAAGCCAGCCGCGTGCAGTCATGCGCCGAGTTTCGGCCACTTCACCCGCGGGCGTCTTGAACGCTGTTGCGGTAGGCCGCCGGGGTCACCCCGAGCACCCGGCGGAACCAGCGGGTCAGGTGCGCCTGGTCGGCGAAGCCGACGAGGGTGGCCACCTCGGCGGGGCGCAGGCCCGCCTCCAGCAGGCCGCGGGCGCGGGCGACCCGGTGCTGGGCGAGCCAGGCGTACGGCGGTATGCCGAGCGTCGTACGGAAGGCCCGCAGGAGCTGGTAGCGGGACAGGCCGAGGTCGGCGGCGAGCAGGGCGAGGGAGGGCGGGGCGGTGAGTTCGTCGGCCAGGCGGTCGCGGACGGTGAGGGCGATGGCCTGGGCGCCGGGGATCCGGTCGGCGACGGGCCGGGCCGTGGAGTGGCGGCGGGCCAGCGCGGTCAGCAGCCAGGGGACACGGGACTCGGCCTCCAGCGGGTCGGGGCAGACGCTGAGTTCCGTGTGCGCGGCGCGCAGTGCGGCGGCCAGCTCCGGGTCGTCGAGGACGGGCTCGCGGAAGTGCGGGAGGCCGCCGAGGGTGCCTTCGGTCAGCAGGGCGGGGTCGGCGTACAGGGCGCGGTAGGCGTAGCCGTCGCCCGCGCTGCCGGGGCCGCCGGTGTGCATCTCGCCGGGGTCGAGGACGACGATCGAGCCGGGGCCGGTGCGGATGTGGCCGCCCCGGTAGTCGATCACCTCGGAGCCGCCGACGCAGACCCCTATCGTGAACTCCTCGTGGGCGTGCGGGGCGTAGACGTGCTTGTCGAAGGAGGCGGTCAGCAGGTCGAGCGGGGGTCCGCAGCGGCCCAGTCGCGCCCGTGTCCACAGCGCCCGTTCCGCCATGGCGCACCCCCTTGTCGTACCACTTGCTGCTTCCTTGGGGTGCAACGTCGTGAGGCCCCGCTTCCATGCCGGGCAAAACCTCACGCGGGGGCGAAAAGGATCTTCGTCGTACCCGGATCGGCCTGGGTGAGACGGACGCGGAGGCGTTCGCCCAGCGGCAGGCCCTCGCCCTCGATGCGGCCGACGACCGCCGGGGACTCCAGATGCACGGTGCCGACGGTCGGCCGGTGCTCGTCCAGGTCCACCACGCAACCGTCGAAGACCTCCCCGATCCGGTCCTTGAGCAGGGCCGCCTCCACGATGTCGACGCACTCCCGCTCGACCGTGCCCGCGAGCCGGGCGCCTTCGGCCATCTGCCGCGGCAGCTCGTCCAGCGCGGCGAGCACCCAGTAGGGCGGGGCCTGCCCGGCGACGGCCGCGAGACAGAGCTCGGCGGCGTAGCGGTCGGCGAGGCGGCGCAGCGGGGCGGTGCAGTGGGTGTAGGGGGCGGCGACCGCGGCGTGCGTGGTGATCGCGGGCAGGTCGCCGTCGCGGAACACGGTGTATCCGGCGCCGCGCAGCAGGGTCGTGCAGTCCTGGAGGAAGGCCGCGTGGCGGGGGTCGTGCGGGTCGAGCATGCGGATCAGGGCCGCGTACGACACGTGGTGCGGCCAGTCGATGCGCAGGGCGACGGCGGTGCGGCGCAGCCGGGCCACGGCGCCGTCCGGGGCGGCGGGCAGGGTGCGCAGGACGCCGGTGCCGTGCGCGAGCATCAGGTCGGCCGCGGCCATGCCGGTGAGCAGGGAGAGCTGGGCGTTCCAGCGCTCGGCGGGGAGGGGGGCGCGGTAGCCGAGGACGTAGGTGTGGTCCCGCGCCGTGATCTCCTGCTCGGGCACGTTGAGGGAGATGCCGCCGCGCTCGACCTCCAGCCGCTCCCGGGCCTCGCCGATCTCCTTCAGCAGCGCGACCGGCTCCTCGGCCGTCGCGGTGTCGAGCTGCTTCTGTACGCCGCCGTAGTCCAGCTTGGCGCGGCTGCGGACCAGGGCCCGGCGCACGTCGACGGCGGTGGTGCGGCCCTCCGCGTCGAGGTCGAGCGTCCACAGCACGGCCGGCCGCGTCCGGTCCGGCAGCAGGCTGGCCGCGCCCTCGCTGAGCACGGCGGGGTGCAGGGGCACCTTCTCGTCGGGGAAGTACAGGGTGTTCACCCGCTGGTGCGTCTCCGCGTCCAGCGGCCCGCCGGGTACGACGAAGGCGGCGGCGTCGGCGATGGCGTACCGGACCCGGTATCCGGTGCCCTGCCGGGACAGGTGGGCCGCCTGGTCGAGGTCGGTGGAGGTGGGAGGGTCGACGGTGAAGAAGGGGATGTCCGTGGCGTCGTATGCGGGGAGCGTGGGCGCCTCGGCGGAGCGTTCGGCCTCCTCCTGCACCTCGGCCGGGAAGCCCTCCGGGATGCCGAGTTCGGCCCGGAGCGCGGTGAGGGCGGCCCGGAGAGGCCCCTCGGGGGCGCCGGTCACGCGGATGTGGCGGCGGGGCATACAGCGAGCGTAGGACTGAGGCGCGGGCGCGGCACGCCGTACGCTGTCGCGGAGGTCTACGTAAGGAGTACGTGTTGCTGGTCCTGCTGCCGCCCTCCGAAGGCAAGGCGAGCCCGGGCAGGGGTGCCCCTGTGAAGCTGGAGTCGCTGTCCCTGCCGGGGCTGACCGGTGCGCGGGAAGCCGTGCTCGGGGAGCTGGTCGGGCTGTGCGCCGGAGACCCCGAGCACAACGAGAAGGCGCGCGAGGTGCTCGGGCTGAGCGAGGGGCTGCGCGGCGAGGTCGCGAAGAACGCGGGGCTGCGCACGGCCGCGGCCCGTCCGGCCGGGGAGATCTACACCGGTGTGCTCTACGACGCCCTCGGCCTGGCCTCGCTGGACGCGGCGGCGAAGAGGCGGGCGGCGCGCTCGCTGCTGGTCTTCTCGGGGCTGTGGGGCGCGGTGCGCGTGACGGACCGCATCCCCTCCTACCGCTGCTCGATGGGCGTGAAGCTGCCGGGTCTCGGCGCGCTGTCCGGGCACTGGCGCGCGCCGATGGCGGAGGCGCTGCCGGAGGCGGCCGGGGACGGGCTCGTGCTGGACCTGCGGTCCTCCGCGTACGCGGCGGCCTGGAAGCCGAAGGGCGAGGTGGCCGGGCGGACCGCGACCGTACGGGTGCTGCACGCGCCGACGCGGAAGGTCGTCAGCCACTTCAACAAGGCGACCAAGGGCCGGATCGTACGGAGCCTGCTGACCGCCGGGACCTCGCCGAAGAACCCCGCCGAACTGATCGACGCGCTGCGGGAACTGGGCTACGTCGTGGAGGCGGAGGCGCCGGACAGGGCCGGGAAGGCGTGGTCGCTGGACGTGCTGGTGGACGAGATCCACTGACGTCGATCGGGGCCCAGCAGGGCTTCCGCCCCTGGCGCGGGTCCGGGGTGCCGTTCCTGCCCGGGGCTCAGGGCCGCAGGTGGGACGTGTCGTTGAACAGCCGTACGCTCGCGTTGCCGTCGGCGTAGTACGCCACCGCCGACAGGGAGGCGGCGGAGAGCTCCATCCGGAACAGCGACTCGGGCGGAGCGCCGAGGGCGAGCCGGACGAGGGTCTTGATGGGCGTGACGTGCGTGACCAGCAGGACCGTACGGCCCCGGTGGGCCGCGACCAGCCTGTCGCGGGTGGCGGCCATCCTGGTGGCGGTCTCCGCGAAGCTCTCGCCACCGCCGGTGGGGTGGGCCTCGGGGTCGGCGAGCCAGGCGTTCAGGTCGTCCGGGTAGCGCTCGCGGACCTCGCCGAAGGTCAGTCCCTCCCAGGCGCCGAAGTCCGTCTCGCGCAGGCCGTCCTCGACGGTCACGTCCAGGCCGAGGCGGGCGGCGACGATGGCGGCGGTTTCGCGGGTGCGGGTGAGGGGGGAGGCGAGGACGGCCTGGATCGTGCCGCGCCGTGCGAGTGACTCTGCGGCTCGGTGGGCCTGCTCCCGTCCTGCGTCCGAGAGGGCGGGGTCGGTGCCGCCGCTGCCGGAGAAGCGTTTCTGGGGGGTGAGGGGGGTTTCGCCGTGGCGGAGGAGGACGAAGGTGGCGGGGGCGCCCAGGTCGGGGGCGGCGCTCCAGCCAGGGGCTGAGGTCGCGGGGGCCGGGGTCGTGGTCGGGCGCGGCTCGGTGGGGGTGGTCGGGCGCTGCTCGCTTCGAGGTGCCGCTTTCTGGGGGACGGGCGCCGCCCCAGCGGCACGACTGCCCGCGGCTGCGGCGGCTTCCAAGCCCGCCCGCGAGTCCGACGGCAACCACTGCTCGCCCTTCGCGCCCGCGTCCATCGCCTCGTTGGCCAAGCGGTCCGCGTGTTTGTTCTGCTCGCGGGGGATCCACTCGTACGTGACCTGGCCGGCGGCGAAGACGCGGTTGGACTCGGCGGCCAGGGGCTTCAGGTCGGGGTGTTTGATCTTCCAGCGGCCCGACATCTGCTCGACGACGAGCTTGGAGTCCATCCGGACGTGGACCGTGGCGGCCGGGTCGAGGGCGTGGGCGGCGCGCAGGCCGGCCAGCAGGCCCCGGTACTCGGCCACGTTGTTCGTGGCGACGCCGATGTACTCCGCGGCCTCGGCCAGGGTCTCCCCGGTCGCGGCGTCGCTCACCACGGCGCCGTAGCCCGCGGGCCCCGGGTTGCCCCGCGACCCGCCGTCCGCCTCGACGATGAACTCCCCCACGCCCAAAGCTCCTTACCGGTACCTACAGATCCCTACAGACCCGACTCGGCCGTGCGCACCAGGATGCGGCGGCAGTTCTCGCAGCGGACCACCACGTCCGGAGCCGCCGCGCGGATCTCGTTCAGCTCGGTGATGGCCAGCTCCTGGCGGCAGCCCTGGCAGGTGCGGGCGTACAGCTTGGCCGCGCCGATGCCGCCCTGCTGCTCGCGCAGCTTGTCGTACAGCTTGAGCAGGTCCGCCGGGACGGACGCGGCGACGACCTCGCGCTCCTTGGTCACCGTGGCGGCCTCGCCGTCGATCTCCTCGAAGGCCGCGTCCCGGCGCCCGGTGGCGTCGTCGATCTTCGACTGTACCGACGCGACCCGCGCGGTCAGCTCGGCCACCCGCTCCTGGGCGGCCTCGCGGCGCTCCATGACCTCCAGGACGACCTCCTCCAGGTCGCCCTGCCGCTTGGCGAGGGAGGTGATCTCGTGCTGGAGGTTGGACAGGTCCTTCGGCGAGGTGACGGCGCCGGAGTCCAGGCGCTGCTGGTCGCGGGTGGCGCGCTGGCGCACCTGGTCCACGTCCTGCTCGGCCTTGGTCTGCTCGCGGGCGCAGTCGCTCTCCTCGGTCTGCGCGGCCACCAGCAGGTCGCGCAGCTGGGTGAGGTCCTTGTTCAGCGACTCGATCGCCGCGTGCTCGGGCAGCGACTTCCGCTTGTGCGCGAGCTGCTGGAGGCGCACGTCCAGGGCCTGGACGTCGAGGAGTCGGATCTGGTCGGCGGGCGCGGCGTTCAGTTGGGGGCTCCAGGTGTTTCGGTGGTGGAGGACGCCGCGTGGGCGGTCCAGGGGTCGGTGACCGTCTTCGACACGTGGACGCGCAGGTCCCAGCCGTGGCGGTCGGAGAGCTCGTCGAGCTGGCTCGCGGCCAGCTCGCACCAGGGCCACTCGGTGGCCCAGTGTGCCGCGTCGAGCAGTGCGAGGGGGCTTTGCGCGCCAGCCGCCATGAATTCCGCGGCGGGGTGGTGGCGCAGGTCGGCGGTGAGGAAGGCGTCGACGCCGGCCGCGCGGACCTGGTCGAAGAGGCTGTCACCGGAGCCGCCGCTGACGGCGATCGTGCGGACCGTGGCCTCGGGGTCGCCGGCCACGCGGATGCCCTGCGCGGTGGCGGGCAGCCGCTCGGCGGCGCGGGCGGCCAGCTCGCGGACGGTGAGGGGGTGGTCCAGCTCGCAGATCCGGCCCAGGCCCCGGCGGCCCGCCGGGTCGCTCGGGTCCGGCACGAGGGGGCGTACGACCCGCAGGTCGAGCGCCGCGGCGAGCGCGTCGCTCACGCCCGGGTCGGCCGTGTCGGCGTTGGTGTGGGCGACGTGCAGCGCGATGTCGTTCTTGATCAGCGTGTGCACGACCCGGCCCTTGAAGTGCGTGGCCGCGACCGTGGTCGTTCCGCGCAGGTAGAGCGGGTGGTGGGTGACCAGCAGGTCGGCGCCGAGCTTGACCGCCTCGTCGACGATCTCCTGGACGGGGTCGACGGCGAACAGGACCCGGGTGACCTTCTGGTCGGGGTCGCCCACGACCGTGCCGACCGCGTCCCAGGACTCGGCCCGCTCGGCGGGCCACAGGTTCTCCAGCGCGGCGATGACTTCAGACAGACGGGGCACGGGAAAAGGCTACCTGGATGATCTGCCGGGCTGTACCGCCTCCGCTCCCCCGGGTCCCGTTCAGCACACATGCCCCGGTTTCCACGGGCGAATCGGTTCTGCGCCACACGTATGTGTGAAGCGGCCATCGGCCGGTCCCACGGCCGTGCGTACGAAAACTAGCTTCGTCGCCGGAGGTGACCGAACGATGACGGCCTGTGCGATCGAATCCCCTTCGACGGAATCCCCTTCGACCGGCGAGTCCGGGGAGTCCGGGGAATCCCGGGGATCCGGCGAGTCCTGGGAGTCCGGCGAGGACGACGGTGTGCCGGAGGCGGGGTGCACCCTCACGGCGGACGGCGCGTACGGCGCCCGGCTCGCGCTCTGCGGTGAGTCCTGGTTCCCGGAGCGCTGGACGCTGGACGGCCCCGAGCCGTACGCCGTCCCGCTGCCCGGCAACCAGCCGGAGGAGCCCGGCACCGAGGTGCAGCCGATGGCGGACGGACGGGTGCTGATCCACCGGCTGGTGGAGCGGCGGCACGCCTTCTCGCTGCTGTACCCGACCGGACCCGGCACCGGCGAGTTGCCGCTGGGCACGGTGGAGTGCCCCGAGCCCGACGCCCGGCTCACGCTGTTGCCGCCCGCGCCGGGGGGCGTGCGGGCGTACGCCCGCACCGTCGGCCCGAACTCCACGGCGGTGTGGCTGGTGGCGGGTGGCGCCCTGGGGCCGGAGCGGCTCGCGGTGATCCCGGGGCGCTGCTCGGGCGGGGTGTGGCTGGATCGCGCCGGGCGGTTGCTCGCGCTGGACCAGGAGCTGGCCGGGCGCACCAAGACGGTCGTGGTGGACCTGGAGCGCGGCGGCGAGATCTCACCTCTGCTCCAGATCACGGACGACAGCGACGACCGGCTGCTGCTCGCCGACCCCGACAGCGGGCTGCTGCTGATCTCCTCCGACGCGCCCTCCCCCGGGCGGGAACGACTGGGCTGGGGGGTCCTGGGCAGCACGCTGCCGGTCCGCTTCCCGGAGTGCCTGCGGGTGGCGGTCCCTCAGTCTCGGCTTCGCCCGACGGGGGGCGCCCCCATCGCGGTGACGCCGTTCGCGATCCAGCCGGGTCAGATGCTGATGCCGGAGAGCTGCGCGGTGGCGCTGCGCATCGACGGGCCGTCCGGCAGCTGGGTGGGGACGTGGCGGCCGGCCGAGCGGCAGGTACGGCATCTCCCGGCGCCCGATGGGTGGTTGACGGGGGCCGGGCTGTGGACGCGCGACGGGGTGCTGCGGCTGCCGTACGCCACGGAGGAAGTCCCGTGCGGCGTGGCGGAGCTGACGGCGCCCAGGGGGGAGCCGGCCCGGAAGAGGGCCGGGGTGGAGATGGGGGGACCGAAGCCGGGGGAACCGGGGGACATGGGCCCGGAGGATCCGGTCCGGGACGGCACCGCTCGCGAGACGCCACCCGTGGCGGCGCCTCGGGACGCGGCGGAACCGGATCCTCCGGCGCCTTCGGCGGTACGTCCTGTGCCGCTCGGGAAAGCACCCCTGGGACGTCTTGTAACGAACTAGTGCCGGTTGGCGTGTGCGCCTGGATTCGACCCGTGGTGTGCCGGTTACACTCGCCCGGCTGTACGAAAGATCATGTCTACGGGGTGAAATCGTCCGATGAGCGACACCAGCACGACGCAGCAGCTGTCTGCCAACTCGCAGAAGACCGCCGGCCACGGCCGGCACCGGGGTCCGGTCGCGGCCCACGACTCTGACGCGACTCCGCAAGGCCGGCACCGTAAGCCGTCCGCGGAGAAGGTCGAAGCGGCTGCCTGACACAAAAAGGCGTTACCAGGCGCCATAAAGGGGAGAGGGGCTTTCCGTCACCGGACGGGAAGCCCCTCTCTCGTTCCACCCGTTTCGATTCACCCGCGTTTGAGTCCCAGCACCTCCGCCGCCGCGAACGTCTCCCCCGGCGGCCGGTCCGCGTAGTGCGGGGTGAGCAGCGCGTCCAGCTCGTCGTACGTGAACGTGTCCTGCTTGCTGTCGAACTGCGCCCGGACCCGGGGCCGGTCGACGACGGCGACCATGCCGCCGTGCACGACGAGCAGCTGGCCGTTGACCCGGGCGGCGGCGGGCGAGGCCAGGTAGCCGACGAGCGGGGCGACATGCTCGGGGGCGAGCGGGTCGAGGCCCTCCTCGGGCCTGGCGAAGCCCGCGAAGACGTCCTCCGTCATGCGGGTGCGGGCGCGCGGGCAGATCGCGTTGGCGGTCACGCCGTACTTGGCGAGGGCGAGGGCGGTGGAGGTGGTGAGGCCGACGATTCCGCCCTTCGCCGCCGCGTAGTTGGGCTGCCCGGCGGATCCGGCGAGGAACGCCTCGGAGGAGGTGTTCACGATCCGCCCGTACACCGCTCCCCCGGCCGCCTTGGACCGCTCCCGCCAGTGCGCGGCGGCGAAGTGGGTGGTGTTGAAGTGTCCCTTGAGGTGGACGCGGATCACCGAGTCCCACTCGTCCTCGGTCATGGAGAAGACCATGCGGTCGCGCAGGATGCCCGCGTTGTTGACGAGGATGTCGAGCTTCCCGAACTCGGTGATTGCCAAGTCGACGAGTTCGCGGGCCTGTTGGAAGTCGGACACGTCTCCTTTGTGGGCGATTGCCCGGCCGCCGTCGGCGCGGATCGCGGCGGCGACCTCCTCGGCGGGTCCGGCCGACGCCTCGCCGGAGCCGTCGCGGCCCGGCCGGCCGTAGTCGTTGACGACGACGGCCGCGCCGAGCCGGGCGAGTTCCAGGGCCTCGGCCCGGCCGAGCCCGCGTCCGGCGCCGGTGACGACGGCGGACAGACCTTCAAGTGGCAGTGACATTCCAGGAGTCCTCACAGCCGCGTTGGATCTCTCAGATGTTGGATCTCACAGATATTGGATCTCTCAGATCTCGATGCACGTACGCAGGGCCGACCCGGTACGCATCTGGTCCAGCGCCTCGTTGATCTCCGCCAGGGGCACCCGGTGGGTGATCAGGCCCGCGAGGTCGACGCGGCCCGCGCGCCACAGGGCGATCGTGCGCTCGTAGGAGCGCAGCACGTCGCCGCCGCCGTACATGGACGGCAGGATGCGCTTCTCGTCGAAGAACAGCTCGAACATGTTGAGCTGGAGGAAGTCGTCCATGGCGCCCGCGCCGACCACGACGAGGGTGCCGCCGCGCCGGGTGTTCTCGTAGGCGGTGCGCGCGGTGGCGGAGCGGCCGACGACCTCGAAGACGTAGTCGAAGCCCTCGCCGCCGGTGACCTGCTGCTTGGCGTCGGCCAGCTCCTCCGGCGAAATCGCCCTCGTGGCACCGAACTTGAGCGCGGACTCGCGCCGGGAGGCGACCGGGTCGACGGCGACGATCTCGGCGGCGCCCTTCAGCCGCGCCCCCTGCACCGCCGAGATGCCGACGCCTCCGCACCCGATGACGGCGACGGACGAACCGGCCTGCACATCAGCGGTGTTGAGGGCAGCTCCGAGGCCGGTCGTCACCCCGCAGCCGATCAGCGCGGCGATGTCGAAGGGCACGTCGTCCGGGATCGGCACGGCGCAGCCCGCGTCCACGACGACCTCCTCGGCGAAGGTGCCGGTGCCCGCGAAGCCGAAGACGTCCCCGCCGGGGCGCCTGAAGTTGGGGCTGCCCGCGTTCATGAACCCGGCCAGGCACAGCTGGGTCTGGCCGCGCTTGCAGGCGGGGCAGGCGCCGCAGGCGGGCAGCCAGCAGATGACGACCCGGTCGCCGGGCTTCAGACCCCGTACTCCGTCGCCGACTTCGAGGATCTCGCCCGCACCCTCGTGGCCGGGCACGAACGGCGCCGGCTGCGGCAGCACGCCGTTCATCGCGGACAGGTCCGAGTGGCACAGCCCGGTGGCCCGCACCCGGACCCGCACCTTGCCGGGCCCGAATCCCGTCGCCTCGACGTCGTCGAGGACCTCCAGCTTTTCCTGGCCGATCTCGTGCAGTACGGCTGCGCGCATGGTGCGGCTCCCCTCGGAGGCTCTTCAGGAGTGCTGAACGATGGTGTCGGCCAGGACGGGCGCGTCGTCCCTCTCGACGGCGCTCACGGCGACCCGGACCTCGCCGTCCCGCCGCCACATGCGGATCCGCAGGGTCTCCCCCGGGTACACCACTCCGGCGAACCGGGTGGAGTAGGAGCGGACCCGGGTGACGTCCCCGCCGAGCAGCGTGTCCACGACCGCCTTGAGGGTGACGCCGTAGGTGCACAGCCCGTGCAGGATGGGCCGGTCGAACCCGGCGAGCTTGGCGAACTCGGGGTCGGCGTGCAGCGGGTTGTAGTCGCCGGAGAGGCGGTAGAGCAGGGCCTGGTCGGGACGGATCGGGCGCTCGACGGTCCGGTCGGGCTCGCCGGTGGGCGGTTCGAGGCGGGTGCTCGGACCGCGGTCGCCGCCCCAGCCGCCTTCCCCGCGTACGAAGATCTGGGCGTCGTTGGTCCACAACGGGCCCTCGGCGTCGGCGACTTCGGTGCGCATGACGAGGACGGCCGCCTTGCCCTTGTCGTACACGGCGGCGATGCGGTTGGTGGAGGTGGCGGTGCCCTCGGCCGGGATCGGCCGGTGGATCTCCAGGGTCTGGCCGCCGTGCAGGACCTTGGCCAGGTCGGCCTCGATGCCGGGCATGGACAGGCTGCTGATCACCCCGGGCGAACCGGCGCCCGCGACGGTGGCGAAGCTCGGCAGGACGTGCAGCCGGGACTCCAGGGTGTAGCGCAGTTCGTCGGGGTCGGTGGCGGGGCTGTCCTTGTCCGGGTCGGCGCCGGCGCCGATGCCGAGGTGGTAGAGCTGGACGTCCTTGACGGTCCAGCTGATCTCACGGATCCGGGGCTCGGCGGCGACGGCCTTGGCTGCGTCGATGGGCATGGGGCTCCTGACGGGTCTCAAGACCTCGGTGCGGACGTCCGCACCGTCGGCCGCACCGAGGTCGTCCACGGGGCGGATCTAGAACGCGTTCCAGTCCGGCGCCCCCTGTATAGCCGAGCGCTCCGCAGTTGTGAAGGCTCCTGACACTGTGTCAGCTGACGTGGGCCGTGACATTTGTACTGCCCGGGTCCGTACATGCGCATCTGCCGGAGACCGGGTCCGGATCCCTAGGTTCGTAGGCATGACACAGACGGAGAGTGCCGCCGTGTCCTTCACGGGGGCGGTCAAGACCTACGGCGCCGTACGCGCTGTCGACGGCATCGACCTGGAGATCGGGCGCGGCGAGACCGTGGCCCTGCTCGGCCGCAACGGCGCCGGCAAGTCCACCACGATCGCGCTGCTGCTCGGCCTGACCGAGCCGGACGCCGGGCGGGTGGAGCTGTTCGGCACCGGGCCGGAGCGGGCCGTACGCGCCGGGCGGGTGGGCGCCATGCTCCAGGAGGGGCGGCCGGTGCCGCGGGTCAGGGTCGGCGAGCTGGTCGGCTTCGTGGCCGGCCGCTATCCGGCGCCCATGCCGGTGGGGCGGGCCCTGGAGCTGGCCGGGATCGCGGACCTGGCCGGGCGGCGGGTGGACCGGCTGTCCGGCGGGCAGGTGCAGCGGGTGCGGTTCGCGGTCGCGCTGGCCGGTGATCCCGCCCTGCTGGTGCTGGACGAGCCGACGGCGGCGCTCGACGTGGAGGCGCGGCACGCCTTCTGGGAGTCGATGCGCGCCTACGCCCGGCGCGGCCACACCGTGCTGTTCTCCACGCACTACCTGGAGGAGGCGGACGCGTACGCCGACCGGATCGTGATCCTCGACCACGGGCGGATCGTCGCCGACGGCACCGGCGAGGAGCTGCGCCGGGCGGCGGGCGGCAACCTGGTCTCCGTCGAGCTGGCCGGGCACGACCCCGAGGCGCTGGCCCTGCTGCCCGGGGTCTGTTCGGTGGAGGTGCACGGCAGCCGGGCGCGGCTGCGCACCGACGACTCGGACGCGACCGTGATCGCCCTCGCCGCCCTCGGCGCGATCCGGGGCCTGGAGGTCGCCCCGGCCTCCCTGGACGACGCGTTCCTCGCTCTCACCTCCCGCACCCTGGAGGCGGTGTGATGCTCGACTACGTACGCCTGGAGGTCCGCCGTACGCTGCGGGACACGGGTTTCGTGATCAGCGGGATCGCGGTGCCGGTGATGATGTACCTGCTGTTCTCCAACCTCGGCGAGAACGACGGGGACTGGCGGACGGCCTCGATGGTCGGCATGGCCGCCTACGGCGCGGTCGGCTCGGCGCTGAACACCGGCGGCGCGGTCGCCGAGGACCGGGGCACCGGCTGGCTGCGGCAGCTGCGGGTGACGCCGCTGACCCCGCGCCAGGCGGTGACGGGGCGGGCGCTGACCGGCGCGGTGACGGTGCTGCCCGCGATCCTCGCGGTGCTCGCGGCGGGCGCTCTGGTCAACGGGGTGCGGCTGGCGCTCTGGCAGTGGGCGGCGATCGCGCTGCTGCTGTGGCTGGGTTCGATCCCTTTCACGCTGCTCGGCCTCGGCAACGGCTACCGGCTGACGGGCCCGGCGACGGGCGTGGCGAACCTGCTGTGCAACCTGGGGCTCTCGGTGGTGGGCGGACTCTGGTTCCCCATCAGCCTGTTCCCCCGCTGGCTGCGCGCCATTTCGGCGTACACCCCCACCCACCGCTTCGCCCAGCTCGGCACCACGGTCGCGGACGGGCATGCTCCGGGCGCTGGTGCGATCATCGTGCTGACGGCATGGCTGGGACTTTTCGGTTCGTACGCTGTGCTCTCGTACCGCCGTAGTGCGGAGACCATCTGATCGGGGGATACAGAGACATGACGACTTGGTGGCGGAGAAAGCGGGTACAGGCGCGGGCCTGGCAGGCGGCACGGCTCCAGTGGCGGGCGGACCTCCGGCGCTTCCAGGCCGCCCAGCGCGAGGCCCGGAAGAAGGGGGGCACCCCGGCCGACGACCACCCGGACCCGCCGGCCACCGGCTTCGCCCTGCTGCCCTGGCTGCTGATGGGCCTCGGGTCCTTCTCCAACCTGCTGGAGGGCAAGGCCTCGAACCCGTGGGTCGGCGGCCTGGGCCTGCTCGCCTTCAACTCCCTGTACATCTACGTCACTTTCCGCTGCTTCGTGCGCGAGACGCGCGAGGCGGTCTCCACCCGGGTCGCGCTGCTGCTCATGGGCCTGCTGACCACGGGCCTGGCCCTCGGGTACGGCGGCAACTGGCTGATGTTCTTCCCGCTGCTCGGCCTCGCCACGGGGGCCTCCCTGCGCGGCCCGTGGCTGGGACGCGCCGGCCTGCTGCTCGCCGGGTACGCCGGTGCCGTGTCCGCCGTCCGGGACGGCTGGGACGCGGTGAACATCGCCTACGGCACCTTTCTTTCGACCATGGTGACCGCCGCGATCCTCAGCCTGTCCGAGGCCGTGCGGGAACTGCGGGCCGCCCGGGAGGAGCTGGCCCGGCGAGCGGTGGAGAAGGAGCGGCTGCGCTTCTCCCGCGATCTGCACGACCTGCTCGGTCACACGCTGTCGGTGATCGTGGTGAAGTCGGAGGCGGCCCGGCGGCTGGCGCCGCGCGACATGGACGCGGCGCTCGCGCAGATCACCGACATCGAGTCCGTGGGCCGGCAGGCGCTGACCGAGATCCGCGAGGCGGTGACCGGCTACCGCCAGGGCAGCCTGGCCACCGAACTGACCCGGGCCCGCTCGGCGCTGTCCGCAGCGAGCGTGCGGCCGGTGGTCCGCCAGTCCGGGACGCCGCTGGCCCCGCAGAGCGAGGCGCTGCTCGGCTGGGTGGTGCGCGAGGCCGTCACCAACGTGGTCCGGCACAGCGACGCCACCTGCTGCGAGATCACCATCGAGGGCGCCGCCGAGCGGGTACGGCTCACCGTGTGCGACGACGGCACCGGCAAGGCCGTGGCCCGGCCCGGGGCCGCGGAGGGCATCGGCGGCACCGGCCTCATCGGGCTGACCGAGCGCCTCGCGGCGGCGGGCGGCTCCCTCACGGCCGGCCCGTCGCCGCGCGGCGGCTTCACGGTCACCGCGGAACTCCCGGTGGAGGAGGCGGAGTTCGTGGTGACCGGAGCGGGTGCAGGCGCGAGTGCGGGCGCGGGCGCGGGCGCGGGCCTGGCTACGGCGCCCGGGGGGTGCTGACCCCCCAGGTATCCGGCAGCACCCGGGACGACGCCAAGCTCCCGCCCCGGCGGGGGACCGGAGCTTGCCGTTCCCTCCGGGCCGGACCGTCCGCCGTACTCTGAGCGCATGAACGAGATGCCCCGGGACCACCGGACCGCCAAGTCCATCCGGGTTCTGCTCGCCGAGGACCAGGGCATGATGCGTGGCGCGCTCGCACTGCTGCTCGGCATGGAGGAGGACATCGAGGTCGTCTCCCAGGTGTCGTCCGGGGACGCCATCGTGGACGCCGCGCTGATCCACCGGCCGGACGTGGCTCTGCTGGACATCGAACTGCCGGGCATCAGCGGGCTCGACGCGGCGGCCGAGCTGCGCGAGCAGGCGCCCGACTGCCGGGTGCTGATCCTCACCACCTTCGGCCGGCCCGGCTACCTGCGCCGGGCGATGGAGGCCGGGGCTGCCGGGTTCCTCGTCAAGGACGGTCCCGTGGAGGAACTGGCCGCGGCCATCCGGCGCGTGCTCACCGGGGAGACCGTGGTCGATCCGGCGCTGGCCGCCGCCGCGCTCAGCGCCGGGCCCAATCCGCTGACCGCCCGGGAGTGCGAGGTGCTGAAGGCGTCCGTGGACGGGGCGACCGTCGCCGACATCGCGGCCCGGCTTCATCTGTCCGAGTCCACCGTGCGCAACTACCTTTCCTCCGCGATCGGCAAGACGGGGACGCGGAACCGGGCCGAGGCCGTGCGGGAGGCCCGGCAGCAGGGGTGGCTCTGAACTCCCGGCGGTGCTACTTCGTCACCTCCGCCGACGCGTAGGACGTCCCTGCCGGCGCCGTGCACACGAACCAGTTGGCCCCCTGGAAGCCGTCGACCGAGCGGATCGCCGATCCCATGTTGCGGAGGGAGAAGCCGTAGGCCCGCTCGGCCACAGCCGTCGTGCCGTCCTTCCAGTGGCAGGTGACCTGCCGGGCGGTCTTGGCGACCATGCCGATCACCAGTCGGCCGGAGGTCTCGCCGCCGTAACCCAGACGAGTCGCGATGGACTCCATGTCCGTGCCCGAGAACTGCTCGAACTTCTTGACCGTGTTGAACACCACCTGCTGCGGTCGGTTGTCACCCCAGCCCCGGGTCGCGAAGTACGAGATCTTGCCGATCAGGTCGGCGGGCTTGCGAACGTCCGCCGGCTTCAGGCCCAGCTCGGCCATGGCGTCGAACTGCCGGTCCGCCTCGGCCTCGTTGCGCGGTGCCCCCCACACCTGGACGCCGACGCTCCACTCCTTGCCCTGGTAGGTCCCCCGTCCGAGCTCGGTCCGCTGCGGCTCGTACACATGCCGCGCCTCCGCCGAAGCCGGCGGCTTCGCCACGTTCGCGTGCCGGTCCGCGTGCCCGTCTCCCGGCAGCCCGGTCACCGCCAGGGCACCCGTCGTCCCAGTCAGCACCAGTGCCGTCGTCGCCGTCACCGCCCAGCGCCGCGCCTTGCGACGCCGGCCGCCCCGCATGACCGCCTGGACGGGGGCTATGCCGATCTCGACCTCGTCCGCGGCGTCCGCGAGAAGGAGGGCGATGTCGGTCTGTGTCATGTCGTACTGCTCCCGGTCCGCGCTCATCACTTCCGCCCTCCGTACGTCACCGTCTCGGCCAGTCCCGGTATGGCACGCAGCTTCGCGATCCCCTTGGCCGCGTTGCTCTTGACCGTGCCGACCGAACAGCCCATCGCCTCCGCCGCCTGCGTCTCCGTCAGGTCCTCCCAGTAGCGCAGGACCACCGCCTCCCGCTGCCGCACGGGCAGTTGGGCGAGCGCCTTGAGCAGGGTGCTGCGGTCGTCGGCCTGCGCGATCCGGTCGCCGGTGTCGGCCACCTCGTGCAGCAGGCCGGAGTCGTCCTTCGGGGCGAGGAACTCCTTGAGTTTCCTTCTGTGCTTGCGCGCATGCATGTTGATCATCACGCGCCGCACGTACGCCTCCGGGTCGTCGGCCGAGCCGACTTTGCGCCAGGCCGCGAAGACCCGTTCGAGCGTCGACTGGACCAGGTCCTCGGCGGCGTGCTGCTCCCCCGTGAGAAGAAATGCCGTACGCATCAGCCGCGGCCAGCGGCCGACCATGAAGCTCTGGAACTCCTCGTTCCGAGCCCCCTTCCGATCCCCCATGGGCACCTCCTAGATGTCAAAAGGAGTCCATGAGGCATGTGGTTCGTTGCCTCCTCCTCCGCACAACTCACGGAAATTTTCCCGGCGGAGGAGGAGGCAGGGGACCGGCGGTGAGCTACACCGCCCTCAGCAGCGTCACCACCGCCGCCCCGCCCAGCCCGATGTTGTGCGCGAGCCCCACCCGGGCCCCCGCCACCTGCCGCTCGCCCGCCTCGCCGCGCAGCTGCCAGACCAGCTCGGCCGTCTGCGCCAGGCCGGTCGCGCCCAGCGGGTGGCCCTTGGAGATCAGCCCGCCCGACGGGTTCACCACCCACCGGCCGCCGTACGTCGTCGCCCCCGACTCCACGAGCTTGCCCGACTCCCCCGGCGCGCACATGCCGAGCGCCTCGTACGTCAGGAGTTCGTTGACCGAGAAGCAGTCGTGCAGTTCGACCACGTCCACGTCCTCGATGCCGAGCCCGGCCCGTTCGTACGCCTGCCGGGCCGCCGCCCGCGACATCGGCTGCCCGACCACGTCGATGCAGGAACCGGACGCGAAGGACTCCTCGGTGTCCGTGGTCATCGCCTGCCCGGCGATCTCGGCCAGGCCGGTCAGGGAGCGCTCCTCGGCGAAGCGTTCCGAGACGACCACGGCCGCCGCCGCGCCGTCCGAGGTGGGCGAGCACTGGAGCTTGGTCAGCGGCCGGTGCACCATGCGCGCGGCGAGGATGTCGGCCAGCTCGTACACGTCCCGGAACTGGGCGTAGGGGTTGTGCGCGGAGTGCCGGTGGTTCTTGGCGGCGACCGCGGCGAGCTGGGCCTCGGTGGTGCCGTACTTCTCCATGTGCTCGCGGGCCGCGGCGCCGAAGATCTGCGCGGTGGGCGGGTTCGCCTCGAAGCCGTGCCGGGCGGCCATGATCCCGTAGTGCCGGGCGACGGGGGAGGTGGAGCTCCAATCATCAGCGGCTCCGCCGCGGGCGCCTCCGTCGGCCCCGCCCCCCAGCGCGCCCTTCTTCATCTTCTCGAAGCCCAGCGCGAGCACGCAGTCGCAGGCGCCGCCCTCGACGAGCTGGCGGGCCAGCATGAGCGCGGTCGCGCCGGTCGCGCAGTTGTTGTTGACGTTGTAGACGGGGACGCCGGTCAGGCCGAGCTCGTAGGCGGCGCGCTGCCCCGCGGTCGAGGGCTGGAAGCAGTAGCCGACGGGAACCTGTTCCACATCGCCGTAGAAGATCCCGGCGTCCGCCAGCGCCGCGCTTCCGGCCTCCCGCACCATGTCCCAGTACTGCCAAGAGCGACTCTCGGGCTTCTCGAATCGGGTCATTCCGACCCCGGCGACATAGGCCTTCATGGCGGGCCAGATTAGAACGCGTTCCAGTAACTCACCACCCCCTGACGGAAGTTCAGATACCCATGAGCGGGTCAAAAATCCATTAGGGGCCCGAAGCAACGGAATAGTTGCCTGTGCATACGAGGTTTACCGAGCACTTATCTAACGGGAGGCCTCACTCAATGACCCACACGTCGACCGACCAGCCCGGCAGGAAGGTCAGCGGGGCCGTGGTCCCGGTGCTCGCCTTCGCGGGCATCACGGTCGCGGTGATGCAGACCCTGCTCGTGCCGGTCATCAAGGACCTGCCGCAGCTGCTGCACAGCGCGCCCAGCAACGCCACCTGGGTCCTGACCTCGACCCTCCTGTCCGGTGCCGTCGCGACCCCGATCATGGGCCGGCTCGGCGACCTGTACGGAAAGCGGCGCATGCTGATCCTCAGCCTCGCCGTGATGGTGGTCGGCGCCCTGGTCAGCGCGGTCACCAGCCAGCTGCTCACGATGATCGTGGGCCGTACCCTCCAGGGCTTCGCCATGGGCGCGATCCCGCTCGGCATCGGCCTGATGCGGGACATGCTGCCGCGCGAGAAGCTCGGCTCGGCCATGGCCCTGATGAGTTCCTCGATCGGCGTCGGCGGCGGCCTCGCCCTGCCCGCCGCGGCCCTGGTCGCCCAGCACACCGACTGGCACGCCCTGTTCTACGGCGCCGCCGGCCTCGGCGTGCTCTCCATCGCCCTGACCCTCCTCGTCGTCCCCGAGTCCCCGATGCGCGCGGAGGGCTCCTTCGACCTGCCCGGCGCGCTCGGCCTGTCCACCGGTCTGGTGCTGCTCCTGCTGCCGATCACCAAGGGCAGCGACTGGGGCTGGTCCTCCGGCACCACGCTCGGCATGTTCGCCGCGTCCGTCGTCGTGCTCGTCCTGTGGGGCATGTACGAGCTGCGCGTCGACGCCCCGCTGGTCGACCTGCGCACCACCGCCCGCCGTGAGGTGCTGCTCACCAACCTCGCCTCGATCATGGTCGGCGTCAGCTTCTACGTCGTCTCGCTGGTCCTGCCCCAGCTGCTGCAGCTGCCCACCGCCACCGGCTACGGCCTCGGCCAGTCCATGGTCGTCGCGGGCCTGTGCGTGGCCCCGCTGGGCCTGACGATGATGTTCACCGCACCGGTCTACGCCCGCCTGTCCGCCCGCTACGGCCCCAAGGTCACCCTGATCACCGGCCTGCTGATCATCGCCCTCGGCTACGCCGGCGGCCTCGGCCTGATGGACGCGGCCTGGCAGACGATCGTCACGTCCGTGGTCCTCGGCGCG
Source organism: Streptomyces sp. NPDC002671 (assembly GCF_053592475.1). Taxonomy (NCBI): domain Bacteria; kingdom Bacillati; phylum Actinomycetota; class Actinomycetes; order Kitasatosporales; family Streptomycetaceae; genus Streptomyces; species Streptomyces sp. NPDC002671. The sequence goes on from NZ_JBSFVU010000007.1 coordinate 152,732, forward strand.
GGCATCGGCCTCGCCTACTCCTCGCTGCCCGCGCTGATCGTCGGCGCGGTCCCGGCCTCGGAGACCGGCGCGGCCAACGGCCTGAACACGCTGATGCGCTCCATCGGTACGTCCGTCTCCAGCGCCGTCATCGGCATGGTGCTGGCCAACACGGCGAACAACGTGGGCGGGATCGAGATCCCGACCATGCACGGCTTCCGCGTCTCCTTCCTGATCGCCACGGCGGCGGTCGCGGTGGGCCTGCTGCTCGCGGTGTTCCTTCCGAAGGCCGCCCGGCCGGCTCCGCAGCAGCACACGCAGCTGCGGGCGAGCAGCGAGGAGGACGCGAACCTGGAGCACGCCGAGGAGGTTCTGCGCGGCTTCCGCGGCCGGGTCCTGGACGCCGACGGCGCGCCGGTCGCCCGCGCCAAGGTCACGCTGATCGACCGGCGGGGACGGCAGGCGGGCGCCACCGTCTCCGACGAGGACGGCAACTACGCCCTCGCAGTGCCCGCGCAGGGCGCGTACGTGCTGGCCGCGAAGGCCGCCGGACACGGACCGCTCGCCTCGTCGGCGACCCACCACGGTGAGGAGCGGACGGTCGACCTGGACCTCTCCCTTCCGGGCGAGACGGTCAGCGCCTGAGATCCATGCCATACGTACCCCCTGTCGCTTCGGCGGCAGGGGGTACGACAGCATGGGCGCCCAGAACGCCGTACAGCCGAGCCGTGCAGCCGAGCCGTACAGCCGAGACCGAGTCGTACGACCGAAAGGCCCCCATGCCCGCCACCGCCCCCAAGCCCGAGATCCTGGCCGCGTTCGAGGCGGCGAAGGGATTCATGCCCGTGGACGAGGGGCTGGCGCTGTACGCGGCGGCGGTGGAGGCCGGGCGGCTCGGGCTGCCGCTGCTGGAGGTGGGAACCTACTGCGGGCGGTCCACCGTCCTGCTCGCCGGCGCGGCCCGCGAGGCCGGGGTCACGGCGCTCACCGTCGACCACCACCGCGGCAGCGAGGAGCAGCAGCCGGGCTGGGACTACCACGACCCGGAGACCGTCGACCCCGAGCTCGGGCTGATGGACACGCTGCCGACGTTCCGCCGGACGCTGCACCGGGCGGGCCTGGAGGAGCACGTGGTGGCGCTCGTCGGCCGCTCCCCGCAGATCGCGGCGCTGTGGAACACGCCCCTCGGTCTCGTCTTCATCGACGGCGGCCACACCGACGAGCACGCGAGCGCCGACTACGAGGGCTGGGCGCCGCACGTCGCCGGGGGCGGCCTCCTCGTCATCCACGACGTCTTCCCGGAGCCGGAGGACGAGTTCACCGGGCAGGCGCCGTACCGGGTCTATCTGCGGGCGCTGGAGTCCGGCGCGTTCACGGAGGTCTCGGTCGCCGGGTCGCTGCGCGTCCTGCGGCGAACGGGAGCGGGATTCTGAGGCCGAGGTTAGAGTCGCAGACGTGTCGTACGTAGGCCCCGAGTTCGATTACCCCCAGCCGCGCCGCCCCCGGCGCGGCCCGCTGACCGTGGCGCTCGCCGTACTGGTGCCGGGCGCGCTGCTCGGGTGGGTGGTGTACGGGCAGGTGGGCGGCGGCGGTTCGGGGCACTCGGACCGTACGGCCGCCCCCGAGTCCTCCTCCCCCTCGACGTCGTCCTCCCCGTCGGCCGCCCCGAGCGACGACGCCAAGGGCCCGAACCAGTCACCCCCGGCCCCCGTGCCCGCCGGATCCAAGCCGCTCAAGGGCAAGGTCGTCGTCATCGACCCGGGGCACAACCCGAGCAACTTCCAGCATGCGACCGAGATCAACCGCAAGGTGAACATCGGGACGAACTGGAAGGAATGCGACACGACCGGGGCATCGACCAACTCCGGGTATTCCGAGGCCCGGTTCAGCATGGACGTCGCGCACCGGCTGCGCACGCTGCTGGAGAAGCTGGGTGCCACGGTGAAGCTGACCCATGACGGCACGAGTCCCGCCTGGGGGCCGTGCGTCGACGAGCGGGCGCGGATCGGGAACACCGCGCGCGCGGACGCGGCCATCTCCATCCACGCCGACGGCTCGGTGCAGGGCAACCGCGGATTCCACGTGATCCTGCCGGGCTCCGTGCACGCGGGCGCCGCCGACACCCGCCCGATCGTGGGCCCTTCGCGCGATCTCGGTGAGCGCGTTGCGGGCAACTTCCTCCGCGTCACGAGCGAGCCGCCCTCCAACTACCTTGGCGGCGGTACCGGTCTTGTCACACGTAAGGACCTGGGTGGTCTCAATCTGTCAACAGTGCCCAAGGTGTTCATCGAGTGCGGCAACATGCGGGATAGCAAGGACGCGGCACTGCTGACCAGCGGCGCCTGGCGGCAGCTCGCCGCGCGAGGGATCTCTGACGGAATCGTGAGTTTCCTGCGCGAGTCGTGACCGCGGGCGGATCCGGCCCTACACCGTGATCACGCGGACGATAGTGTCTACCGACGACGAGACGACCTACGAAGGACCTTTGAAGTGAATATCCGCTCCCTCACTAGAGGCGACGGCGTGGTGATCGGGGCAGCGGTATTGCTGTTCATCGCGTCGTTCCTCACCAACTACTCGTACGACGGCATCTCTGACAGCGACCTGCCGAACCTCTGGGAGAGCGGCCCGGTCCTGATGGGCGTCGTCCTGGCGGGGATCATCGGCGCCGCGCTAGTCGTGTTCTCCCGTGCGCTGCCGCAGCCGCCGAAGGTCGCGGGTCTCGAACTCGGCGCGTTCGGCGCCGCGTTCACGGTGTTCGCCGCGTGGAGCGCGCTGGGCAACGTCATCGACCCGGTCGGCGGTCTGAACAACGTCGGGGGCGGCTCGGACAGTCACGCGCCCGACGCCGGCACGGGCCTGATCCTCGCCCTCGTCGCCACGCTCATCATGGCTGCCGCCGCCGTCGCCACGCCGCTGGTCCCGGCCCTCAAGGCCGGGCTGGTCCCGGCCGCCAAGCCGCAGGCCCCGCAGCCGTACGGCGCCCAGCCGCCCGGCGGTTACGGCTACCCCGGCGCCCCGGCCGCCCCGCAGCAGCCGTACGGCGCCCAGCCGCAGCCGGGTCAGCCGTTCGGGCAGCCCGGCCCGCAGGCCGGTCCGCAGGCCGGTCCGCAGGCCGCCGCTCCGGCGCAGCCGCAGCCGGCCACCGCGGACTTCTCGCCGTTCTGGTTCGCCGTCCCGGCGGCCCGCCCGCTGTTCGCGGAGGACGGCTCGCCCAACGCGATCGCCGAACTGGCGCCCGGTACCTGGTACTTGGCGGTCGAGCAGCGCGGTGCCGCGCTGGTCGCGCAGACCCAGGACGGCCGCCGTGGCGTGCTCCAGGACACCTCCGGGATACAGCGCGGCTGACACGGGCAGCCAACTGCGCCACGGCCCCTCGCCCTTCCGGGTGGGGGGCCGTTGTCGTACAGTCGGCAGTCCCGAACTGACACCCCGTCAGGAGGCGTGACGCATGCGGCTCGGTCTGGCACTCGGTTACTGGGGACGCGGTCCGGGCGCGGACCATGTGGCGCTCGCGCAAGAGGCGGAGCGGCTCGGGTACGACTCCGTGTGGACGGCGGAGTCCTGGGGCTCGGACGCCTTCACCCCGCTCACCTGGATCGCGGCGCAGACCTCAAGGATCAGGCTGGGTACGGCGGTTGCGCAGATGGCGGCGCGCTCCCCGACCACCACCGCGATGCACGCGCTCACCCTGGACCATCTCTCGGGCGGGCGGATGCTGCTCGGGCTCGGCCTGTCGGGGCCGCAGGTGGTGGAGGGCTGGTACGGCCACCCGTTCCCGGAGTCGCCGCTGACCGCGACCAGGGAGTACGTGGACGTCGTACGACAGGTGCTGCGGCGCCAGGCGCCGGTGGTGTCCGACGGGCGGTTCCATCCGCTGCCGTACCGGGGGCCGGACGGCACGGGACTCGGCAAGCCGCTGAAGCCGATCACGCACCCGCTGCGCCGCGATCTGCCGGTGCTGCTGGGCGCGGAGGGGCCGAAGAACGTGGCGCAGACGGCCCGGATCGCCGACGGCTGGCTGCCGCTGTACTGGGCGCCGAGCCGGCCCGAGGTGTACGGAGAGGCGGTGCGGGAGCTGCCCGAGCAGTTCCTGGTGGCGCCGCTGGCCCAGGTGCGGGTCTGCGACGACGTGGCCGAGGGGCTGCTGCCGGTGAAGGCCATGCTCGGCTTCTACATCGGCGGCATGGGCCACGCGGCCCGCAACTTCCACGCCGACCTGATGGCGCGCATGGGGTACGAGCGGGAGGCGCGGCGGATCCAGGAGCTGTTCCTCGCCGGGCGGCGCGAGGAGGCCGTACTGGCCGTGCCGGACGCCTTCGCCGACGAGATCTCCCTGGTGGGCCCGCGCGGACGCATCGCCGAACGGCTGGAGTTGTGGCGCAAGGGCCCGGTGACGGACCTGCTGGCCCTGGCACCGGACCCCCACACCCTGCGGGTGCTGGCGGAGCTGAACTCCTAGGGCAGTCCTACCCCTTGGTCAGCTGGGAGGCGGACGGCACCTGGTCCTTGACCGGGGCGCCGACGCTCGCGCCCGCGTCCTTCACCTTGCCGATGACGTCGTTGAAGGAGCTGACCGCGCCGGCGTCGCCCGCGCGGAGCTTGGACGGCAGGTTCTTCAGGGCCTCGATGCCGGCGCTGAGCGGCGCGAGCGCCTTGGAGAGGGCCGGGTCACCCTTGGCGTTGCTGACGGCGGCCTTGAGCCGGTTGTAGGTGAAGGCGCCGGCGAGACCGGCCTTGACCAGGGCCGTCTTGCGGCCGTGGGCGCCCTTCTTGAACTTGCCCGCCTTCCAGGGCTTCACGATCCACTGGTAGGTCGCGCCGGCCGCGAGGGCCGCGTTCGCCACGAACCGGGTCTTGGCGAACTTCTGGCGCTCGGCGGACGTCGTCGGGCTGGGGGTGTCGGCGGCGGGCACGGCGGTCACCGCCGTCGCGTCCCGCGTACTGCTCTTCTCGCTGCTTCCGCATGCCGTGGAACCGGCCAGCAGGGCGCAGCACAGGGTGAGCGCCACGGCAAGGCGCCGTATCGGTACGGGCACGGGGTCCTCCCGACGTGTCCTCCCCGAGCGATTGCTTCCTCCGGCAGGCTCACCCGGCCGGCCGGTGTGTGCCACTCAGGGGAACCCGTTCGGGTCTGCCCGGAGGGAACCCGTTGAGGGTTTAATTATCCGTTTCGCGGTAATCAGGCAGGTATGACCCCTCGTTATCGCTACCGCGGCGAGAATCCGGCCGGGCGGGTCATCGCAGGCGTCGCCGACGTCGTGGCGCTGATCCTCGGTCTGTGGATCCTCCTGTACCTGGTGCACGCGAACCGGTCCAACGGTGTGGTCCGGTTCATCCACGACGTGGCCGTGCAGCTGGCGGGCTGGACCCAGGACATCTTCACCTTCGACCAGGAATGGGCTCGGGTGGTCGTCGGTTACGGCCTCGCCGCCGTGCTCTACCTGTTCGTGGGCCATGCCATCGCCAACCGGCTGCGCTGACTATGCGCAGCAGTCGGGGTCCAGGCCCGTCGGCAGGTGGTCGCCGCCGAACACCGCGCACGTGGCGTCGTGGCCGCCGAGGGCGGCGACGGCCAGCAGGAGGGAGCCGGCCGTCCACGTGGTGAGTTCGAGGGGCCAGATCGCGTCGTCGTCGAAGACGTACCCCGTCCAGTACAGGCCGCTGTCCGGATCGCGCAGGTGCTGGATGGACTGGAGGATGTCCAGGGCCCGGTCGGATTCGCCCATCGCCCACAGCGCCAGGGCGAGTTCGCTGGACTCGCCGCCGGTCACCCACGGGTTGGGCACCACGCAGCGCACGCCGTAGCCGGGGACGACGAAGCGCTCCCAGTCGGCCTCGATGCGGGCCTTGGCCTCCGCTCCGGTCAGCACGCCGCCGAGGACGGGGTAGTACCAGTCCATCGAGTAGCGGTCCTTGTCGAGGAACCGCTCCGGGTGCCGTCGGATCGCGTGCCGCAGCGCGCCGAGGGCCAACTCCCAGTCGGGCTGCGGCTCTTCACGCTGCTCGGCGATGGCCAGGGCGCAGCGCAGGGCGTGGTGGACGGAGGAGCTGCCGGTGAGCAGGGCGTCCGCGGTGGGCGTGCCGTCGTCCTCGCGCCGCCAGCCGATCTGGCCGCCCGGCTGCTGGAGCGCGAGCACCCACTCGACGGCCGCATAGACGGTGGGCCACATGCGGTCGAGGAACGTGTCGTCCCCGGTGGCGAGATAGTGGTGCCACACGCCGACGGCTATGTAGGCGACGAAGTTCGACTCGCGGGCGCGGTCGGTGACGTCGTCGTGGGCGCCGTCCGCGTAGGCGGCGTACCAGGAGCCGTCCTCGTTCTGGTGGCGCGCGAGCCAGCTGTACGCCCGCTCGGCCGCCTCGTGCTCGCCGGCCGCGTCCAGGGCCATGGCGGCCTCGGTGTGGTCCCACGGGTCGAGGTGGTGGCCCCGGAACCACGGGATCGCACCGTCCTCCCGCTGTACGGCGAGGATGCCGCGGACGGTAGCGGCGGCCTGCTCGGCGGTGAGGACCCCGGGCAGGACGAGGTGTTCTGTCCGGGGGGTGGTCACTTGGCGACCGCCTCGGAGGCCGCAACGGCCTCGGCGCTCTCGTCGACCCGGGGCAGGTGCGGCTTGGTCGCGTAGACCACGAAGCTCTTGCCCATCACCGGGTTCAGCGCCTGCTCGGCGATCCGGGTGGCCAGCGGCTTCTTCATGATGTCCCAGACCAGCAGCTTGTGGTACGCCCGCACGGGCAGCGCCTTGTCGTTGTCGACGCCGAACGCGCACTTCAGCCACCAGTACGGCGAGTGCAGGGCGTGCGCGTGGTGGCTGCCGTACGGCTTCAGGCCCGCCTCGCGGATCTTCGCCACCAGCTCGTCGGCCTTGTAGATGCGGATGTGGCCGCCCTCGACCTCGTGGTAGGCGTCGGACAGCGTCCAGCAGACCTTCTCGGGGCCGTACCGGGGCACGGTGACGGCTATGCGCCCGCCCGGCTTGAGCACGCGCACCATCTCGGCGAGGACACCCTTGTCGTCGGGGATGTGCTCCATCACCTCGGAGATGATGACGACGTCGAAGGACTCGTCCGGGAAGGGCAGCGCGAGCGCGTCGCCCTCCATGGCCGTGGCGGTGGCGCCCTCGGGGGCCTCGCCGGCCTCCTTCATCGCCGCGAACCACTTGGCGACCTCGCGGATCTCCTCGGCGTTCTGGTCGAGGGCCACGACCTGCGCGCCGCGCCGGTAACACTCGAAGGCGTGCCGGCCGGCCCCGCAGCCGAGGTCCAGGACACGGTCGCCCGGGGCGAGCGGGAACCGGGAGAAGTCGACGGTCAGCACGTGGCCCTGCTTTCGGTGTAGACGCCTGTGGTGGCCGCGGGACGGCCCTCGGTGTGCGGCTGGGGGCGCGGGCCGCCGGAGCCGGCGATGGCCTCGCGGTAGCGGGCCACGGTGCCCTCGGCGGCCCGGGCCCAGGTGAAGCGGTCGAGGACGCGCTGCCGGCCGGCCCGGCCGAGCCGTGCCCGCAGCTCCGGGTCGCCGAGCAGCCAGGTCAGCCCGGCGGCCAGCGCGTCCGCGTCGCCGGGCGGGACGGCCAGGCAGGTCTCGCCGTCGCGGCCCGCGACCTCGGGGATCGCGCCGCCGGTGGTGGCGACCAGCGGGGTCCCGGTGGCCATGGCCTCGGCGGCGGGCAGCGAGAAGCCCTCGTACAGGGAGGGCACGCAGGCGACCTCGGCCGAGCGGATCAGGTCGACCAGTTCGGCGTCGGAGATGCCCTTGACGAACTCGACGGCGCCTTCGAGGCCGTAGCGCTCCATGGCCTGGGCGACGGGGCCCTCGGTGGGGCGCTTGCCGACGACGACGAGGTGGGCGGCCGGGTGCTCGGTGCGCACCTTGGCGAGCGCCTCCACGAGGAAGACCAGGCCCTTGAGCGGCACGTCGGCGCTGGAGGTGGTGACGATCCGTCCGGGCACCTGGGGGACGGCCGGATTCGGCGCGAACAGGTCGGTGTCGGCGCCGATGTGGACGACGTGGATGCGGTCGTCGCGGACGCCGAGATGGTCCACGATCTCCTGGCGGGAGGTGCCGGAGACGGTGAGCACGGAGGGCAGGCGGCGGGCCACGCGCTTCTGCATCCGGGTGAAGGCGTACCAGCGGCGCACGGACAGGCGGCGCTTGCGGTCCTCGGCCGCGTCCAGCTCCAACTGCCGGTCCACGGTGATGGGGTGATGGATGGTGGTGACCAGGGGCGCGCCGACGTCGCCCAACAGCCCGTATCCGAGCGTCTGGTTGTCGTGGACGACGTCGAACTCACCTGCGCGGGCGCGCAGATGGCGGCGGGCACGCAGCGAGAAGGTGAGCGGCTCGGGGAAGCCGCCGGTCCACATGGTGGCGACCTCGAGGGCGTCGATCCAGTCCCGGTACTCGTCCCGCTTCGGGGTGCGGAAGGGGTCGGGCTGGCGGTAGAGGTCGAGGCTCGGCAGCTCGGTCAGGCTCAGCCGGCCGGCGTAGGCGTCGTTCTCGTCCAGTACGGGGTACGGCTGGGAGCCGATGACCTCGACGCGGTGGCCGAGGCGGGCCAGCTCACGCGACAGGTGGCGTACGTAGACCCCCTGGCCGCCGCAGAACGGGTTCCCTTTGTAGGTGAGGAGCGCGATGTCGAGCGGTCGCTCGCCGTCGGCCGCGGGGTCCCTGTGGGCGCCCGCGGCCCGGGCCTCAGCGGTCACTCTGTGCCCCCTTCTGCCTGCACTGTCCCGCGAGACTATGACGGGACGCTAATCTAGAACAAGTTTCAGACTTGATCGTTCAAGAGGCTCTGAATCTACCGGCAGGTAGGGGCACTGTGAGCAGTGGATCAGGTGATTCACGCCACGGCCGGAAGCCCTGCCCTGCTGTCTGATCACGTGCCCTACGGACGCCCTCACCGACTGTCACGGAACGGGACCCATGCCTGCGGAATCCAAGGGGGAAGCCAGTACGGTCCGGCCCGCCTCGCCGCCGCTCACCGCGCGGCAGGAGGCCCGCCGCCGCCGGATCCTGCACGCGTGCGCCCAGTTGGCCAGCCGGGGCGGTTTCGACGCGGTGCAGATGCGGGAGGTCGCGGAGTCCTCCCAGGTGGCCCTGGGCACGCTCTACCGCTACTTCCCGTCCAAGGTGCATCTGCTGGTCGCCACCATGCAGGACCAGCTGGAGCACATGCACGGCACCCTGCGGAAGAAGCCCCCGGCGGGCGACACGGCCGCCGAGCGGGTCGCGGAGACCCTGATGCGGGCCTTCCGCGCCCTGCAGCGCGAACCGCACCTGGCCGACGCCATGGTCCGCGCCCTCACCTTCGCCGACCGCAGCGTGAGCCCCGAGGTGGACCAGGTCTCCCGCCAGACGACCCTGATCATCCTGGACGCGATGGGCCTGGAACACCCCACCCCGGAACAGCTCTCGGCGGTCCGCGTCATCGAACACACCTGGCACTCGGCCCTCATCACCTGGCTCTCGGGTCGCGCCTCGATCGCCCAGGTGAAGATCGACATCGAGACGGTGTGCCGCCTGATCGACCTGACGGAGCCGGGAACGGCGCCCTGAAGCGCGGACTCCGCTACTCCTCCGGCGGGTAGACCTACTCCTCCGGCGGGTAGACCGGTTCGCCGCTGCCCAGCAGCGTGATCATGATCGCCTCCACCGGGCAGCTCTCGGCCGCCGCGAGGACCTGTTCGCTCGCGTCGGTGTCCGGCTCGGCGGGGTGGGACTGGCGGGCGGAGTCGAGGCGGAAGCCGCCCGGGGCGTGGTGGACGCACTGCGCCGAGCCGATGCAGACGGAACGGTCGACCTCCACGTGCCAGCGGTCGCCCATCCCCTACGCCCCCGCCGGCAGGTGGATCATCTTGTGTTCCAGGTACGCGCTGTACCCCTCGGGCCCGAACTCCCGCCCCAGGCCCGAGTTCTTGTAGCCGCCGAACGGGCCCAGCATGTCCAGGCTGAAGGTGTTGACGGAGTAGGTGCCGGTGCGGACCTGCCTGGCCACCTCGATGCCGCGCTCGACGTCCGAGGTCCACACGCTGCCGGACAGGCCGTAGTCGGAGTCGTTCGCGATCCTCACGGCCTCGGCCTCGTCGCCGTACGGCAGCAGGCAGATCACCGGGCCGAAGATCTCCTCGCGGGCGATGCGCATGCTGTTGTCCACGTCGCCGAAGAGGGTCGGTTCGACGTACCAGCCGCGGTCCAGGCCCGCCGGACGGCCGCCGCCGGTGAGGATCTTGGCGCCCTCCTCCTGGCCGATGCGGATGTAGTCGAGGCTGCGCCGTTGCTGCCGCTCGGCGACCAGCGGGCCGACCTGGGTCGCGGGGTCCAGCGGGTCGCCGACCTTCAGCGCGTTCGCCGCCTGCGCGAAGGCCTCGGCGAACTCGTCGTAGCGGGAGCGCGGGACGAGGATGCGGGTCTGGGCGACGCAGGCCTGCCCGTTGTTCATCCAGGCCGCCGGGACGATGCCCGACACGGCCGCCGTCAGGTCCGCGTCCGGCAGCACAACCGCCGCCGACTTGCCGCCCAACTCCAGCGTCACGCGGGTGAGGTGGCGGGCGGCGACCTCCATCACACGCTTGCCGGCCGCGACCGAGCCGGTGAAGGAGACCTTGTCGACGCCGGGGTGCCCGACCAGGTACTCGCTGACCTCGCGGTCGGCGGGGAGGATCGACAGAACACCCTCCGGCAGGCCGGCTTCCCGGGCGATCTCGCCCAGCAGGTACGCGTCCAGCGGGGACTCCGGGGACGGCTTCAGTACGACCGTGCAGCCGCTCAGCAGCGCGGGTGCGAGCTTGGCGGCGGCCACGAACTGCGGGACGTTCCAGGGGACGACCGCCGCGACCACGCCGACCGGCTCACGTCGGACCAGGATCGGGCCGAGGACCCCGTCCCGGCGCTCCTCGTGCGTGAACTCCCCCGCGACCCGGATCGCCGCGTCCCACACCATCATCGCGCCGAGCGCCTGGGCGAGGACGCTCCAGGAGTACGGGGAGCCGTTCTCGGCGGAGATCACCCGGGCGAGCTCCTCGTGCCGGGCGAGGATGCCGTCCTTGATGCGCGTGACGACCTCGATCCGCTCCGCCGACGAGGCGCGCGGCCACGGGCCTTCGTCGAAGGCACGGCGCGCCACGGCCACGGCCCGGTCCACGTCCGCACGCGCGGCGTGCGGCACCCGGCCGATGACCTCCTCGGTGTGCGGGGAGACCACCTCGATGACGTCCCCGCCCAGGGGATCGGTCAACTCCCCACCGATGAACAGCTGTCCGTGCTCCACGAACTCAGTCATGGCCGACACCCTTTCTGACACTGTTTCAGAACTGATACCAGTTCTAGTCAAACTAGGCCAGACCTAGGGCCGGATGGGCCCTGACCAGCGGCTGGGCCGCTGGTCAGGGCTGTCGCGTCACTTGGTGCAGCCCGGCTTCGGGAAGTCCGTCGTGCTCGCGGGGTGGCCTCCGCCCTCCATGTTGGTGAGGAGCTTGGGAGCCGGGCCGTAGGGGTTCACGATGCGGGCGACGAAGCCGGCGCTCTTCGGCAGCGCGGGGTGCGCGCGGTTGACGACCCCTCCGAAGCGCGTGCCGTCACCGGCGTCCTTGAAGAACGCCGACGGCCCGTCGAGGCCGTTGCTCAGCACGGCGACGCTGCCGGCCCCGATGAACTGCTCCGTGATGATGGTGCAGCCCCGCGCGTCGGGGGTGCCGACCTTGGGCAGAACGTTGGCGTGCGTGCTGCCGTCGGCCGTCACGCGGAGTGTGGGGGTGGAGCCGTTGACACTCACCAGGCGCAGGGACAGGCCGCGTTGTTCGGCCGTGGTGTGGTTGCGGTCGAGCTTGGCCAGGACGCGGTACATGTAGGCGTCGCCCTGGCGCCAGTGCGCCGGTACCGCGCGGATCCAGGCCTCGGGACCGCCGGCGTGGGGGTCGTTGCGCAGGACGGCCACCATGTGCTGGCCGAGGGGGACGGCCTTGCCCGCGTAGCGGGCCTCCGGGTTGGCGGTGGACGTGACGGTGGTGGCGGCGGAGGCGGTCGCCGCGGGCAGTACGGCGGTGGCGCCCAGAGCACTCACGAGTACCGAGGCGGCGAGGAGCGAGCGGCGGGGGCGGGCGAATGCGTTCAGCATGAGGAATCCCCTTGAGCAGTGACCGGAGTGGACGAAATGATCCTATTGAGTGGAACTTCATATTCAGACCGGTGAATTGTCACCGGATATCAACAGGAATCGGAATTCCGATCTCCGTCGACGGGGCGGCTCGGGGTACCCGCGGCGGCGGTTCGGCGGGCCGTCTTTGCCGTGGACAATCTGACGCCTCATCAGTTCTAGTTATAGTGAGCAACGGCCGTGGGGCGGAGGACAGATGACGACGACGTTCGATCACGGCGGGGGCGTGCGGTCCGTGGCGGTGCCCATCCCGGACAACCCCCTCGGCCACACACTGGTGTATGTCGTGGCGACCGACCGCGGCCCGGTGCTGGTCGACACCGGATGGGACGACCCCGCGTCCTGGAACGCGCTCACGGCGGGGCTGACCGCCTGCGGCACGACGGTGTCGGACGTGTACGGCGTCGTCATCACGCATCACCACCCGGACCACCACGGCCTGTCGGCCAAGGTGCGCGAGGCATCCAGCGCGTGGGTGGCGATGCACGCCGCCGACACCGCGGTCGTGCGGCGCACCCGGGAGGCCCGGCCGGAACGCTGGTTCACTTACATGAGCACCAAACTCGAGGCTGCCGGCGCCCCCGAGGCACACCTGGCGCCGCTCCGCACCCCCCGCCCCCTGCCCGGCCTCTCCCCCGCCCTCCCGGACCGGGAAATCGTCCCAGGCGAACTCCTCGACCTGCCCGGCCGCAGGCTGCGCGCGATCTGGACCCCGGGCCACACGCCCGGCCATGTCTGCCTGCACCTGGAGGAGGAGCATCCGGCCCAACTCCCCGGCCATGGGCGCCTGTTCAGTGGCGACCACGTCCTGCCGGAGATCAGTCCGCACATCGGCCTGTACGAGGACCCCGACGACGCGACCGAGACCGATCCCCTCGGGGACTACCTCGACTCCCTGGAGCGGGTGGGCCGCCTGAAGCCGGCCGAAGTCCTCCCGGCCCACCAGTACGCCTTCACCGATGCACCGGGCCGGGTGCGGGAGTTGCTGGCCCACCACGCCGACCGGCTGGACGGCCTGCTGGCACTGCTCTCCGAGCCGCTCACCCCCTGGCAGCTGGCCCAGCGCATGGAGTGGAACCGGCCCTGGCCCGAAATCCCGTACGGCTCACGGAACATCGCGGTTTCGGAGGCCGAGGCGCATCTGCGGCGCCTGGTGAAGCTGGGGAGGGCGGAGGCCGTGGCGGGGAGTGAGCCGGTGGCGTACCGGGCGGTGTAGTTCCGCCGCACGAGGTCCTCGTGTTCAGGCGCGGGGGGCCGGGCCTGCGGCGTCCCCCGCCCGCTCCGCGGAGATGATCATCTCGGCGAGGTCGGCGAGGGCCGTCAGCTGGCGGGGGTTCATCTGCGGGGCGCGTGCGGCGAGCCGGACCAGGCCGCACTCGCGCAGCCGCACCAGCGGGTCCGCCTCGGCCCCCAGACCCTGCAGCACCGGCTTCAGGGCCTCGCACAGCGCCTCCGGCTCGTCGGCGGTGAAGAAGCCCGCCGGCAGGCCGAAGTACCGGCGCAGCCGGTCGGTGTGTTCCAGGCCGGGCATGCCGCTCTTGCGCCACTCGCTCAGCCACTGCCGGCTGGTCCCGGCGATCCTGGCCAGCTCGTCCAGCGAGTACCGCTTGCCGTCGGGACGGCGCCGGGTCTCGCGGATGAAGTCCAGCCGCTGCCGCACCCGTTCGGCCAGACAGGCCTCGGGTGCCCGGCCGCCGGAGAGCAGCGCTACGACGACGCCGACCGGGATGCCGGTGCGATGGGAGAGATCGGAGACGTCGAGCACCTCGGGCAGCCGCCCGGGGCTACCGGTCAACTCCCCCAGCAGGTCGAGCACTTCTGCCAGCGGGGCATAGGCGTCACTCACCGAGGTCCCCCCTGGGCAACGTCGTAGTCGGTTCGGTGGCTGGGCTCACGCGAGGCTACCCGGTCGCCCGTCCCGCTACCAGGCGCGGCAGGTTTCCCTGCCCAAAGAGGCAGCAATTGTTGACAGTTGATGGTGCGACGGGTGAGGATCAAGACACACAGAGCAAGAACAGAGCATGATCTGGCCCGCCTCGGGTGCCGCCTATGGGGGAGCGGCATCCGGGGCGTCACTCTGTCCGCCTTCTCCCATGAAGGTGAGCACCGATGGCGCAGCCTGTCCTTCTCCTCGGTGCGGAACAACGGGCCGAATATGGCGAGTTCACCCTGGCACGGATCGCCGCGGCGCATCCGGTGGTGCTGGTCGGCACGGACCCGCCACCCTGGGCGCGGCCCCTCCTGTCCGGGCACATCGCGGCCGACCCGCGCCACGAGATCCGGACGGCCAACGCGGTCACCCGGTACGCGGCCCGGCATCCGGTGCGCGGCCTGCTGACCTGGGGCAGGGAGCATCTGGTCACGGCGGCGCGGATCACCGAGCGGCTGGGGCTGCCCGGACTGCCGTACGAGACGGCCGCGGCCTGCACCGACCGGGCGTCGTTGGGCACGCTGCTGACCCGGCTCAACGGGCCGTCGGCCGGGGCGGAGGACATGGCGGGGCCGCTGGTCTTCGCCGAGACCGTGGTCCTGGACGACGAGGTCCGCATCGCCGCGCTCACCCGTACGGCACTGGGCCCGCCGCCCGCCCGGCTGCCTCTGCGGCACCAAGTGCACGCCCACGACGGGCTGTTGCACAACCCGTTCTGCCGCCAGGCCGTCGAGCGGACCGTTCGCGCCCTCGGCCTCTCCCACACCGTCGTACGCGTCGGCCTGCGGCTCACCGAGCGCGGCCCGCGTGTCGCCGACGTCGTCCCGCACCTCCCCGGCGATCTGGTCCCGCTGCTGGTCGAGCTGGCCACCGGCGTGGGCCTCGTGCGGGCCGCCGCGACCCTGGCCACCGGCCGCCACCCGGACCTGACCCCCACCCGGCAGCGGGCCGCCGCGATCCAGTTCGCCTACCCGGCCGCCACCGGCCGGCTGGCCCGACTGGACCTGGACCCCGCCGTCGCGCACGAGCCGTCCGCCGAGCGCATGCTCCTCACCAAGCGGGCCGGCGACGCGGTGACGGCGGCCCCGCACGCGAACGTCACCGACCGGCTCGCCCACTGGGTGGTGAGCGGCGACGACACCGACGAATGCGCGGAGGCCCTGCGCCGCATGGCCGGCCATCTGACCGCCGCGATCCTCCCGACGTCCGACTTGTTCGCAGCCTAGTCCCTCCGAAAGGCCAGCGAGCGAATCAACTCCACGGCGTCTCCGAGGAGTTCGACCTCTCGGCGGGTCATGGTCGGATTGCCGGCCCGACGTCGGCGGGCCTCGGCCAGGCCCGTCTCGGTGAGGTCGGACGGGTCGGCGAGCAGCGCGGTGAGCAGCGCGCGGGCGGGGTCGGCCAGGGGCTCGTCACCGACGGCGACCTGGGCGAGGATCACCGCGGACATCCCCCAGTCCAGACCCGGATGCCCGTCCTCGGCGTTGGACCAGTCGATGACCCGCGGCCCGTCCGGGGTCAGCATCACATTGTCCGGATGGAGGTCCAGGTGCAACACGCGGGCGCCTGGGTCACCGGCGTCCCGGCCCGGTACGGCATGCAGTTGCCGCAGCAACCGGGCGAGCAGCGCGCCCGCCTCCGCCGCGCCCGCCCGGCCCTCCACGAGCGCGCCCAGCAGGGTCGGCCCGGACAGCCGCTCCAGCACCAGGTCGGTGCGCGACCCGTCGGTCCGTACCCTCGGCACCGGATACCCGTGCCGCCGCACGTACGCCATCACGTCCGCCTCGGCCGCCGCGTTCCCCCAGCCCTCCCGGTCCCGGCGCAGCACCCACGCGTCGTCGATCTCGTACACATCGGCCGAGCGGCCCGATCCGATCAGTTTCCCCGTCACCGTCATGAGCGTGACCGTACTGCCCCGGCCCGGTGTGGCCACAGCCACTCCGAGCTGCCGCGGAGCTGCCGGTAAAGTGGCGGGGTCGTCATCACACCCGTACAGGGGGAAGCCGGTGTAATTCCGTCGCTGACCCTTCCCCAGCGCTCGAATCCGCTCACGCCGGGGAGACCCCAATCGTGAACCGTCGTCGCACGGTCAGCCGGACTGCCTCGCACGGGACGTTGACCGGCTCACGTGCGTCGGCGGCCCGCCGCGCACGGCACCGTCGAGGTTTACGGAGCCGAGCCGCCCGGGGTGTTCCCGTGCGCCGCCGGCTCCCCCCAGGGAGAGGCAGTCGCCGACCATGAACGTACGCCGCAGTGCCGCGGCTCTCGCCGCCGTAGGCGTGTTGGCCGCCGCCGCGCCCGCCACGGCCGCCGGAGCGTCCCCGTCCCCGACCCCGAAGGTCACCGTCCCCGCCGGGCTGTTCGGCAAGGCTGACCCGACCTACGACGGCGTGTGGCGCCAGTCGCTGGCCCTGCTCGCCCAGAAGACCCTCGGCGAACGGCCGGCCGCCTCGGCCATCGACTGGCTGATCGAGCAGCAGTGCCCCGAAGGAGGGTTCGCCGCCTTCCGTGCCGACCCGGCCAAGCCCTGCGGGGGCAAGGGCGCCTCGGCCGACACCAACAGCACGGCCGCCGCCATCCAGGCCCTGAACGCGCTCGGCGAGCACGACGGAGAGGTCGAAAAGGCGGTGTACTGGCTGAAGGGAATGCAGAACAAGGACGGCGGCTGGGCCTACTCGCCGGGCGCCCCCAGCGACACGAACTCCACCTCCCTCGTCATCGGCGCGCTCACCGTGGCCGGCCAGGACACGGCCCGGCTGCCCAACGACGGCGGGACGCCGTACGAGGCGCTGGCGCAGCTGTCCATCCCCTGCGCCCAGGACGGCGGTGGCGCGTTCGCGTACCAGCCGGACAAGAAGGGCAAACTGGTCGCCAACGCGGACGCCACGGCCGCCGGTGTGCTCGGCGCGCTCGGCAAGGGCTTCGTGACGACGGCCGGGAAGGCGCCCGCGAAGACCGCCTGCGCCACCGCCAAGAAGCAGACCCCGGCGCAGCTCGCACAGAACGCCGCCACGTACCTGGCCGGCACGGTCGCCAAGACCGGCTACCTGAAGTCCGCCCTGCCCGGCGCCACCGCCCAGCCCGACTACGGCAACACCGCGGACACGGTCGTCGCGCTCGCCGCGGCCGGCCGCATCGAGCAGGCGAAGAAGTCGTACGCCTGGCTGGAGAAGAACGCCACGAAGTGGGCGCAGCAGAGCGGCCCGGCCGCGTACGCCCAGCTGATCCTCGCCGCGCACGCGACCGGCGCCGAGCCGCGCGACTTCGGCGGCACCGACCTGGTCCGCGCGCTCGACGCGACGGGCCCCGCGCCTCAGCAGGCGAAGGCCACGGCCAAGCCCGCGAAGGAGAAGCGGAACGAGGACAGCTCGAAGACGAGCGTCTGGTGGATCGTCGGCGTGAGCCTCGTCGCGGGCATCGGCGTCGGCTTCCTGCTCAGCGGGCGCCGGAAGAAGCAGCAGCCGTGACCGCCGTCCGCCGTGCCGCGACCCTGCTCGTCGCCGCCGTTCTCCTGCTCGCCGGCGCCGTACAGGCGCAGGCCACCGGGTACCGCTACTGGTCGTTCTGGGAGCGCTCGGGCAGCCACTGGACGTACGCCACGCAGGGGCCGTCGACCGCCCGCCCCGACGACGGCGCCGTCGAGGGCTTCCGGTTCGCGGTGAGCGAGGACTCGGCCGACGCCAGCCGGCCGCGCGGCACGGCGGACTTCATCACCATCTGCGCCCACACCCCGGCCAAGCCGGGCACCAAACGGGTGGCCCTGGTCATCGACTTCGGCACACCCGAGGACGCCCCGTCCGGCGAGACCCCGCCCGCCGGACGCACGGCCTGCGCGCGCGTCTCCCCCGACGCGACGACGGCCGAGGCCCTCGCCCAGGTCGCCAAGCCCCTGCGCTACGACACGAACGCCCTGCTGTGCGCGATCGCCGGGTATCCGGCGAAGGGGTGCGGGGAGCAGGTGTCGTCGGGAGAGACGGGCAAGAAGGGCAGTACGCCCGCGAAGAGGACCCCGGAGTCGTCCCCGAAGAAGGACAGCGGCCCTTCCCTGGGCCTGCCGATCGGAGCGGGCGTGGTCGCGCTGCTCGCGGGCGCGGCGATATGGCAGGCCCGCAGGCGCCGTCGTGCCTAGCCGTACGCCGTCGTACGTCCCCGGTCGCGGGCACAGCAGCACGGTTCACCCCGGCGCCTGGTGGCTCTGGGCCCTCTCGCTCGGTACCGCGGCCACCCGCACCACCAACCCCCTCCTCCTCGGCCTCCTCGTCGCCGCATCCGGCTACGTCGTGGCCACGCACCGCTCCAGCGCCCCCTGGTCCCGCTCCTACACGGCGTTCGCCAGGCTCGGCGCCGCCGTTCTGCTCATCCGCCTCGTCTTCGCGGTCGTCCTCGGCTCCCCCATCCCCGGCTCGCACATCCTCCTCACGCTCCCCGAAGTCCCGCTCCCGCACTGGGCGCAGGGCATCCGCCTGGGCGGCGAGGTCACCGCGGAGGCGCTCGTCTTCGCCTGCTACGACGGCCTGAAGCTGGCCACCCTCCTGATCTGCGTGGGCGCCGCGAACGCCCTCGCGAGCCCCACCCGGCTGCTGAAGTCCCTGCCCGGCGCGCTGTACGAGACGGGCGTGGCCGTGGTCGTCGCGCTCACCTTCGCGCCGCATCTCGTCGCCGACGTCCAGCGGTTGCGCGCCGCGCGCCGGCTGCGCGGCCGGCCGGACCGGGGCGTGCGCGGTCTGCTCCAGGTCGGACTGCCGGTCCTGGAGGGCGCGTTGGAGCGCTCGGTCGCGCTCGCCGCCGCGATGGAGGCCCGCGGCTACGGCCGCAGCGCAGACGTCCCCGCCGCCGTACGCCGTACGACGGCCGCGCTCACCCTCGGCGGGCTGCTCGGCGTGTGCGCGGGCACGTACGGGCTGCTCACCGCGGAGGGCGGCACGTACGGGCTGCCGGTGCTGCTGGCCGGGGTCGCCGCCGCGCTGGCGGGGCTGCGGCTGGGCGGTCGCCGCTCGCTGCGCACCCGGTACCGGCCCGACCCGTGGGGCGGGCGCGCCTGGCTGGTGGCGGGTTCGGGGGCCGCGGTCGCCGCGCTGCTCACGCTGGCCTCCGCCCAGGATCCGGACGCGCTGCATCCCGGGGTCGTACCCCTGGTCGCGCCGACCCTCCCCGTGTGGCCCGCCGCGGCCGTACTGCTCGCCCTGCTGCCCGCCTTCGTCGTCCCCCAGGGCCCCAAGGAGCCGTCGTGATCCGCTTCGAGGATGTCAGCGTGACGTACGAGGGCGCGGCCGAACCCACCGTGCGCGGCGTGGACTTCGAGGTGCCCGAGGGTGAACTCGTGCTGCTGGTCGGCCCGTCCGGGGTCGGGAAGTCGACCGTGCTGGGCGCGGTCAGCGGGCTGGTGCCGCACTTCACCGGCGGGACCCTGAGCGGCCGGGTCACCGTGGCCGGGCGGGACACCCGCACGCACAAGCCGCGCGAACTGGCCGACGTCGTCGGCACGGTGGGGCAGGATCCGCTCGCGCACTTCGTGACCGACACCGTGGAGGACGAACTCGCCTACGGCATGGAGTCGTTGGGCCTTGCCCCGGAGGTGATGCGGCGCCGGGTGGAGGAGACCCTCGACCTGCTGGGCCTGGCCGGGCTGCGCGACCGTCCGATCGCCACGCTGTCCGGCGGGCAGCGGCAGCGGGTCGCGATCGGCTCGGTCCTCACCCCGCACCCCCGGGTGCTGGTCCTCGACGAGCCGACCTCGGCACTCGACCCGGCCGCGGCCGAGGAGGTGCTGGCGGTGCTGCAACGCCTGGTCCACGACCTCGGCACGACGGTCCTGCTGGCCGAGCACCGTCTGGAGCGGGTCGTCCACTACGCCGACCGCGTCGTCCTGCTGCCCGCCCCCGGCGCGGCCTCGGTCCTCGGCACCCCGTCCGAGGTGATGGCCGTCTCCCCGGTGTGCCCACCGGTGGTGGACCTGGGCCGCCTCGCGGGCTGGGACCCCCTGCCCCTGACCGTCCGGGACGCCCGCCGCCGCGCGGGTGCCCTGCGGGCACGCCTCGCGGACCGGATCCCTTCCCAGGCCCGGCGCCCGACCGCCCCTCCCCCTGTCTCCGCCTCCGCCCCGCTCAAGCCGGCCCGCGCACGTCTCTTCCGGCGCGCCGTGCCCGAGCCGGAGCCCTCGCGGACCGCCGAGGTCCGCGCCCTCGCCGTCCGCCGGGGCGGGGTCGACGCCCTGCGACGGGTCGATCTGGCCGTGGCCCCTGGGGAGACGGTCGCGCTGATGGGCCGTAACGGGGCCGGGAAGTCCACGCTGCTCGGTTCCCTGGTCGGGCTGGTGGAGCCGACCTCGGGCACGGTCCGCGTCGGCGGAGCCGTACCGCACCGCACCGCGCCGCGCGAACTCGTGCGCCGGGTCGGTCTCGTCCCGCAGGAACCGCGCGACCTGCTGTACGCCGACACGGTGGGCGCCGAGTGCGAGGCCGCCGACCGGGACGCGGAGGCCGAGCCGGGCACCTGCCGGGCCCTGGTGTCCGAGCTGCTGCCGGGCATCACGGACGACACGCATCCGCGTGACCTCTCCGAGGGGCAGCGCCTGACGCTCGCCCTGGCCGTCGTCCTGACCGCGCGCCCGCCCCTGCTCCTGCTGGACGAGCCGACACGCGGCCTGGACTACGCGGCGAAGGCACGCCTGGTCGCCGTACTGCGCGAGCTGGCCGCCGCGGGGCACGCGATCGTGCTGGCCACCCATGACGTGGAACTGGCGGCCGAGCTCGCCCACCGGGTGGTGCTGCTCGCCGAGGGCGAGGTGATCGCCGACGGGCCGACGGCGGAGATAGTCGTGTCCTCCCCGTCCTTCGCCCCGCAGGTGACGAAGATCCTGGCCCCGCAGGAGTGGCTGACGGTCGCCGAGGTGCGGGAGGCGCTGGCGTGAGCACCGAGCGAGCCCGCGGCACCGAGCCGGCCCGCGCCGCCCGCCCCGTCCGCCTCGGCCCCCGCTCCGTCGCGGCCCTGGTCCTGACCGGCGCCGTCGGGGTCGTCGCCTTCGGCTGGCCGTTTCTCGCCCCGCCCGGCTCGCAACTGAGCGCTCACGCCCAGGACGCGCCCTGGCTGTTCGCGGGGCTGCTGGCGCTGCTGGTCGCGGTCGTGGCGGCGACGATCTCCGAGTCGGACCTCGGCCCGAAGGCCGTCGCCATGCTGGGCGTGCTGGCCGCGACCGGGGCCGCGCTGCGCCCGGTCGGCGCGGGCACGGCGGGGATCGAGCCGATGTTCTTCCTGATGGTGCTCAGCGGGCGGGTCCTGGGCCCGGGCTTCGGCTTCGCGCTGGGCTCGGTGACGATGTTCGCCTCCGCGCTGCTCACGGGCGGGGTGGGCCCGTGGCTGCCGTTCCAGATGCTGGCGATGGGCTGGTTCACCATGGGCGCCGGGCTGCTCCCGGCGCCGTACCGCCTGCGCGGTCGTGCCGAACTGCTCCTGCTCGCCGGGTACGGCGCTGTCGCCGCCCTCGCCTACGGCACGGTCATGAACCTGGCCGGCTGGCCCTTCATGGGCGCCCTGGCCTCGAACATCGCCTTCGACCCGCACGCCGCGGTCCCCGCCAACCTGGCCCGTTTCCTCGCGTACTGCCTGGCCACGTCCCTCGGCTGGGACCTGGGCCGGGCCGTCTGCACGGTGGTTCTCACGCTCGCGCTCGGCCCGGCGCTGCTGCGCGCGCTGCGCCGGGCCACGCGCCGGGCCGCTTTCGAGACCGCGGTCACATTCGACGCTCCCGGTGCGTGAGGGTCCGTATCCGGACGGTCGGCGAACCGGTGAAGCAGCCCACATGACGCACGTCACCTACGACCCGGGCTCGTAGTCCCATTTGTCCGATACATCCGTTCTGACACCTCGTCCGACCTGCACATTGAGACCCACGCCACACAACGGACGAGGCACGCCGATCCGGCCACAACTAGTAATAGGGGGCATTGCGGACCGGTCGCGAGCCTGTTTCTCTTGAGCTCGTCGCCAGGCGCCACGAGCCCAAACGGGCCGCGGCGCCGACGTATGGGACCACGGCACAACACCTGGTTCACGGCATACGGGCGATCCCCTGTCCCCGACGCAAGAGGTTCTCCGTGTCCGTCTCCTTCATCCGTCGCATCGCTTCCCCGAAGAAGGCCCTCACCACCGCCGCCGTGGCCGCCGCCACCGCCGGCCTGGCTCTGACCGCGGCGCCCGCCCAGGCCGCCACGACGTCGGCCTCCTCCGCCCAGGCGATCGCGCACAGGATGATCCCGGACGCCGCGCAGTACAACGCGTTCAGCAAGATCGTGGAGCACGAGAGTGGCTGGAACATCTCCGCCACCAACAGCTCCTCCGGCGCCTACGGCCTGGTCCAGGCCCTGCCGGGCTCCAAGATGTCCGCCGCCGGTTCCGACTGGAAGACCAACCCGGCCACCCAGATCAAGTGGGGCCTGGACTACATGAACTCCCGCTACGGCAGCCCGGCCCAGGCCTGGTCCTTCTGGCAGGCGAACGGCTGGTACTAAGCCGTTCCGCCGGCGAACCACCGAGCGATCTTCGGCAGCGCCGCGACGTACGACCCCACGTGGTCGACGTCCCCCTGATTCAGCACCCGCACCCTCGCACCCTCCTGGGCGAGGGTGCGCGCGCATGTCCGGGCGTTGCCGATCGGCACGTCCGTGTCCTTGTCACTCGCTGCTCCTTCACATGGGGGCGAGCTGCCGGACGTCCCTTTCCTCGTGGGCGACGACGGCGACGGCGACGACCGACGACGAGGAAGTAGGAGATTTGAAGTGCTCTCTCGGCTGAAGCCGGGAGATTCCCACCTACCTTGCGGCGACGGGCTTGACGCCACGAGTGCGCCTGACGACTGCCCTCCCGGCAGCCGGGATCGCCAGGTGGCCGATCCGGTACAGGTGCAAGATGTTCCGGGCTGCGTTCCAGTCGGCGTTCGCTTCAAAGCCGCAGTCGGGGTTCTTGTGCCGCCGCGCTGGGCCAGCTTGTACGTCAGCATCGCGACCGTGCGGCCCCACGCCTCTTGGCTGATGGAGCGGTTGAGCCCGGCCTTCTGTGCGACGTTCTTCCCCGGCTCTTCGACGGTGCCCCGGGCGGACTTGACCATGTTCGTGATGTTGAGCTGTTCGACCACCACGGTGCCGTACTGGTCGGCGATGCGGGTGGTGGTCTTGTGCTGCCAGTCAACGGCCCGGCGCGTGGCTGTTGCGCGGAGCTGCTTGATCTGGTCGTAGGTGTTGCGTAGGCGATTCGAGGTGCGTTTGCCCGGTTTGCGGAAGCTCTTGCGGTGCGCGGCGCGCTGCTCCAGGCACAGGAGCTTGGCCTTCTCCTGGGGGGTCAGCCACTTGTCGCGGTCGGCGGTGCCGTCCAGCGCGTCCTTCACCAGCCGTGCGCCGGTGATCCGGTTGTCCTTGTTGGCTCGTTTACCCACGGGGAGTGCCTTGGTCCAGCGGAAACGGACCCGGCCCACCTTGGGGATGTTGACCATGCCCCAGCGGCGGTGCACGCGGACGATGTTCAAGTCCCGGCCCTGCGGAACGTCCACCGACATGACGGAGTGGATGCGGGACTCGTTTGGTCTATGTCACCGCGATGGAATCCGAATCCCGACGTACGCACTGGCCGTCACGTTGCCTACGAGTGCACCTGCTGATGCACTACCCGCCCAAGGTTCAGCTCTCCAAGCTGGTCAACAGCCTCAAGGGTGTCTCGGCCCGCAGGCTCCGCCAGGAGTACGACAGCCTTGAGATGCGCTTCACCTCCGCCCTGGGCAGAGCACTACGCGAGATCAAAGGTAGAACAACCGCTGATGTCGTTGACCCGCCCGTCGGTGAGCGTGGGACCGAACACTATGGACACACGCTTCGCCGGGACATCCGATGATCCCCCGTCCGTGATGGGGTTGTCCTCACCCTGTCCGTCCGGCGACCCAGAGGAACGATGACGACACCTGCCACAGCACCCCCGGACCCGGACGCACGCGGGGTCCGCCTGGTGGCCGTACTCCTCGTACTGACCGTGGTGAGCGGCCTGATCGACGCGGCGAGCTACCTGGGCCTGGGCCACGTCTTCACGGCGAACATGACGGGCAACGTGGTGGTCCTGGGCTTCGCCGCGGCAGGCGCCCCCGGCTTCTCGGTCCCCCACACGGCAACGTCTCTTTCCTGCTTTCTCCTCGGCGCGGTGACCGGCGGCCGGGTGGCGGCCCGCTACGGCAAGGGCCTGCGCCGCACCTGGGCCCGCGTGACGCTGGCGGCGGAGGCGGTCCTGGTGGCCGCGTCGGCGGCGGTCGCCTTCACCTGGCCGTCCGCCCCGGCCACCCGCTACGCCCTGATCGCCCTGACGGCCTTCGCCATGGGCCTGCGCAACGCGACGATCCGCAAACTGGGCGTCCCCGACCTCACCACCACGGTCCTCACGATGACCCTGACCGGCCTGGCCTCCGACTCCCGCCTGGGCGACGGAACCGGCCACCGCTCCCCCCGCCGCACGGCCGCGGTACTCGCGATGGCGTCCGGCGGCTGCCTGGGCGCGTGGCTGGTCCTCCACCACGGCCTGGGCATCCCGCTGCTGCTCGCGGCGGCGCTGTCGGGGGTACTGGCGGTGGTGGCTTCGGGACGGGAGTGAGTACGGCAGATTCCGCCGGTGTGAGGCAAGTTGAAGCAGCAGCTGCCCGCCGCCGTCAAAGCCGCTGGATGATCGTCCCGGTGGCCAGTGCGCCGCCCGCGCACATCGTGATCAGCGCGAACTCCTTGTCCGTGCGCTCCAGTTCATGCAGGGCGGTGGTGATGAGGCGGGCGCCCGTCGCGCCGACCGGGTGGCCGAGGGCGATGGCGCCGCCGTTCACGTTGACCTTCGCCAGGTCCTGCTCGAAGACCCGGGTCCAGCTCAACACCACGGATGCGAAAGCCTCGTTGATCTCCACGAGGTCGATGTCCTTGAGGGACATGCCCGCCTTGCCCAGCACCGCACGGGTCGCGTCGATGGGGCCGTCCAGGTGGAAGTGCGGGTCGGCGCCCACCAGGGCCTGGGCGACGATCCGTGCCCTCGGCTTCAGCTTCAGGGCGCGGGCCATCCGCTTCGACGCCCACATGATCGCCGCGGCCCCGTCCGAGATCTGCGACGCGTTGCCCGCCGTGTGAATCGCCGTCGGCATGACCGGCTTCAGGCCCGCCAGCGCCTCCATCGACGTGTCCCGCAGCCCCTCGTCCTTGTCGACGAGCCGCCACATGCCCTGACCGGCGTGCTGCTCCTCCTCCGTCGTGGGCACCTGCACCGCGAAGGTCTCCCGCTTGAAACGTTCCTCCGCCCAGGCGTTGGCCGCCCGTTCCTGTGACAACACCCCCAGCGCGTCCACGTTCTCCCGCGTCAGGCCCCGGCGGCGGGCGATGCGTTCGGCCGCCTCGAACTGGTTGGGGAGGTCGACGTTCCACTCGTCCGGGAAGGGCTTGCCGGGGCCGTGCTTCGAGCCGGAGCCCAGCGGCACCCGCGACATCGCCTCGACCCCGCAGCTGATCCCCACGTCGATCACGCCCGCCGCGACCATGTTGGCCACCATGTGCGAGGCCTGCTGGGAGGAACCGCACTGGCAGTCGACCGTCGTCGCCGCCGTCTCGTAGGGCAGGCCCATCGCCAGCCAGGCGGTGCGCGCGGGATTCATGGACTGTTCGCCGGCGTGGGTCACGGTGCCGCCGACGATCTGCTCGACGGCGTCGGCGGGCATGCCCGTGCGGCCGAGGAGTTCACGGTAGGTCTCGCCCAGGAGGTAGGCGGGGTGCAGATTGGCGAGCGCGCCGCCGCGCTTGCCGATGGGGGTGCGTACGGCTTCGACGATCACGGGTTCGGCGGCCATGGGTGCGGGTCCTCTCCGAGAGGGCTCTCCTCCAGAACTGAAGAACTGGTACGTGTTCTAGTTCTTTAGTGCAGTCTGCTGACGTGATGTCCATCACCGCAAGGGTCTTGCAGGTGCCGAAGCCGCAATCTGCACGAATTCCGCACCGATTGGGGGCGCCGTACCTCTTGCCAGTTATAGAACCCGTTACTACCTTCACGGCACCCGCTGATGGACCGTCAGAACGGACGACGGGAGCCGCCGATGCACTGCCCCGCGCTGCCCGACGGGTTCGACCTCACCGACCCCGATCTGCTCCACCACCGCGTGCCCCTGCCGGAGTTCGCCGAACTGCGCCGCACCGAACCGGTCCGCTGGATCCCGCAGCCGCACGGCATCGCCGGCTTCGGCGACACCGGCTACTGGGCGGTGACCCGGCACGCGGACGTCAAGTACGTCTCCACGCACCCGGAACTCTTCTCCTCCTCCCTCAACACCGCGATCATCCGGTTCAACGAGCACATCGAACGGGACGCGATCGACGCGCAACGGCTGATTCTGCTCAACATGGACCCACCGGAACATACGCGCGTGCGGCAGATCGTGCAGCGCGGCTTCACGCCACGCTCGATACGGGCCCTGGAGGAGCGCCTGCGCGCCCGCGCCGAGTCGATCGTCGCCGCCGCCCGCGCCCGCTCGGGCCCCTTCGACTTCGTCACGGAAGTCGCCTGCGAACTCCCGCTCCAGGCCATCGCCGAGCTGATCGGCGTCCCGCAGGAGGACCGGTCCAAGATCTTCGACTGGTCCAACCGGATGATCGCCTACGACGACCCCGAGTACGCCATCACCGAGGAGGTCGGCGCCGAGTCGGCCACCGAGATCATCGCCTACGCGATGAACATGGCGGCCGAGCGCAAGCAGTGCCCGGCCCATGACATCGTCAGCACGCTGGTGGCGGCGGAGGACGAAGGCAACCTGAACTCCGACGAGTTCGGCTTCTTCGTGCTGATGCTCGCGGTGGCCGGCAACGAGACGACGCGGAACGCCATCACGCACGGCATGCACGCCTTCCTCACCCACCCCGGCCAGTGGGACCTCTTCAAGCGCGAGCGCCCCGCGACGAGCGCCGAGGAGATCGTCCGCTGGGCGACCCCGGTCAACGCCTTCCAGCGGACGGCGACCCAGGACACCGAACTGGGCGGAGTGGAGATCAGGAAGGGCGACCGCGTCGGCCTCTTCTACGCCTCCGCCAACCACGATCCGGAGGTCTTCACCGACCCCGACGCCTTCGACATCACCCGCGACCCCAACCCCCACCTCGGCTTCGGTGGCGGCGGCCCGCACTTCTGCCTGGGCAAGTCCCTCGCGGTGCTGGAGATCGACCTGATCTTCAACGCGATCGCCGACGCCATGCCCACCCTCCGCCTGGCCGGCGACCCCCGCCGGCTGCGCTCGGCCTGGATCAACGGCGTCAAGGAACTCCAGGTCACGACGGCCCCCTGACACAGTGCCCCGCCCGGGTGTAGACGAGCACCTGTGCTCCATGCACCCGGGTGCGCTCGCAGACCTCGAAGTGCCGCCGTAGCTCCTGCCGTTTGACCACTTCCTGCGGGTAGGGGTCGAGCGGCTGGCCGGCCGGATCGGCCAGCGCGACGATGCGGTGCGCTGCCCGGATGCGCTGCCGGATGGTGTCCGCGGGAAGCTCGGTGCCCTCCAGGGTGCCCGAGGCCACCGGGGACTCGGCCAGGGCCAGATCGTGCAGGCCGGCGTAGAGGGAGGGACTGGACAGCAGCCACTCGCGGCGCCGGGCGGGCAGGAACAGCACGTCGTCTCCGGGACGCGCGAAGCCCGCGACGGCTCTGGCTACGGCGACGGCGTCGTCCTTGCGGCTTTCCGGGGAGCGCACCCGCAGCGACCACGGCAGCAGGACCGCGACCGCCGCCACGGCGGCCAGGCAAGCCGTCAGGATCCGGGCGGCAGGCGGGAGCCGGTGTCGCAGCAGCCCGACCGCCCGGTCCAGCGCGGCTCCGACGAGCAGCGCCAGTCCGATCACGCCGTAGAGCACGTACCGGTCGACGTACCAGGGCTTGACCAAGGACACCGTCATCAGCAGCCCTGAGGGCGCCATCAGCAGCGGCAGGGCGAGCCGCACCAGAGCAGACCGGCCGGTGCCGGTCCCGCGCAGCACGAGACACGCCGACAGGACGCCCACCGCCACCAGTCCCGCGAACTGCAGCCACATCGACAGGCCGGGGCCGCGGAGCCAGCCCAGCTGCCGGTCCGCCTGCCTCGCGCTCACCAGCGCCAGCGGGGCCAGGGCCGCCAGCACCGCAGCCGCCGCCGCTCCCCAGCCCGACCACACCCGGCGCGGCACGCGCAGCCGCCACAGGGTCAGTGCATGGGCCCCCGGCACCAGGGCGGCGAACTCGTGCAGCCAGCACGTCAGGGCAAGGGCCGCCGCGTACGCGGTCCACCACCGGCGGCGCCCCGACTCGATGCCGCGCAGGAAGAGGTACGTGGCCCAGGTGACGCCGGCCGTGACCAGCGCGTAGGACCGGCCCTCCTGCGCGTACTGCTGCGTGACCGGCAGCACCGCGAAGACGAGCCCGGCGAGGACGCCGGCCCGGCGCCCCGCCAGCCGTGCGCCGATCGTCCCGACCCCCGCCGCCGCCAGGGCCATGGCCAGCGTCGAGGGCAGGCGCAGGGCCACCAGGCCGCCGTCCCACAGTGCGAACACCGCGTGCATGAGCAGGTAGTACAGGCCGTGCACGGCGTCGATGTGGCCGAGCAGGTGCCACAGCTGCCCGACGGAGCGATGTGCCACCTGATCGGTGACCGACTCGTCGCGCCACATGCTGTCGTGCCGGTCGATCCCCCACAGGCCGAGCGCCAGCGCCGCCACGGCCGGAAGGAGCGCCGGCAGGGCCCCTCCGGTGGCGCGGCCGTGCCGGTCCGCCCGATGAACGGTGATCCGCGAGCTCGCGACCCCGCGGGGTGCGCGCGTCGGATCGAGGTGCAGCGTGCTGATGGTGCCCTCCCTGAAGCCAGGGCGCGGCTCGTACACGTCGACCCGTGTCGTGCCGTCGCGCTCTGACCAGCAGTCAAGGGGGCGAAGGATTGTTGGTCAGGCCGCTCGCGGGCCGCCTATCAATCCCGGTTCACATACGGTGAGGGCCTCTTCGGCGGGCGCAAGGGCAGGGGGAGTCGTGGGCAAGGCCCGTCAGCCGGTCTCCCCCACCAGCTCCGGTTCCCTCTGCGCCGCCACCGCCGTGACCATCCGCGCCCGCGGCCCCTGGAACAGGTACGACAGCCCGAACCCCGCCGTCACCACCACCGCGCCGCCGACCGCGTCCAGCACCCAGTGGTTGCCGGTGGCGACGATGGCCGAGACGGTGAAGAAGGGGTGGAGCAGGCCGAGAGCCTTCATCCACCACCTGGGGGCGATGATCGCGATGACGACGCCGCACCACAGGGACCAGCCGAAGTGCAGGGACGGCATCGCCGCGTACTGGTTGGTCAGAGCCGTCAGCGTGCCGTAGTCCGGCTTGGAGAAGTCCTGGACACCGTGGACGGTGTCGATCATGCCGAGGGACGGCATCAGGCGCGGCGGGGCCAGCGGGAAGAGCCAGAAGCCGACCAGGGCGAGCAGGGTGGCGAAGCCGAGGGAGGCGCGGGCCCAGCGGTAGTCGACCGGGCGGCGCCAGTAGAGGACGCCGAGGATCGTGAGAGGCACTACGAAGTGGAAGGACTCGTAGTAGAAGTTGAAGAAGCTCCGCAGCCAGTCGATCTTCACCACGGCGTGGTTGACCGCGTGCTCGATGTCGATGTGCAGGAAACGTTCGAGGTCGAGTATGAGGTGGCCGTGGTGTTCGGCCGTCGCCCGGCCCTTGGAGTTGCTGCCGCCGGTCGCCGCCAGGCGGACCTGCTGGTAGGCCGCGTACGTGACGCGGATGAGGAGCAGCTCCAGGAGGAGGTTGGGGCGGGTGAGAACCCGGCGGAGGAAGGGCAGGAGGGGGACGCGGCGGAAGCGGGCCGGGACCTGCGGCGCGTACTCCGTCGGTATCGGCGTCTGGTAGTACGGCGACGTGCGCGACAGGAACGGTGCGGCCGTGGCGGCGGCGACGGCCGCGAGCACCACGATGTTGTCCCGCAGCGGATACAGCGTCGACATGTTCGGCAGCATCATCTTCGCCGGGAGGCTCGTCACCAGGATCACCGCCACCGGCCAGACGTAGCGGTCCGAGGCGCGCCTGCCGACCCGGCCGACCACCGCGAGCAGCACCCACAGCAGCTGGTGCTGCCAGGTGGTCGGGGACACGGCGACGGCCGCACAGCCGGTGATGGCGACGGCGAGCAGGAGCTGCCCGTCGTGGGCGTAGCGGACGGCTCGGCGCAGGGCGAGGGCGGCGACGGCGGCGCTCAGGAGAAGGAAGAGCGTGATCTCCAGGGGGCCGCTCAGGTGCAGGCGGAGCAGGGCGCCGTGCAGGGACTGGTTGCCGAGGGCGTCGGCCTTGCCGCCGAGGCCGACACCGGCCATGTGGTGGACCCAGTACGTGTACGAGTCGTGCGGCATCGCGGCCCAGGCGAGCGCGGTGCACGCGGCGAAGGCGGCGGCCGTGCCGAGGGTGGCCTTGCGGCGGCCGGTGAACCACAGCAGCGGGGTGAAGAGCAGGACGGTCGGCTGGAGCGCGGCGGCCACGCCTATGCACAGGCCGCTCGCGCGTTCGCCGCGCACGGTGAAGCAGCCGAGCAGCACCAGCAGCACCGGGATGATGCTGGTCTGGCCGAGCCAGAGGGCGTTGCGGACCGGCAGGGACAGCATGAGCAGGCTGACGGCGACCGGCGCGGCCAGCAGCGAGGTGCGGCGGCCGACGGGCTGGGGCAGCGCGCGGGCGGCGACCAGGCCGAGGGCCACGACCAGCAGCAACGAGCCGAAGGTCCAGCCCCAGCCGAGGGCGGCTTCGGCCGATCGGGTGAGCGGTTTGAGCACCCACCCGCCGAAGGGGGTGCCGGTGAACCGCGTCGAGTCGTACAGCGAGCCCTTCACGTGCAGCACGCCGTGCGGGCCGACCCAGGTCTCCAGGTCGGTGAGCCGTTCGCCGCGCGGGGTGGTGAGGACGACGGCCACCTGCCGTACCGCGAGGATGGCCGCCACCGCCCACAGCGCGAGCCGGGCGACGCGCAGGCGGGCTCCGACCGCCGCCGTCCCGAAGGCATCCGTCCCGAAGGCTTCCGTCGCTCGACCGCTGTGCTCCACGTTCGCCACGCCTCGTCGGCCTCCCGCCCCGTACGTCCCGGCACGCCGGATGCGGCCGGATTTCCTCTGCGGACCCCAAAAGGCTCGCAGACCCCCCCGGAGGGGGACGCAGGCAACCCCTGCTTCACCTGACGGCCGTCCTCCTTTTGTCCGGATGACGATAGTCCGAGGGGGTCCGGGTTGCGCCTCCGGGGCGCGAGAAGGATCACAGGCGGGGGAGGGAACGGCTCCGCGCGGGCGGGTGAGCACCGCGCCCCTTGCCGCCTCAGCCGATCTCTGCACCGTTCCGGCCGATCTCCGCACCGGTTCCGGCCGATCTCCGCGCCGTCAGAGCCGATCTCCGCGCCGATCGGCTGGGATAATGAGCCCGGACAGACACTCCGAAAGGCGGCAGGGGCATGACCGGGTCGCAGATCTGGGACGACGTCGACTTCTACTTTTCCAGCCATCTCTCACCCGATGACGAGGTGCTCCACGCCGCCCTGCGCGAGAGTGAGGCGGCGGGGCTGCCGAACATCAGCGTGACGGCCACGCAGGGCAAGCTCCTGCAACTACTCGCCCAGGTGCAGGGCGCCCGCACCATCCTGGAGATCGGCACCCTCGCCGGCTACAGCACGATCTGGCTGGCCCGCGCTCTCCCGGAGGACGGCAGGCTGGTCTCGCTGGAGTACAGCGCCAAGAACGCAGACGTCGCCATGCGCAACATCGCCCGCGCGGGCCTGGACCGGATCGTGGAGGTGCGGGTGGGCCCGGCCCTGGAGTCGCTGCCCAAGCTCGCCGACGAGAACCCCGCGCCCTTCGACCTCGTCTTCATCGACGCCGACAAGGCCAACAACGCCCACTACATGGAGTGGGCGCTGAAGCTCACCCGGGCGGGCAGCCTGATCATCCTGGACAACGTGGTGCGCGGCGGCGAGATCGTCGACGGCGAGAGCACCGACCCAGACATCATCGGCACCCGCGACGCGATCGAGCTGATCGCCTTGCACCCGAGACTGAGCGGCACGGCGGTGCAGACCGTGGGCAGCAAGGGCTACGACGGCTTCGCGCTGGCCCGGGTGCTCGGCTGAGCCCGGCCGGCCACGGGACCCGGGTCCGCCACGGGACCCGGGCCGCCGGGGCCTGAGGGCTCACATCTCGTGGTAGAAGCCGACGTTGACGCTGCGCGGCTCCACGCGGTCCTGGATCACCAGCTCGCCGGAGCCGCCGCGCGGCAGCCGCACGGAGCCGCCGTAGGCGACGAGCTGGGCGTACTCCCCGACGGTCAGCCGCACCTCGGAGGCCGGTTCCGCCTGCGAGCCGCGCAGCCAGGACACCTGCCAGACACCGTCGGG
The DNA here is from genome assembly GCF_053592475.1 of Streptomyces sp. NPDC002671. Lineage (NCBI taxonomy): Bacteria > Bacillati > Actinomycetota > Actinomycetes > Kitasatosporales > Streptomycetaceae > Streptomyces > Streptomyces sp. NPDC002671. Next base: position 185,214 of record NZ_JBSFVU010000007.1, read on the forward strand.
GCCGCACAGGAACTCCAGGTGGACGCGGGAGACGAACAGCCAGTCCTCGGGCGTGACCAGCCGGCACACGGCCGCGTCCCGGCCCACCCGCAGCACGGCATCCGGCTCGGTGGGCGCGTCGGCCATCGACATGCCGGCCGTGGCGCCCGCTTCCGCCCCGGAGACGGTGGCCATGGTGAGTTCGAGCACGCGTGTTCCCCTTGAAACGACCGGAACCTCTGCGAGGCCGGTGACCTTGTGACGCCCCTGCGCGGCGGCCGGGTGGCCATTCCGCCGCCGCATGATAAAACGCCCGGCCGGGCCCCGTCCGGCACAATGGGTTCATGACCGAGCGAAAGCCACCGGGCGTCCCGTTCGAGTCCTGGGCCGACAAGCAGATCCGCGATGCTCAGCGGCGCGGCGAGTTCGACCGGCTGCCGGGTGCGGGCGAGCCGCTGCCCGACGGCATCGACTCCGCCTACGACGAACTGTGGTGGGTCAAGCGGAAGTTGGTCCGCGAGGGCCTGGCCGTGCTGCCCCCGGCCCTGGCCCTGCGCAAGGAGGCCGAGGACGCGCTCGAGGCGGCCTGCGCGGCGCCCTCCGAGCGCATCGCACGGAAGATCATCGAGGACGTCAACGTCAAGATCCGCGACATGATGTTCAAACCCCCGCCCGGCCCGCCGCTGGGCAAGAAGCCGTACGACGTCGAAGAGGTCGTACGCGAGTGGCGGCGGCGCAGGGCCGGCGCCGGCGCCCGTGCCACCGGAAAACCGCACGCGGAAGACGCGCCCATGGGGGATCATGCGCGGCATGACGTGGACGATCGCCCCTGAGCCGTACGACTCCCCGGCCGCCGCCGCGCTGTGGCGGGCGTACTACACGGAGGTCAGCGACCGCTGGTACCTGCTGCACGAGAACCGGCGCACCGACCCGGCCGAGCTGGAGCGGGAGATCGCGGCCGGGACCGGCGCCGAACTCGCCCCGCCCGCCGGACAGTTGCTGATCGCGCGGTACGACGGCGAGCCGGCCGGTTCGGCGGGCGTACGGCTCCTGGACCCGGACACGGCGGAACTGACCCGGGTCTTCCTGTACGAGCGGATGCGCGGCCGGGGCGGTGCCGCGCCGCTCGTCGCCGCCGCCGAGGAAGCCGCCCGCGCCCTCGGTGCCAAGTGCCTCGTCCTCGACACCCGGTCCGACCTGGTGGAGGCCCGCGCCCTGTACGCCCGCCTCGGCTACACCGAGACCGGCCCGCACAACGACGACCAGTACGCCGAACACTGGTTCCGCAAGGACCTGTTGCCGCACAGCGCCGTCAACTGAGCTTGGCCGCAGGCCCGTCGTAGGGCTCTTCGCGCTCCGAGCCGCACATCTCGTCGCTGAGTTCCTTGACCAGCTTGACCAGGTCGGTCGGATGGCGCGGCTCCCACCAGTCACCGAGCAGTTCGGCCAGGGACTCCTCGCGGGCCGTGGCGAGCCGTTCGGCGGCCTCGCGGCCGGACTCGGTCAACACGAGGTCCAGGCCCTGGCGTTCGGCCAGCCGCCGCTCCTCGACCTGGCGGGCGGCGGCGATGACCCGGTGGAACGGGACGGGACCGCGCTCGGCGAGCACCCCCGGCTCCACCGAGCCGAACTTGCGCATGCGCAGCAGCAGCCAGCTGGCGGCGGGCAGCAGGTCGTACCCGGCCCGCTCGGTGATCTTCTGGTACACCTCGCGGCGCCCCTCGGTGGTGCCGAGCACGGACAGGGACCGGCAGCACTCGTCGTAGGAGGACCGCTCGACCGGGTTCGGCGCGATGGTCTCGGAGACGTCCGGCACGGTGACCGAGGCGCGCAGCCGGTCCTCCTTGAGGAACCAGGCGAGCAGGAAGCCGAGGGCGGCGACGGGCGCGGCGTACAGGAACACCTCCGTGATGGCGGACGCGTAGGCGTGCAGGGCCGCCGGGCGCAGGCCGGGCGGCAGGGCCGCGATCCCGCGCGGGTCGGCCTTGAGGGCGTCGGGGGTGGCGCCGGGCGGCAGGCGCACGCCCCGGAAGGCGGCGGCGAGCTTGTCGCCGAGGCGGCTCGCGAAGACGGTGCCGAAGACGGCCACGCCGAAGGAGGCGCCGATGGAGCGGAAGAAGGTGGCGCCGGAGGTGGCGACGCCCAGGTCCTCGTAGGCGACCGCGTTCTGCACGATGAGGATGAGGACCTGCATGACCAGGCCGAGGCCGAGGCCGAAGACGAAGAAGTAGACGCTCATCTCGGCGGTCGAGCTGTGCTCGTCGAGCCGGTGCAGGAGGAGCAGGCCGATGGTGGTCACGGCGGTTCCGGCGATCGGGAACACCTTCCAGCGGCCGGTGCGGCTGACGATCTGCCCGGAGATCGTGGAGGACAGCAGCAGCCCGATGACCATCGGCAGCATGTACACGCCCGACACGGTCGGGGAGATGCCGTGCACGACCTGGAGGAAGGTCGGCAGATAGGTCAACGCGCCGAACATGGCGAAGCCGATGATGAAGCTGATGACGGCGACCAGGCTGAACGTGCGCATGCGGAACAGCTTGAGCGGCAGGACGGGTTCGGCGGCCCGGCGTTCGACGCCGACGAAGACGACGGCGAGGACGACGCCCAGCACGCTGAGCCCGATGATCTGCGCCGAGCCCCAGGCCCAGGTCGTACCGCCGAGCGAGGCGACCAGCACCAGGCAGGTGGCGACGGAGGCGATCAGGAAGGTGCCGAGGTAGTCGATGACGTGGGGGGAGGTACGGCGCGGGATGTGCAGGGCGGCGGCGATCACGGCGAGCGCGACGACACCGACGGGCAAGTTGACGTAGAAGACCCAGCGCCAGCTCAGGTGCTCCGTGAACACCCCGCCGAGCAGCGGCCCGAGCACGCTGGTGACGCCGAACACGGCACCGAACATCCCCTGGTACCGGCCGCGTTCGCGCGGCGGTACGACATCGCCGACAATCGCCATGGACAGCACCATCAGCCCGCCGCCGCCCAGCCCCTGGAGCGCGCGGAAGCCGATGAGCTGGGACATGTTCTGCGCGGCCCCGCACAGCGCTGAGCCGACCAGGAAGATGACGATCGCGGTCTGGAACAGCCGCTTGCGCCCGTACTGGTCGCCGAGCTTGCCCCACAGCGGGGTCGCGGCGGTCGAGGCGAGCAGATAGGCGGTGACCACCCAGGACAGGTGCTCCAGTCCGCCGAGGTCGCTGACGATCGTCGGCAGCGCGGTCGACACGATGGTCTGGTCGAGGGCGGCGAGCAACAGACCGAGCATCAGAGCGCCGATCGAGACGAGCACATTGCCCGGGACGTGTTCGCTGTCCCTCGCGTCCCTCGCCGTGCCGTGCGTGTCCAGGGCCATGGAGACCTCCCGGGGCTCGGGTGCACGGGCTCAGGGTGCACCTCTTCCATCGTGGGCGGTGTCACCGCGTATGGCCTGTTGAGTTCACTGAGTGGCCGATTTGCCGCGTGTTCCGGTTCGGCAAATGTGGAGGAGGTCCGCATAAACTCGGGAGTTCCCGAGGGGAGGGGCGAACGCGTGACGGAACCGAGGGGCCACAGCTGCCCGGAATGCGGGGCACCGAGGGGGCCGGACAACACCCCGTCCTGCGACTGCACCCAGCGGGCCGCGGACGCTCTTCGCGAGGCCCGCATGGCTCAGGCGGCAGCGGCGGAGGACTTCGACCCGCTGCGCATACGCCCCTACATCGAGGTCCCGGAGCCGTCCGGGCCCGAGCCGGACCCCTCCGGCCTGCGGCTTTTCGAGGAGGATCCGGCGGTCTCCGGGAACGGCCCCGGCATGGCGGAGACGACGGTTGCGGCAGCGGCAGCGGCCGAGGAGGGACGGCCCCGCCACCGTGCCCGCCGCACAGCCCTGCTGGCGGTCGCGGGCGCGGGGGTCGCGGTCGTGGCGGGGGCCGGTTTCGCGAGCGGGCTGTTCGGCTACCAGGCGCCGTCCCGGGACCGGGCGGCCCAGGAGGTACGGCAGAGCATCCCGGAGGTGACGGCATCGGACACCCCGGCGTCGCCGTCGTCCGCGTTCTCCCCGCCCTCCACCGCGACCTGGCAGCCCACGCCGCCCCCGTCCCCGTCGGCCACCCCGAGCCGGTCGGCCACCCCGTCGCCGTCGGCGCTCACCCCGACGGTGTCCTCCTCGGCCTCCCCGAGTGCGTCGGAGACGGCCTCCGGCAGCCCGGACCTGGCGCCGGCTCCCGGTCCGGTGCTGCGGCGCGGCGACAAGGGTTCGGAGGTCACCGAACTCCAGTTGCGGCTGCGCCAGTTGAACCTCTACAGCGACGAAGTCAACGGCGTCTTCACCCGCTCGGTGGAGAACTCGGTGCGCAACTACCAGCTGGCCCGGGGCATCCGGGGCGACGACCTCGGGACGTACGGCCCGGCGACGCGGTCGAGCCTGGAGTCGGAGACGTCACAGCCCTGAGCCTGCCGTGTACGACGGCTCAGCCGATGTGGAGGCGGATCGTCCCGTCCGCCGAAGCCTCGACGCGCACCTCGGTGAGGTCGCGTACGACGACTTCGGGGCCGTGGACCGCGGCCCGCGGCCCGACCCCCACGACCGTCATGCCCGCGGCGCGCCCCGCCGCGATGCCCGCGCCGGAGTCCTCGAAGACGATGCAGTCCGCCGGGTCGACGCCCAGTTCGGCGGCGCCCTTCAGGAAGCCCTCGGGGTCGGGCTTGCTCGCGCCGACCGACTCGGCGGTGACGCGCACCTCGGGCAGCGGGAGGCCGGCGGCGGCCATGCGGGCCGTGGAGAGGGCGACGTCGGCGGAGGTCACCAGGGCGTGCGGAAGGCCGCGCAGGGCGGCGAGGAACGCGGTCGCGCCGGGGACCTCGACCACGCCGTCCATGTCGGCGGTCTCCTCCGCGAGCAGGCGGGCGTTGTCGGCGAAGTTCTGCTCGCTGGGCCGGTCGGGCAGCAGGACGGCCATCGAGGCGTGGCCCTGGCGACCGTGGACGACCCGCATCACCTCGTCGCCGTCCAGCCCGTGCCCCGCCGCCCAGCGCCGCCAGACGCGCTCGACCACGGTGTCCGAGTTGACGAGGGTGCCGTCCATGTCGAGCAGGAGGGCACGGGCGGTGAGGACGGTCGGCGTCGCGGCGGGCGTGGCAGTGGCCGGCATCGGCAGCTCCAAGAAGGGGTGCAAAGGGACAAGGCGGCCCCGCCCGCCGGTCAGGGAAAACGGGCGGGAGCCACTTTGTTTCTCTACGGTACAAAACCCGACCCCGTTCCCGCCACCGTCTCGGGCGAGGATTCACCGTTCGTTCGGCTTTGCGTTCGTTTTTGCGAAGATCAGCCCGCGATGGCCTCGTAGAGGCTCCACACGCCGAGGCCCAGCATCAGCAGCGCCGCGATCTGCGTGATCAGCCGCAGCGGAACCCGCTTCATCAGGGCCTTTCCGCCGACGATGCCGAGACCGGCGACGGCCCACAGGCCGAGCACCGCGCCGAGGCCGACGGAGATCGGGTCGTCGTAGCGGGCTGCGAGGTTGGCGGTCATGATCTGGGTGAGATCGCCGAACTCGGCGACCAGGATGAGCATGAAGCCCGTGCCCGCCACCTTCCAGAAGGACTGGTCGGCGGGCTTCTTGATCTCCTCCTCGCCCTCGTCCTTCTTCATCAGCAGCACGGCGGCGCCACCGAGGAAGAGGACGCCGGTGATCGCGTGCACGATCTGCTGCGGCAGCAGGGTCAGGACGCTGCCGGCCGCGACGGCGAGCACGACGTGCAGCAGGAAGGCGGCAGCGACGCCCGCGAAGACGTACGAGGCGCGGTAGCGGGTGCCGAGGACGAGACCGGCGAGCGCGGTCTTGTCCGGCAGTTCGGCAAGGAAGATGACGCCGAAGACGAGCGCCGTCACGGTGATGCTGATCAAGGGTCCTCAATCGGTCGGGGCCGCCCCACCGAGAGTGCTGCACTTCACATGAGACACCTCGGCACGGCAGCACACTCGGCGCCCGTGCCACGGGGCACGGGTGTGTACTGCTGGCCGAAGGTCTCGCTGGGCGGTCCGCACGGGATCCGCCTCCGGGCGCCGGCTCAGGCTGGCTGAGCAGTATGTCGACGGTCCGGCGAAGAGCTACTCCCCTTCTGCGCCGTCCATGGTACGCGACGCGAAAGCTGCGCCGCCAAGGCTTGTAATGTCATGGACACGTCATTAACTTCTTACCGAGCGCTCATCGTCCAGCCGCACCGCAGCGCGAGCATTCCCTGGCTCGTGCCCAATACCCCCACACCACAAGGGAGTTCGCATGTCGAAATTCTACGCGCGTCGACGAGTGGGCATACTCACGGCCCTCACGGGCCTGCTCGCCTCCGTCGCCCTGTTCAACTCCCCGAGCGCCTCCGCGGCCCTCCCGACGCCGGTCAGCGCCGCCACCGCGCGCAGCTACCTCTCCCAGCTCACCGTGGCCACCGAGAACCGCACCGGCTACAGCCGCTCGCTGTTCCCGACCTGGATCACCATCTCCGGCACCTGCAACACCCGCGAGTGGATCCTCAAGCGGGACGGCTCGAACGTCGTCACCGACTCCGCCTGCGTGGCCCGGAGCGGCAGCTGGTACTCCCCGTACGACGGCGCCACCTGGACCGCCGCGTCCGACCTCGACATCGACCACCTCGTCCCGCTCGCCGAGGCCTGGGACTCCGGCGCGAGCAGGTGGACCACCGCCCAGCGGCAGTCCTTCGCCAACGACGTCACCCGCCCGCAGCTCCTCGCGGTCACCGACAACGTCAACCAGGCCAAGGGCGACCAGGACCCGGCCACGTGGGTGCCGTCGCGCTCTGCGTACGTCTGCACGTACGTGCGGGCCTGGGTACAGGTGAAGTACTACTACAACCTGTCGGTCGACTCGGCCGAGAAGAGCGCGCTGACGAACTACCTGGCGAGCTGCTGAGCCACCTGGCGAGCCGCCGGTAAGCGCCGTAGGGCCTACCGGCGGTATGCCGGGTGCGGGCACAGTCGCGTCAGGAAGCCGGCTGACGGCGCATCATGTAGGCCGCCGCCGCGCCCGCCCCGAACAGGGCTGCCAGCGACACCCCCGTGGCCAGCCAGGTCGCGCCCAGCCACCGGGCGCCGAAGTAGCCGAGGGCCACGCTGTAGGCGGCCCAGGAGAGTCCGGCCAGGGCGGACCACGGCACGAAGTCGCGGGCGCGGCGGTGGGCGGCGCCCGCGCAGAAGGAGACGACCGAGCGGCCGGCCGGGGCGAAACGGGCCAGCACGACCAGCGCGCCGCCGCCCCGGGACAGGGCCTCGCCGAGACGTTCCTGCGCGGTGGTGAGCCGCCGCGAGCGGGCTATCGCACGGTCCAGCCGCTCCCCGCCGCGCCAGGCCAGCCGGTAGGCGACCAGGTCGCCGAGGACCGAGGCCGTGGCCGCGGACAGGATCAGGGCGGCGATGTCCGGCACCCCGTGCGAGACCCCGCCCGCCGCCGCGTCCGAACCCGCCGCCGCGGCGGTGCCCGCGGTGATGACGAGGACTCCGCTCGGCAGCACCGGCACGAACACGTCCAGCAGGACGGACAGCGCCACCATGGCGTAGATCCAAGGTCCGGCCACCAGTGACGTGGCTAGTGACCCCACGCTCTCCAACACGACAACTCCCCCGTTGCTCCCCCGACGACAGCCATACAGCGTACGCCGGGGGTGTGACAGGAGGTGCGTCGGGGGCGTTCAGCCAGGCGGCGGGCCCCCGGCCCGTACGGCGCTCACTTGCCTTCCAGCGCCGCCACCAGCTGCGGCAGGGCGCCGCCGGCCACGATCTGGGCAAGGTGGTCGTGGTAGGCCCGGCTGTGGACGATCAGGCCGTCGCGGACCCGCACCACCTGGATGTTGGAGACCTCGAAGGTCCGCTCGGTCACCCGGTGGTACACCTGGTAGTCGTACTCGGCGACGATCACCTCCGCGTCGTCGGTTTCCCGGATGACCACGTTCTTGGGGGTCAGCTCCACGGGCGTGCGGGCGGAGTTCTGGGCGAACCGCTCCTTGAGCGCGGCCCGTCCCTCGAGCCGGCGCGGACCGACCGGCTCGAAGACGGTTTCCACCACCGCGTCCTCGGCATAAAGTTCGGCCAGCTCCGTGAACCTTCCCGCGCCGGTGCCCTCGAGCAGCTTCTCGAAGACCTCGCGGGGTGACAGCGTTTCGGACATGATCAACCTCCAGTGTGACCTGCGATCAGAATCGGACTAGAGACTCCGGTTCCGAGGATACGGACTGACAACTCCGGTTGTCCAGGGCGTAGTTGGGCTGTCGACCGGGAGAGGTGAGAGGAATGAGCGACACTCGTGAGCGCCCGTTGCGGGCGGATGCGGCCCGCAACCGGGCCAGGCTGCTGGACGTCGCCACGGAGGTGTTCGTCACCCGCGGCATCGGCGTGCCGACCGAGGAGATCGCCCGGAGCGCCGGTGTCGGAGTCGGCACGCTCTTCCGGCACTTCCCGACCAAGGAGGCGCTGCTGGAGGCGGTCATGGTGCGAAGGGTGGAGGCCATGGCGGCCCAGACCGCACAGCTGGCCGCCGAGGCCGGGCCCGCCGAGGCGTTCTTCGCCTGCTTCCGCCTGCTCGTGGAACACTCCGCGGGCAAGGACGAGTTCACCCAGGCTCTTGCCGCGGCCGGGGTCGACGTCCATGCGTCTCTGCGGGAGCCGACCATGCAGATCCAGGCCCGGCTGGCCGAGCTGCTGGCCGGGGCGCAGGAGGCTGGGGCGGTCCGCCGGGAACTGGGCCTGCCGGAGCTCTTCGCCCTGCTGGCCGGCACGAGCAGGGCGATGGAACAACTGAAGGAACTGGAACAGCGGGGAGCGGACCCGGCACCCCGGGAGCGGATCTTCGAGGTGGTGTTCGACGGGCTGCGGCCACGTTGAACCAGGTCCCGCATCAGACCGCTGTCGGAGTCTTCTCCGCGGCCGGCTGCTGCTGCGTCGCCGTGCGCCGCGACAGCTCGCCGCCGTTCCGGTGGACGTCGAAGTAGGCGTACGCCATCGAGCCCGAAGCGACCAGCGCGGCCCCGCGGGTGCCGAGGCCGAGCAGCACCAGGCCGCCGCCGGCCAGCTGGATCACGGCCGCGTACCAGCCGGGCCAGGTACCGGCCGCGATCGTGCCGCCATCGGTGCCCACGGCGCCGCCGAGGCGAACCTAATCAATGCTTGCAAGTTCAACATCAGGTTGCGACGCCTGCCCCACCCTCGGTTCCGCTTGCGGTTCCGCTTCGGCCATGGCCGCACGCAGCACGGCCCGCGCCACCGCGTCGGCGTCCGAGAGCGTGACCGAGTCCACCCCCGGCCGGGCACCCGCAGCCGTCACCCAGTGCACCCCCTCCGTGGGGACACCGAAGGCGAACCTCCGTTCCTGCACCCGGCCTTGACGGTCGATCAGGTGATAGGGGCGCCGCGACACGTCCAGCCCCCCGGTCTCGTAACCGTCCACGGTGTGCGGCCGGCAGCCGCCGTCGGCGAGCAGCCGGACGAGCAACTCGTCGGCGGTGCGCCGCAGATCGGGTTCCGGAAGACGCGCCTCCACGAGGGTGGTCACACGGACGTCCGAGCCCGGCACCTCCGGCGAAGACGCCACCCACGCACCCTCCCCGGCACGCACGTCGAGACCCGGACCCAGCACCTCCACCACGCCCGCCTCCAGCAGAGCGGCCAGTTCCTCGATCCGGCGCCGGGGCGGGCCGATGGACAGGAAGGCGTTGAGCGGGGTGTACCAGCGGTCCAGGTGCGTACGGCGGGAGGCACCGGTCAGCCCGGCGTGGTCGACCACCAGCCGTATCTCGTTGCGCAGATCGCGCAGCACGTCGAGGGCCGCCTTGAGCGGGCCGCGCACATTGCCCAGGGCAGCCTGCGCGGCGTCCTTGCGCAGATACCCCAGCAGCCATGCCCGCCACTGGCCCGGATCGGCGAACTCCCGCTCCCCGTACGGCCGGGAGACCCGCTCCCAGCACCAGCGGTCGCCGCCGCTCACCCCGAACTCGTCCAGAAGCAAAGCCTCTTTCGGATCGCCATGGGGTACGGCGAGGAAACGGCCCGCGAAGTCCGACCGCCCGGTCAGGGCGCTGTAGTAGACCGTCTCCACCTCCTTCGCCACCAACGGCCATATCTCCGCGAGGAAATCGGGTGCGTCACCGGAGTCGGCGCGCTCACGGAAGCCCGCTGTCACCTCCGGGGTGAGCACCAGCGGGGTGTGCCGGCCGTACGGGCCCTTGGCGTTGTCGCCGCGGGCCTGGTACGGCACCCCGCGCCGCGACCCGGCGTACAGGCGCGGCTCCCGGCCCGAGGGCGCATAGCGCAGCGCGCCGTCCGCCGCCCGGCTGAAGCGACCGCCCCTGCCCGTGGTCAACAGGGCCATGTGATCGAAGAAGTTGAGGCCGAGGCCGCGCAGCAGCACCGGTTCGCCGGGCGCGAGCGCCGAGAGGTCGACGTCGGCCGGATTGGCGGGCGGGACGTGGCGCAGCCCGTGCCGGGCCGCGTGACCGGCCGTACGGCGCCCCTCCTCGTCCGCCGCCGCGGGCAGATGCCCCTGGGCCAGCACCACCGCCGCCAGGCCGGACAGCACCCGGTCGTCGTCGAGGGTGAGCACCTGGCGGCCGTCGGCGCTCTCGTCGAGCCGTACGGCACGGGCCCGATACGTCCGCACGCGCACCGCCGGGGGCGCCTCCCGGACGGTCTTGGCGAACACCCACTCCAGGTAACGGCCGTAGTGGGCGCGGGTCGGGTAGTCGTCGGGGCCGAGGGTGCCGCCCGCCCACTCGTACAGGCTGGGGCCCGGCCGGATCGGGCCCACGCAGGTCACGCCGGGGTCCGTGAACAGCGTCACCTGGCTCGCCACGGTGTTCATCAGCAGCTCGGCCGGCTGCGCGGTGCGCCACACCAGGCCGGGCCCGGGCGGCGCCGGGTCGATCACATGGACCGTCAGCCGGACACCGGGCGGGAGCAGCTCCGGCACGGAGGCGCAGAGACGTTCCAGCACGCTGGTGCCGCGCGGTCCGGCCCCGACCAGGGCGACGGAGACCGCGGGGAATTCCTGGGTCGGTGCAGACAAGGGCGCGCTCCCGGGCGATCGGCGTCCGCCGGCTCAAGCGGACGGGGCGCCTCATCTTGCCCTGTGCGGCTTAACGGCCTTGCATGTTGCCCGAGTTGTCTCTCTTGCCAGGGTGATTGGCGGATAATGCGAGGTTTCCCGCACCCCTTCGGGACGCGCGCCTACCCCCCGCTCCGCACCGACTGCCCTCGCACCTCCAGCCCCCCGAGCAGTTCCGCCGTCGCCTCGGCCACCGCCGCCACCGCCCGGTCGAACACCTCGCGGTTGTGGGCGGCGGGGGCGCGGAAGCCCGAGACCTTCCGTACGTACTGCAGCGCGGCGGCGTGAATGTCCTCGTCCGTCGCCTCACCAGGCAGTACGGGCGGACGCAGCGTCTTGATACTCCGGCACATGTCCCCAGTCTGGCCCAGCGGGCCCGACCCTGCGAAGATCATGGCCAAGGCGGCCACCGATCCCCGGGGCCGACCGACGAGAGGAACAGCCTCATGGCTCTCCAGAACACCGTGGCCATTCTGGGCCCCGGCGGCACGGGCGGCCTCCTCGCCGCCCTCCTGTCCCGCTCCGGCCATCGCGTCATCTGCCTGGCCCGCGAGGAGACGGCCGACACCCTGCGCGAGACCGGAATCCACGTCCGCAGCAGCCAGTTCGGCGACTTCACCGCCGCCGTCGAGGCGGACACCGAGCTGCGCGAGCCGGTGGACGCCTGCGTGATCGCCGTCAAGCACACGGCACTCGACGCTGCCCTGACCCGCATCCCGCCGGCCACCCTGGGCGACGCCCTGCTCGTACCGCTCCTGAACGGCGTCGAACACCCCGCGACACTGCGCGCCCGCTACCGCCCCGACCGCGTGGCCCCCGCCGTGATCCGCGTGGAGTCCACCCGGCTGGCCCCCGGAGTGATCGAACACGGCAGCCCGTTCACGGAGCTCGACCTGGCCGGGGAGGCCGTACCGCGCGCCAGCCTCGAATCCCTTGCGGCCCTGCTGGCCGCCGCCGGGACGACCGCCCGCGTGGTCGAGGACGAGACGGCCACCCTGTGGGCCAAGATGGCCTTCCTCGCCCCGTTCGCCCTGCTCACCACGCGGTACGGCGTCCCCCTCGGCGAGGTCCGCACCCGCCACCGCGAGGAGCTGGAAACCCTGGTCGCCGAGACCGCCGCGGTCAGCCGCGCCTGCGGCGCCCCCGCCGACCCGGCCCAGGCCCTCGCCCGCTACGACGCCTTCCCGCCCGCCGCCAAGTCCTCCATGCAACGCGACGCCGAGGCAGGCCGCCCGCTCGAACTGGACGCGATCGGCGGGGCCCTGCTCCGCGCGGCGGACCGCCACGGCGTCCCGGTGCCGCTGACGACCCGCCTGGTACGGGACCTGCACGAGGCCGGCCGCTAGGCGGCGGGCGGCTGAAGCACAGCTACCCCCTGGTCCGCGGCCACTCGGCCGCGGACCACTCCATCGACTGAACCTCACGGCGAACCCCCTGAGTGAACTCGCCTCTCAAAATCGAACAGGCGTAGCATTAGCGCGTGGCTACGACCTATGAATTCCCCAGTGACCTCCGCGCCGGTCAGGAGGAGCTGCATCAGGTCCGGGCCGAGCTGTCGGCCCTGCTCAAGCGGCTGCCCTGGTCGGTCGCGCCGATGGACGCGTTCACCGACGACACCAGCTGGCGCAGGGTCGAGCGGCCCGCCTCCCCCGGCTGGACGGAGGACGAGCAGGCCGAGGTGGAGAAGCTGCGACAGCGGGAGCACGAACTCGCGGTGTTCGTCAGCGGCCACCGCTACTGGGCCGAGGTCGCGGCAGCGGACCGAGTGGAGGCCCGCATGCGGCTCAAGCACGCCCACGAGGACCTGCCGGAAAAGTAAGGAGTAACGCAAAAGCCCCCGGCCACGATCGGCCGGGGGCTCCCGTCGGTGGGCGCGGACGGTTTCGAACCGCCGACATCCTGCTTGTAAGGCAGGCGCTCTACCCCTGAGCTACGCACCCGCACCCCGGGCAATGCACCCAGGACGATTCGACAGCCTACCTTGCCCGGGGCGGTGCACCGCAAACCCGTTACGTGCCCGTCCAGGCCCGACCGGGGGTTATCCCCACCCCCGATACGGAAGCCCGCCGGATCGCGGTCGCCGTCGTAGATCATTTAGTTTCACCCCTGTAAGAACGCAATCCGACCGCGTGCCGTCGCAGGCCGGTTCAGGGGGAGATGTCGTATGAGTCGTTCCGTTCCCGTTCGTCTGGCTGCTGTCGCCGTGCTGGTGGGGGGTGTGGTCGCGGGGGTCGGCGGCTGTGCGTCCGCCGGTGACGACCAGCACCCCGACCACCGGTCCTTCGCGCTGCACGGTCGTACGCTCACCATCGACTCCGACGACTCGGCGCTGGAGGTCGTGTCCGCCGCGTCGAACCGGGCCGGTACGGTCCGGGTCACCCGGTGGTTCGACGGGTCGGTGCTGGTCGGGAGTGGGCCGAAGGTCAGCTGGGCGATGAAGGGTGACCGGCTGGTGCTGCGCGTGAAGTGCTCCGGCCTGCTGGCCGACTGCTCCGCCAAGCACCGTATCGAGGTGCCGCGCGGGGTCGCCGTCAAGGTGGAGGACGGGGACGGCAGCATCAGCGCGCGGGGGTTCACTGATGCGCTCAGCGTGAGTACGGCCGACGGGTCCGTTCATGTCACCGACTCCACCGGGCCCCTCCGGCTGCACTCCGACGACGGTTCCCTGCGTGCGGAGGTCTCCTCCCGCCAGGTGCGGGCCAGCACCGCCGACGGCTCGATGGACCTGGAACTCGCCGCCGTGCCGGACCTGGTGGACGCCCGTGCCGCCGACGGCTCCGTCACCGTGGTCGTTCCGCGGGCCCCGTACCGGGTGTCGACGGAGACCGGTGACGGCGCCACCCATGTGTCCGTCCCCCGCGACGACAGCAGCAGCCATGTGGTGTCCGCCCACACCGCCGACGGAAGCATCACCGTGCGTACGGCGAACTGACCGGCCCGTGTGTTCGTCCTCTACGGGTGGGAGAATGACACCCGGCCAGAGCGAACCACAGCACGGGAGGGGAAGTGACGGCGACACCGGGCACGCAAGCCACGCAGCCGTACCCGCAGCCGCCGACCGACCGGCCCCGGCGCGGGCCCACCCCGCTGCGCGACGCCCTCACCCTCATGAGCCTGCCGGTGCTGGCCGCGCTCGCGCTGCCCGCCGCGTTCGCCGGTGGTGGCACCCGGCGCTGGTTCGGCGGGCGGGCGGAGAGCCAGCGGGCCGAGGCGCAGGCCGCGAAGGACGCCGCCGCGGCGGCGTTCTACGAACTCGACACCGCGCAGCGGGATCTGAGGATCTCCATCGAGACCATCACGGCGGTGGACGACTCCCCCGCCGCCCGGCGCGCCGTCTCCGACTTCGCCGCGCTCGGGCAGCGCATCGACGAGGTCAGCCACCGTTACATCGAGGCCGTCGACGCCCATGACCTCGATCGGGACGACCTGGAGGCCTCGACCGCGATACGGGCGCGCGGCGAGCTGACCGCGGCCAGGGACGAGCTGGTCCGGGTCAAGCAGGAGCTGGACCGGTTCGGCAGCTCGCTCGGGCCGCTGCTCGGCAAGGCCGAGACCCAGCTGGCCCGGCTGGCCCCGGCAGTGGAGCGGGCCCGGCAGGCGTTGCTGGCCGCCAGCAACGCCCTGGACGCCGTACGGGAGAAGCGGCTGCGGGCCGACGACCTCGCCGGGCGGCTCGCCGCGCTCTCCCCCGAGCTGACGAAGCTGAACCAGGGCGCCGGACAGCACGGCGTGGCCCAGACGCTGGAGCGGGCCGAGCGAGTGCAGCGGGAGGCCGGGGCCATCCGGGCCGAGGCCGAGCGGCTGCCCGGGAAGGCCGCCGAGATCGACCACCGGCTGGTCTCCCTGCGCACCCGCGCCCAGGCGCTGACCACCCGCGCCGGGCAGATCGACCCGGTCCTCAGCGAGCTGCGCCGGCGGTTCGCGGCGGCCTGCTGGCAGGACCTCCAGCACGTGCCCGAGCAGGCCGCGCAGAACGTGCAGCAGGCCGAGCTGAAGCTGCGCGAGGCGCAGGCCGCCCGGGACGCCCAGCGCTGGCCGGACGCCACCTCGCTGCTGTCGACCGTACGGGCCCTGCTCAACACCACCGACGAGGCCGTCTCGGCCGCCCGCGACCGGCTGGAGCGGCTGAACGCCGTGCAGAAGGATCCGCAGCAGGAGATCGAGCGGACCCGGTTCGCGATCCGGGACGCCCAGCGGCTGGCCATGACCGGGCGTACGTCCCCGGATCCGCGGCACGCCCGGCCGCTGGACGACGCGGTGGCCCGGCTGGAGCGGGCGGTCGGCACGCTGGAGGGCCGGCACCCGGACTACTGGCACTTCCTGACCGAGACGGACGCCGTACGCCAGACGGCGGCGCGGGTGGTGGCGCAGATCCGCGGGGAGCGCGGGGGCGGCCCCGCGCACTGAGCCAGGGGCCCGCACGGGGGCCTCGGGGGCTCGCGTGTTGCCGGGTGGTGCGGGGCGGCGGATATTGGGAGGGATGCATGGCCTCCGGCAGCACCCGAGGGAGGCGGACATGGCCACACACGCAGTGCACCCGAAGCACACGAGGCAGCGGTCCCGGATCCAGTTCGACCAGCACCTGCCCGTCGATCACCGGCTGAGCACGATCTACCGGATCGGCGCGGGGCTGATCGGAGTGTTCCTCGTCGTCTTCGGCATCCTCGGTGTGATCGACCACATCGGGTTCTTCAACACCGGCGGCCACACCGTGGCGGGCCTGAACAGCAACGGCGCGCTCAGCGTGCTGTCGATCTGCGTCGGCGCGGTGCTCCTCCTGGGCATGGCGATCGGCGGGAACGTCGCCTCCACGCTGAACATGGTCTTCGGAGCGCTGTTCGTGCTGAACGGCTTCCTGTTCCTGGGCCTGCTGGACACGTCCCAGAACTTCCTCGCGTTCAAGATCCAGAACGTGCTGTTCAGCTTCGTCGTCGGCATCCTGCTGATGACCTTCGGCATGTACGGCCGGGTCAGCTCGACCCTGCCGCACGACAACCCGTACTGGCGGGCCCGGCACCCCGGAACGGGCGGACAGGAGCAGACGCGGTCCGACCGTCCCGGCTAACCTGTGCTCATGCCTCGCTACGAGTACCGCTGCCGGACCTGCGGCGACACGTTCGAACTGAGCCGTCCCATGGCGGAGTCCGCCGCCCCTGCGGAGTGCCCTGCGGGGCATGACGACACGGTGAAGTTGCTGTCGGCGGTGGCTGTGGGCGGTACGGCGGCGGCGCCCGCCTCGGCGCCCCGGGCGGGCGGAGGCGGCGGCTGCTGCGGCGGGGGCTGCTGCGGGTAGCTCGCGCCCACGCGCGGAGCCGCATATCGATACAGCCCCGCGCCCCTCAGGGCGTTGCCCTGCGCGTCGCTTTCAAGAACTCCCGGAGGATCCGCTCCCCCGCCAAGACCCCCCGCTCCTGCAGCGCAGCGATCTCCGGTGCCGTCCAGCCCTGGTCCGCCAGTTCGCCATGGCCCGGGCGCCAGCCCCGGTCGGCGGCCAGGAGCAGGTCGGCGTCGAGGAGTGAGTCGCCGGCGGCCAGGGTCAGCTCCGCGCCGGTGCGGCGGGCCAGCTCGCGTACCGCCGCGCTCTTGGTGAGCGGCTGCGGGACGGCGTAGATCTTCCGGCCCTGGAGCGAGACGGTCCAGCCCCGGTGCTCCGCCCACACGGACAGTTCCTTCACCCACTCCTCGGGCAGCAGCTCGCGCTCGACGACGAGGTAGGCGAACAGGTCCTCGGCGACCCGGTGCTTGCGCACCCACGCGGGGTCGGCGGACGTCATCAGGTGTTCCTGCACCTCCGCCAGCGGCGCGCACTCCTCGGCGAGGCGGGCCTGCACCGTGGCGTGCCAGTCCGCGTCCGTCACCCCGTCGACCAGCAGGTGGCCGCCGTTGGCGCAGATCGCGTACTTCGGGGGCGGGCCGGGCAGGTTGATGCGCTGGTACTGCTTGCGGGTGCGGGTCGTGGTCGGCACGAAGACGGACGTGTCGCCGAGGTCGGTCAGCAGCTGGGCCGCGGTCTCGGTCATGTAGGAGAGCGGCTTGCTCTCGTGCACCTCGACGCAGAGCAGCCGGGGGGCGCGCGCGTCGGGCATGGTCAGCGCGAGGGCCGCCGAGGAGTAGATGAGCGTACGGTCGAGGTCGCTCGCCACCAGCACCGCCATCAGACACCCACCGCCTTGCCGTCGGCGCCGGTCGCCCCGCGCGTGTACTTCGGATGGATCAGGCCGACGCAGGTGTACGGCAGTTCGCCGACCTCCTCGACGGGGACGCCCCGCTGTTCGGCGAGCAGGCGTACATGGTCCAGGTCGGCGCCGGCCCCGGCGCGCGCGAGGATCTTCCAGGGGACCCGGCGCAGCAGCACCCGGGTGGTCTCGCCGACGCCCGGCTTGACGAGGTTGACGTCGTGGATGCCGTACTCCTCGCTGATCCGCTCGACCGCCTGCCAGCCGGCCCAGGTCGGTGTGCGGTCCTCGGCCATCAGTTCCTTGGCGGCCGTGGCGACGGCGTCGGCGACCTCCGGGAAGCGTGCGGAGACGGCGTCGAGGAAGGCCACGGAGACGTCGGCGCCGGCGAGTTCGCGGTAGAACTTGGCGCCGTGGAAGTCGTCCGGGCCGACCAGGTCGGCGCGCAGGACCGTACGCGAGATCAGGCCGGACACCGTGGAGTTGAGGCAGGCGGAGGGGATGAGGAAGTCCTCGCGGGTGCCGTAGGTGCGGACGCAGGAGCCGGGGTCGGCGAGGACGGCGATCTCCGGGTCGAAGCCGGTGATGCCCTCCTTCGCCTCGAACTCCTCGACGGCCTGGGCGAGTTCGCGGGTGATGGCGCCCTTGCCGGTCCAGCCGTCGACGAAGACGACGTCCCGGGGGTCGTGGTGCGCGGCGAGCCAGCGCAGCGCGTTGGCGTCGATGCCCCGGCCGCGGACGATCGAGACGGCGTAGTGGGGCAGGTCCAGCCCGTGGCGGTAGGCGGCCCAGCGGCGCATGAGGATGCCGACCGGGGTGCCCGCGCGGGCCAGGGACACCAGGACCGGGCGGGGCGACCGCTCCGCTATGACGGTCTCGGTCACGACGCCGACCGCCTGGGCGAGCCGGGCGGCGGAGGCGTCCAGGGCGGTGTGGAACAGCTCCTGGTACTGCCGGCTGGGCTGGTACTCCACCGGCAGCGACTCGGCGTAGTGGGCGCCGCCGCTCTGGATGGCCTCCTCGCGCTCCTCGGTCGGCGCCTCCAGCGTGACGTCCGAGAGGTCCTGGAGCAGCCAGCCGACCTCGTCGGGTGCGTACGAGGAGAAGGCGGGGCCGCGGAGGGGCTCGGACAGCATGACCGGCCTTTCGGAAGACGGGTGTGCGGGGACGTAGGACGGGACGACCGCCAGCAGGACGTGCGGTGCGTGTGCCGCGAGCCGGGCCAACAGGCCGTCGGGGGCGTGCAGTTCGGTGGTGTCGGCGGCCGAGTCGAGCACGGCGACGACGGCGTCGAAGCCGGCGCCCGCGACGTTGTAGGCGTAGCGCTCGCCGGGGCCGTCGGCGGGGTCGTCGTGGGCGGGGAAGGCCAGGCGGGTGCGGATCGCGTAGCCGGGGTCGTCCACCGCGAGGACGGGCGAGCGGGTGGTGGTGGAGAAGCGCACCTCGGCCGGTACGAGCTGCTCCAGCTCGCGGGCGAGCCGCAGCGGCGCGTACATCAGCTCTTCGAAGCCGAGGACCAGGACACGGCCGCGGCCGGCGTCGGCGGGGAGCGCGTCGGCGATCCGGGCGGCCATGGCGGGCAGCGCGGCCTCCAGGCGGGCCCGGTGGACGGGCGTGAAGCCGTGCCGGCCGCCGTCGGGCAGCCGGTGGGGCCAGCACAGGTCGACGCGGGTGATCCGGCCGTACGACGGCTCGGGCGCCTGCTGTGTGGCCTCGTGCTGGGCGACCAGCTCCTGCCCCTTCTCCAGGACGCCCTCGGGCAGCCGTACGGTCCCGGACGCGGCGGCGATCAGATCGACGCGGGCGCCGATCTCGGCGGCGAACCGCTCCATGCGGGCGGAGTCCTCCGGCGAGCGCATGTCGACCAGGGCGACCACGACGTACCGCCTGCGCGGATAGCGCTCGTGCAGGTCGCGGATGGTGTTCAGGACCGTGTTGCCGGTGGAGAACTCGTCGTCGACCAGGACCAGGGGCCCGTCGCCGGCCAGCAGAGCGGGGTCTTCCGGCAGCAGCAGATGAGACGTGGCGTGGGAGTGCGACTCCTCGAAGCCGCCCGCCCGGGCGACCCCGGCCACCGGCCGGCGCGTGGAGTGCAGATACGGCACCGCGCCGAGTCCGTCGGCGACGGCGTGGCCCAGCCCGGTCGCGGTCTCCGCGTAGCCGAGGACCACAGCGGTGGCCGCCTCGGCCTCGCCGAGCAGCGCGGCGGCCCGGCGGCCGAGGGCGACTCCGTGGCCGTACACCACGGCCGGCGACTGCGGTACGTGCTTGCCGAGCACGTGGGAGACCAGCAGATGCGCCCGCTTGGGGTTGCGGCGCAGCGCCAGCCCCAGCAGACCGGTCAGCTCCTGGTCGCCGACGAGCTCGACGCCGAGCCGCCGGGCGACCCAGCTGCCGGACCAGACCTGGTTGTTCACTGCCTTGTTCATCCGTCCCATGGGTTCAGCCGGGTATGCCGGCGGCGAGCAGTTCCACGAAGCCGACGTCCTCGTTGGCCACGCCGAACACCTCGGCGCGCAGCAGGGTGCGCTCGGCCCAGGCGCGGTGGGGCTTCACTTCGTTCATTTTGTTCGTGTAGGCGGACCGCAGGACGCCCCCGCCGTCGCGGTCCGGCCGCAGGATGTCCTGGGCGTCGCTGTACTCCTCGTGGCTGACGACGGACAGCGCGTGCACGGGCAGGACGTGGGAGGGGTGGATGCAGGTCTTGCCGAGCAGGCCGTTGGCGTGGTCCAGGGAGATCTCGCGCAGCAGTCCGTCCATGGCGTGCTCGATGAGCTTCTCGCGCAGTTCGACGGCCTGCATCTGGAGGAAGGGGCTCTGCCTGAGCTGCGGCTTGAACATGCGCTCGGAGGCGCGGAAGTACTCCCACACGGGCCCGGTCACGGTGAATCCGGTGCCGTCGGCCCGGCCGAGCATGTTGACGACGTCGGCGATCACGGAGGCGACGATCTGGACGTCGTACGCGGTCATGTCGGGGGCGCGGCGCAGCCCGTAGGAGGAGCAGAAGTCGGTGACGCCCAGGCGCAGGGCGAGGACCCGGTCGCGGTACTTGTCGACCGCGCGGGATATGCCCTCCAGGGTGTCCACACGGGATTCGCGGTAGAGCAGCTCGGGCGATTCCAGGACGGGCATGGCGAAGAGGCGGTGTCCGCTGTCGGCCTCGGCGTCGGCGAGGGCCTCCAGGAAGGGGATGCCGCGTTCCTCGGTGAACTTGGGCAGCACGAAGCCGGAGAGCAGCCGGGCGGCCGGGCCGAGCCGCCGTACGAGGTCGGGGATCTGCTCGGGGGTGCGGACGCGGATGAAGAGCAGGGGCGGCTCGGCTCCGGCGCAGGAGTCGTGATCGGCGCGGGCTGCGAGGCCGGCGAACTGCCGGACGAGGTTGTCCTCGCCGTCGGCGACGTCCGCGTCGTCTATGGAGTCCTCCAGGCACAGCACCATCGAGACCACGCCATTGTCGGCCTGCTTGACGATGTCGTCGGCAAGTCTGGGCCGGGTGGCGGGGCTGTAGAGCGTGGCGCCCAGGGCCGTGGCGAGCACCCTGGCCGGGGAGTCGGCAGAGAACGCGCACGGCTCCCGGTGGAAGAGGCGCTGTCGCACCTCGGGGGCGATGTGCCCGAAATGACGCATAGGACTCCCTCGATGGCGCGGGCCGAACCTCTGGATTGGGTAAAGGGTGGCCGGTAATAGTACGTAGGGATCCATGTCGGGAGTTCCCGTCGGGCATGAATTTCCGGTAACTCGCCTGTGTAGGCCGGAAACACCCCCGCATTGTCGTGACCAGGACCGAGAAGGCAGGATGACCGCATGACGCACGCGATGCTGAAGGGGTCGAACGTCCCGCTCGAGGCCACCACGGTGCGCGCCGTGCTGCGCTGGACCTCCGGGTCGGGGGTTCCGGACGTGGACGCCTCGGCGCTGCTGCTCGGTTCCGACGGCCGTGTGCGTTCCGACGAGGACTTCGTCTTCTACAACCAGCCCCGGCACCCCTCCGGGAAGGTCTGGCGGCTGGGCAAGAAGCGGATCGCCGAGGGACTGACGGACACGATCCAGACAGATCTGACCGGTGTCGAGCCCGGCATCAGCAGGATTCTGCTGGTCGCGTCGGCGGACGAGGTCTCCTTCGACCGGGTGCCCGGGCTGGGGATCGTGCTGTACGACGCCGCGGTCGCCGACGGGGAGCCGCTGGCCCGGTTCGACATCACGCCGGAGACCGGCGCGGAGACGGCACTCGTCTGCGGTGAGCTGTACCGGCGCGGGGAGGGCTGGAAGTTCCGTGCGCTGGGCGAGGGGTATTCGAACGGCCTGAAGGGCCTGGCCACGGACTACGGCATCTCGGTGGACGAGTCGGTGCCGGAGGAGGAGCCGTCCCAGCCCCGCCCGGAGCCGGTCACCTCCCAGCCGCTCCCCCCGGAACAGCCGACGGCAGCACTCCCGCACCAGCCGGCCTACGGCTATCCGCAGCCGGCGTACGGCTATCCCCAGCCGCCGACGTCCGCACCACCGGCGACGGCGCAGCCGGCGTACGGCTACCCGCAGCCCCATCCGGTCATGGCGGCCCCCGACCCGAACTTCCGCCTGCCGCCGCAGGGGCCGCAGTTCATCGGGCGGTAGCTACCGGTCCGCCTTGGTCTTGTAGCCCCGCCCCCACTGCAGCCCCCACCCGTAGAGCCGGTCCAGCTCCCCCTGGAAGCCGTACACGAACTTCACCTCGCGGCGGACGACCAGTTCGCCCTTCACGTTCTCGATCATCACCACCGCGCAGGAGCGGGCCTGCGGGTGCCGCTCGTCGAGGCCTATCTCGATGCGGGGGCCGTTGCTCGGGTACAGCGTGACGATCGCGTGCGTGCGGTCGAAGGCCGGTGTCTGGTCGTAGATGTAGACGAACACCAGCAGGCGCTTGATGGCGTCCCGGTGGTCGAGGTTGACGTACATCGTCTCGCCGGACCCCGAGCCGAACCGGTCGTCGCCGCTGAGCTTGATGTACGGCGGTGCGTTGACGTCGCCGAGGTAGCCGCCGAGCGGCTGGACGACCCCCTTGGTGCCGTCGGCCAGCTCGTACAGGCAGCCCAGGTCGAGGTCGACGTTGACCATGCTCTGCCCGTGCCCGAGCACCTGTGCCGGCTTGAACGCCCGGAAAGGGTGCCGGAAGAGACTCGTGCGCTGGGTGATGTCGAAGTCGGACGTACGCATCCGCCAGGCCAGGTTGACGCGCAGATGGCCGGTGGCCGCGTCCTGTTTGGTGAGGGACACCTGCTGGTGCCGCCTGGTCAGTTCGATCGCGTTGGTCGCGGCGCTGCCGGAGTCGAACTCGGCGCGTCCGCCCCGCAGCCCGTCGAAGAAACCCATTCCCGCCCCCAGGTACTCGTCATCGCACAGTCGTCGAACGCCGTCGGGGCGGCCGACCCGTGTCAGCCGCCCCGAACAGAGCGTTCCTCATCGCGCGGGGTGTCACACCCCGGAGGAGACCTCGGCCTTCTCGTCGGAGCCGGACTCCTCGGCCCCGAGCGCGCGGTTGCGGCGCACGGAGGACCAGAAGGACCAGGCGATCATGACGACGCCGACGAGGCCGGTGATGACCTCGTTGATCTCGTGCTGGATGGTGACCATGAGGATCAGGGCCAGGGCGCCGATCGCGTAGTGGGCGCCGTGCTCCAGGAAGACGTACTCGTCGAGGGTGCCCTGGCGGACCAGGTAGACCGTGAGCGAGCGGACGTACATCGCGCCGATGCCGAGGCCGAGGGCCATCAGGACGATGTCGTTGGTGATGGCGAAGGCGCCGATCACGCCGTCGAAGGAGAAGGACGCGTCCAGGACCTCCAGGTAGAGGAACATGAAGAACGCGGCCTGGCCGGCCAGCAGCACCGCCGACTTCGGCTTGCCGGTGCGGGCGGCCTCTTCCTCCTCCTCGTGCTCGCGCTCCTCCTCTTCCTCCAGCCGGTCCTCGAAGTAGCCGGAGAGGCCGCCGACGACCATGTAGGTGATCAGGCCGGCGATGCCGGCGATCAGGACCGTCTGCGCCTTGTCGGCGTGGGCGCCGCCGTGCTGGTGGGCGTGGGTGGCGAAGGTGAAGGAGGT
The DNA here is from genome assembly GCF_053592475.1 of Streptomyces sp. NPDC002671. Lineage (NCBI taxonomy): Bacteria > Bacillati > Actinomycetota > Actinomycetes > Kitasatosporales > Streptomycetaceae > Streptomyces > Streptomyces sp. NPDC002671. The sequence goes on from NZ_JBSFVU010000007.1 coordinate 208,525, forward strand.
GATCAGCAGGACGATCAGGGAGATGCAGACCGACAGCATGTCGACCTTGCCGAGCTTGGCGAGCGGGCGCTCGATCCAGCGCAGCCACTGGATGTCCCGGTCCTCGAAGATGAAGTCGAGGAAGATCATCAGCAGGAACATGCCACCGAAGGCGGCGATCGCCGGGTGCGCGTCGGTGACCAGCTGCTGGTAGCGGTCCTTGTTGTTGAACGCGAGGTTGACGGCCTCGATCGGGCCCATCTTGGCGGTGATCGCGACGATGACGACGGGGAAGACCAGCCTCATGCCGAAGACCGCGATGAGCACGCCGACCGTGAGGAAGATCTTCTGCCAGAAGGCGTTCATCTTCTTCAGGATTCCGGCGTTGACGACCGCGTTGTCGAACGACAGCGAGATCTCCAGGATGGAGAGGATCGCCACGACGCCGAAGGCCTCCCACCCCCCGTAGAGGACGGCTGCGACCAGACCGACCGCGGTGACCGCGAACGACCAGCCGAAGGTTTTCAGAAGCACTGGCTACCCAATCGTGTTGGTACGGGTCTCCCCCGAGCCGTACTCGGCTTTACGAAACGTTGACTCCAAAGTCTAGAGCGATGCCGCGCAGACCCGACGCGTACCCCTGACCGACGGCCCGGAACTTCCATTCGCCCTGGTAGCGGTAGAGCTCGCCGAAGATCATGGCCGTTTCGGTGGAGGCGTCCTCGCTGAGGTCGTAGCGGGCCAGCTCCTGCCCGTCGGCCTGGTTGACGACGCGGATGAACGCATTCGAGACCTGGCCGAAGGTCTGGCCGCGCTCGTCCGCCATGTGGATGGAGACCGGGAAGATGACCTTCTCGCACTGGGTCGGCACCTTGGTGAGGTCCACCAGGATCGACTCGTCGTCTCCCTCGCCCTCACCGGTGAGGTTGTCGCCGGTGTGCTCCACCGAGCCGTCGGGGCTCTTGAGCTGGTTGTAGAACACGAACCACTCGTCGCCCAGCACCCGGTTGCCGGCGTCGCACAGCAGCGCGCTGGCGTCGAGGTCGAAGGGGGCGCCGGTGGTCGAGCGCGCGTCCCAGCCGAGCCCGATCATGACGTTGGTGAGGTTCGGTGCGGCTTTGGAGAGGGAGACGTTGCCTCCCTTGGCGAGCGTGACGCCCATGATGCTGGTCCTCCCCTAGTGGTGCTTCCCTGTTGTCCTGCGCGTCCGGCGCCGCCCCCAAACGGGTGCGGCGCCGGACGTCGGCACAGCTGCCAGGTGTCGTAGCTCGACGTGTCAGACGTTGACGCCGAAGTCCTGCGCGATGCCGCGCAGACCCGAGGCGTAGCCCTGGCCGATGGCCCGGAACTTCCACTCCGCGCCGTGCCGGTACAGCTCACCGAAGACCATGGCGGTCTCGGTGGAGGCGTCCTCGCTCAGGTCGTAGCGGGCGATCTCCGCCTCGTTGGCCTGGTTCACGACGCGGATGAACGCGTTGCGGACCTGGCCGAAGGACTGCTGGCGGTTCTCGGCGTCGTAGATCGACACCGGGAACACGATCTTCTCCACGTCGGCCGGGACGCCGGCGAGGTTGACCTTGATCTGCTCGTCGTCGCCCTCGCCCTCACCGGTGATGTTGTCGCCGGTGTGCTCGACCGAGCCGTCGGGGCTCTTGAGGTTGTTGAAGAAGACGAAGTGCTGGTCGCTCGCGACCTTGCCGGAGTTGTTCAGCAGCAGCGCGCTGGCGTCGAGGTCGAAGTCCGTGCCGGTCGTGGTGCGCACGTCCCACCCCAGACCGACGATGACCGCGGTCAGGCCCGGGGCCTCCTTCGTCAGCGATACGTTGCCGCCCTTGCTGAGGCTGACTCCCACGGGTCCTCCATGTGGTGTTCTGGGGCGGGGAGCCCCGTCGTGCTTCGGATATGGGATCAACGTGCCGATCCTAGTGACGGGTTCCCGCCCCCCGCAGACCCTGGACCCGAAGATTCACAGGTGTCGGGCCCGCGGGCCCGATCACAGGGTGTCGAGCGCCTTCACGTACTCGTTCAGGTCGCGGGCGTCCGGCAGGCCGTTCATGACGGTCCAGCGCACGACGCCCTCCTTGTCGATGATGAAGGTGCCGCGGACGGCACAGCCCTTGTCCTCGTCGAAGACGCCGTAGGCGCGCGAGACGTTGCCGTGCGGCCAGAAGTCGCTCAGCAGCGGGTACTCCAGGCCCTCCTGGTCGGCGAAGACGCGCAGGGTGTGCATGGAGTCGTTGGAGACGGCGAGCACCTGGGTCTCGCGGTCGGAGAACTTCGGCAGGTTGTCGCGCAGTTCGCACAGCTCGCCGGTGCACACGCCGGTGAAGGCGAAGGGGTAGAAGAGCAGCACCACGTTCTTGTCGCCGCGGAAGTCCGAGAGCTTCACGGTGCGGCCGTGGTTGTCCTTGAGCTCGAAGTCGGGCGCTTTGTCGCCGACCTGGATCGCCATGGTCGTGCTTCCCTTCGGTGGGCTGTCGGGGTGAGAGCGAGCACACGCTCGGAACCACCCTACGCAGCGATCACCAGGGCACGTACGGCAGCCGGGCTGGGCTGTGCGGCCCAGCCCGGCGACACATCAATCGTGACTCACGGTCACTTCTTCGACTTGGCCGCCTTCGGCGTCGCCAGACGCGAGCCGCTCCAGTCCTTGCCGACGCTGACGCTCTTGGCCGCCGTCAGGCCCGCCGTCGTCGCGGCTTCCGAGATGTCGCTCGGCTCCACGTAGCCCGAACGGCCGGTCTTCGGCGTAAGGAGGAGGATGGCGCCGCCCTCTTCGATGTACGTGGTGGCGTCCACCAGCGCATCCGTGAGGTCGCCGTCGTCGTCACGGAACCACAGCACGACGGCGTCGGCCACGTCGTCGTATTCCTCGTCCATGAGGTCGGCCTCGATGGTTCCCTCAATGGCCTCGCGGAGCTCCTGATCGACGTCGTCGTCGTAGCCGATCTCCTGGACCACCTGCCCGGGCTGGAACCCCAGCCTGGCGGCAGGGTTCGTCCGCTCCTCCGCGTGGTCCGCGGTCGCGCTCACGGGTTGCCTCCTGATCATGTCTTGGATGGGGGTGCCCCCGAGCTCCTTAAGAGCTTGGGGGAATCTCAGCCACGCGCGTGCGCGAAGCATTGGCCGTAGTCCACACGGGCGGAACGGATCGCGCAAGTACCCGGCCCTCGGGACCGTCGAAACGGTGACGATCCCGGCCGTGTCGCCGTGGCTTCTGGCACCGTATCCCGATTCTGCACCGCCCACATCACACGGGTGTGCCCGCTTTGCGCGGTTCGGAATCATCCGGCGATACACGGCTCGAACAACTTTGCCATGCCCGTCACACCCCGGGGCGTATCGTTGCGTTTTGACCGGTAGAGATGACGTACGCCGCCCCTAGGTACACGATGGGGAGCGGTGCAGGCACGTACAGGCACGAGCGCGGCCCGGGCGCAGGTACGAGCGCAGGCAACACGAGCAAAGAACCGGCCCTCGACAGGTAAGGAACAGCGTGGCTTCCGGATCCGATCGCAATCCGATCATCATTGGCGGCCTTCCGAGTCAGGTTCCTGACTTCGATCCCGAAGAAACCCAGGAGTGGCTCGACTCCCTCGACGCGGCCGTGGACGAACGCGGCCGGGAGCGGGCACGTTACCTCATGCTGCGCCTGATCGAGCGGGCGCGCGAGAAGCGCGTGGCCGTGCCCGAGATGCGCAGCACGGACTACGTGAACACGATCCCCACCCGGGCGGAGCCGTTCTTCCCGGGCAACGAGGAGATCGAGCGCAAGGTCCTGAACGCGACCCGCTGGAACGCAGCCGTGATGGTCTCGCGCGCGCAGCGCCCCGGCATCGGCGTCGGCGGCCACATCGCCACGTTCGCCTCCTCCGCCTCGCTCTACGACGTCGGCTTCAACCACTTCTTCCGCGGCAAGGACGAGGGCGACGGCGGTGACCAGGTCTTCTTCCAGGGCCACGCCTCCCCCGGCATCTACGCGCGCGCTTACCTGCTCGACCGCCTCACCGAGGACCAGCTGGACGGCTTCCGCCAGGAGAAGTCGAAGTACCCGAACGGCCTGTCCAGCTACCCGCACCCGCGCTCCATGCCGGACTTCTGGGAGTTCCCGACGGTCTCCATGGGCCTCGGCCCGCTCGCCGCGATCTACCAGGCGCGGATGAACCGCTACATGCAGGCGCGCGGAATCGCGGACACCTCCAGGTCGCACGTGTGGGCGTTCCTCGGCGACGGCGAGATGGACGAGCCGGAGTCGCTCGGCCAGCTGTCCATCGCCGCGCGCGAGGGCCTGGACAACCTGACCTTCGTGGTCAACTGCAACCTGCAGCGCCTGGACGGCCCGGTGCGCGGCAACGGCAAGATCATCCAGGAGCTGGAGTCGATCTTCCGGGGCGCCGGCTGGAACGTGATCAAGCTGATCTGGGACCGCACCTGGGACCCGCTGCTCGCGCAGGACCGGGACGGCATCCTCGTCAACAAGATGAACAGGACCCCGGACGGCCAGTTCCAGACGTACGCCACCGAGTCGGGTGCGTACATCCGGGAGCACTTCTTCGGCGACGACCAGCGGCTGCGCGCGATGGTCGCGAACATGACCGACGACCAGATCCTGCACCTGGGCCGCGGCGGTCACGACCACCGCAAGATCTACGCGGCCTTCAAGGCGGCCCAGGAGCACAAGGGCCAGCCGACGGTCATCCTGGCCAAGACGGTCAAGGGCTGGACGCTCGGCCCGAACTTCGAGGGCCGCAACGCCACGCACCAGATGAAGAAGCTGACGGTCGACGACCTCAAGCGCTTCCGCGACCGGCTGCACCTGCCGATCTCCGACAAGGAGCTGGAGTCCGGCCTGCCGCCGTACTACCACCCGGGCCGGAACTCGGAGGAGATCCAGTACATGCACGACCGGCGCAAGTCGCACGGCGGGTACGTCCCGACGCGCGTCGTGCGCTCCGAGCCGCTCGCGCTGCCGGACGACAAGACGTACGCGACCGTGAAGAAGGGCACCGGTCAACAGTCCATCGCGACGACCATGGCCTTCGTACGTCTCCTCAAGGACCTCATGCGGGACAAGGAGATCGGCAGGCGGTTCGTGCTGATCGCGCCCGACGAGTACCGCACGTTCGGCATGGACTCCTTCTTCCCGAGCGCGAAGATCTACAACCCGCTGGGCCAGCAGTACGAGGCGGTCGACCGGGACCTGCTCCTGGCCTACAAGGAGTCGCCGACCGGCCAGATGCTGCACGACGGCATCTCGGAGGCGGGCTGCACGGCGTCGCTGATCGCGGCGGGCTCGGCGTACGCGACGCACGGCGAACCGCTCATCCCGGTCTACGTCTTCTACTCGATGTTCGGTTTCCAGCGCACGGGTGACCAGTTCTGGCAGATGGCCGACCAGCTGGCGCGCGGATTCGTCCTGGGCGCGACCGCGGGTCGTACGACCCTGACCGGCGAGGGCCTCCAGCACGCGGACGGCCACTCGCAGCTGCTCGCCTCGACCAACCCGGCGTGCGTGGCCTACGACCCGGCGTACGCCTACGAGATCGCGCACATCGTGCAGGACGGCCTGCGCCGCATGTACGGCGGCGATGCCGAGCACCCGCACGGCGAGGACGTCTTCTACTACCTGACCGTCTACAACGAGCCGATCCAGCACCCGGCCGAGCCGGCGGGCGTGGACGTCGAGGGCATCCTCAAAGGCATCCACCGGATCGGCGTGGGCACGTCCGGCTCGATTCCGGCGCAGATCATGGCGTCGGGCGTGGCGGTCCCGTGGGCACTGGAGGCGCAGCGGATCCTCGGCGAGGAGTGGAACGTCCGGGCGGACGTCTGGTCGGCGACCTCCTGGAACGAGCTGCGCCGCGAGGCCGTGCAGTGCGAGGAGCACAACCTGCTGCACCCGGACGAGGAGCAGCGGGTGCCGTACGTGACGCGGAAACTCGGCGGCTCCGAGGGGCCGTTCGTGGCCGTGTCCGACTGGATGCGGTCGGTTCCGGACCAGATCGCGCGGTGGGTGCCGGGCACGTACCAGTCGCTGGGCGCGGACGGCTTCGGCTTCGCCGACACCCGGGGCGCGGCGCGCCGCTACTTCCACATCGACGCCCAGTCGATCGTGGTCGCGGTCCTGACCGAACTGGCCCGCGAGGGCAAGGTCGACCGCTCCGTACTGAAGCAGGCCATCGACCGGTACCAGCTGCTGGATGTGACGGCGGCGCATCCGGGAGCGGCGGGCGGCGACGCGTAGCGCTGCGCCGGGCTTGAGCAGTACGACTGCCCGCAGCTGGGCAGGTGAGCCGACCTGCGCGCGCCGCCCCCCTCCGGCGGCGCGCGCCTCGGCTTGTCCGTCCCCCCTGTCCTGCGGAGGACTTCACCCACTGTGACCTGCGGCGTGTGCCGGGGTCGAGGGATCTTCAGGGGCGTCACCCTGATAGGCGAAATGGGCTGACTCAGCCGGGGACACGGACCCTCGTCCCCGGCCTGCCGTGGCGGCCTTCGGCGGGGTGACAAGGGTCACCGACCGGCAGTGGAGCGCGGGCGGCGGCGTCGGTGCGGAAGCGATCCGCGCGCCGACCGGGGCGTACGTCGGCCAGGTGGGTCCTGCGCTCACCGGGAACTGGCGCAGCACCGGAGATCACCCTTGAGATCACTGCGGGTTGGCCGAGTGAGATCACTACGGGACGTTCGAGGCCTTCACGAAACGTGAGACCGATCACTCTGTTACCGCGAGACCCTCCCGTTCTCCTAGTGTGTCCTCCCAGTGACTTCCTTCGACACCTCCCCGCAACTGAACGCCTGGCGCATGACGCTCGCGCTGGCCGTGGTGTTCGTGATGCTCGCGACCACCGGCTGGACCGCCCTGCGTACCCACCGGGAGTCGTCCGCCCTGCAGGCCTCGCTCACCGCGTGGAAGCACGGCCACGTCCACGGCCATCAGCTGCCGGACCCGGAGTCCTCCCCGGCGCGGCTCGCCCGCTTCTTCGACTCGCTCACCCCGCACGAGCAGAACCGTCTCGCCCACCGCTACGCGCTGGCGGTCGGCAACATGAACGGCGCCCCCGTCGACCTGCGCTACCGGGCCAACCACATCGCGCTGGACAAGGCCCGCAGGGTCGAGAAGAAGCGCATGCACGACAACCGGCTCAGCGCGGCCGGCCAGCAGGACGCGGGCCGCCGTATGCACCGCTACGAGGCGCTGCTGACCCCTGACCGGCAGATCCTCGCCTTCGACCCCGAGGGCTCGGGCCGGGTCGCCGAGGTGTTCGGGAACCTCGACAAGGCCGAGCGGATCTCCGTCGTCGTCCCCGGCGTCGACACCGATCTGCTCACCTTCCAGAGGACGAACCGCGAGTACAGCGCCCCGGTCGGCATGGCCAAGGCGCTGTACGCGACCGAGCGCACGGAGCGCCCCACGACCCGTACGGCCGTGATCGCCTGGGCCGACTACACCGCCCCCGCCGGGCTCGGCGTGGACGCGGCCACGGGGCTGCGCGCCGCGGAGGGCTCCCTCCGGCTGAACGCGCTGCTGCGCGCCCTGCCGGGCCGCGCCCCGGTGGCGATGGTCTGCCACAGCTACGGCTCGGTGCTCTGCGGGGTCGCCGCGCACGACATGCCGCGCCGAGTGTCCGACATAGCCGTGGCCGCGAGCCCGGGTATGCGGGTCTCCAAGGCCTCCCATCTGGGCACCTCCGCCCGGGTGTGGGCGATGCGGGACGCCAGCGACTGGGTGCGGGACGTGCCCTACCTGGAGCTGGGCGGGCTCGGGCACGGCGCCGACCCGGTGTCCTCCGGCTTCGGGGCGCGGGTGCTGTCCGCCCGGGACGCGAAGGGTCACAGCGGCTATTTCCAGCCGGGCACGGACAGCCTGCGCAACCTCGCCGACGTCGCGGTGGGGGCGTACGACGACGTGACGTGCGCGCGCGAGAACGACGCGTGCCGTGCCGGTCTGCCCGGCACCCCGGCGACCGAACGCGCGTAGAAACAGCAGGAAGTGCGGTCTGCGCGGGTGGCGACGGAGAAGCACGTGCCGCATACGATGAGCCGCATGGGTGACGTACTGGCGGGTTTTCATGCCGTCTGGGAGTTCGAGTCCGACTCCGTGCTCATCCGCTACGAACGGGGGATTCGAACACCTAAGCTCTTCCAGGCGCTGGGCGAACGGCGGATCCCGCTGCGCGCGATCGAGGGCGTGACCCTCACACCGGGCAGGCGCGGCAGCGTCGTTCTGCGGATCCAGCCACGGGCCGGCGCCGATCCGCTGATGGAGGCCGCGGCCGGGCAGCTGCGGGAGGGCACCGACCCCTACCGGCTGGTCCTGCCGGCCGAGCGGGAGACCCTCGCCGAGTACTACGCCGACGAGCTCTCGGCACTCCTCGACGAGTCCGGGGCGGCCGACCGCTATCTGGTGGCCGCGCCCGAGACGCCGCTGCACTTCAAGGCGTACGACGGCAAGGCGTCCTTCGACGGGACGTCCGTGCAGTTCCGCTGGTCGTGGACGGGCGCGTCCTCCGCCAAGTGGAAGGCGGGCGACCAGAGCTTTCCGGTGGCCGATCTCAGCGGGGTGGAGTGGCGCTCGCCGGAGGTCTTCGAGGGGCATCTGCGGCTGCTGACACGTGCGGCCGACTCCTCGGGGAACGTACAGCCGGACCAGGATCCGGCGGCGGTCGTCTTCGGGCTCGGCTACGGACCCGTGCACGAGTCGCTGCCGTTCGCCGCGGCGGTACTGGCGGCGGTCCGGACCCGGCCGACGTCCGCGGTGCCGGTGCCGGCCCGGCGGGACCCCGCCGACATCGCCGAACGGATCCGGCATCTCGGAGAGCTGCACCAGGCCGGGCTGGTCACGGACGAGGAGTTCTCGTCGAAGAAGGCGGAACTGCTGGCCGAGCTGTAGTGGCTCTTCTCGGGACGCTAACGCTCCTGCGCGTAGAAGCTGATCTTCCGGTCCAGCACCGCCAGGGTGTCGTGCAGTTCGGCGATCCGGCTCAGCACGTCCCGGCGCGTCGCCTCCAGCAGCTCCTGCCGTTCCGCGTACGTCGCCTCACCCTCCCGCACCAGCTCCGCGTACCGCACCATGTCGGCCACCGGCATGCCGGTCAGCCGCAGCTTGGTCACCAGGTCCAGCCAGTCCAGGTCACGGTTGGTGTAGCGGCGCTGGCCGGTGTGGGAGCGGTCGACGTGCGGCATCAGACCGATCCGCTCGTACCAGCGCAGCGTGTGCGCGGTCAGGCCGGTGCATACGACGACCTCACTGATCGTGTAGCGGTCCTGGCCGTCGGGGCGGGGATGCCGGGGTGGGGCGGAGCAGAGGTCGGCGGGGGTGTCGTGCTCGGTGTCCGCTGGCGTGGTCTGCATCACCGTCATAACCACACGCTATGGCCTTGGAGTGCACTCCAGGCAAGCGGTTCCGGTAAGAAAACCACAGGACGGGTTCCGGGTGCGGTCGTTAGCGTCCGCTCATGAGCCTCGTACGCCGGGCCCTGCCCGAGGATGCCGTGGAAGTGCTGCGCCTGCGCCAGGTCATGATCGACTCCGTGTTCGGGCCGAGAGGGGTGGGCGGCTCGACCGACTGGCACGCCGAGTCCCTGCCGACCCTGCGGGAACGGCTCGCGGAGCCGGACGCGAACTTCGCGGCCTTCGTCATCGACCATCCGGATCCGGACCGGCCCGGAGAGCTGGCCGCGCTGGCCGCCGGGAGCCTGGAGTACCGCATCGGCCGCGCCGGGAACCCGCACGGGCGGGTCGGGCACGTCTTCAGCGTCGCCACCGACCCGGACGCCCGACGGCGCGGATACGCGCGGGCGTGCATGGAGGAGCTGCTGGACTGGTTCCGGGAACAGGGAGCCGTAAATGTCGACCTGAACGCGTCCGAGGAGGCTGAGCCGCTGTACGCCTCGCTCGGCTTCGTACGCAAGCCCGACCCCTCGATGCGGCTCCAGCTCTGAGCCGCATAGGCTCATTGCCATGTCGTTGCAGAGCTTGGCGCTGATAGAGAGCTGGCCCGTGCCCACCGCCGCGGCGGGCGTCGTACGGGCCGACGGAACCGTCCTCGGCACCCACGGGCCCGTCGGGCACCGCTTCCCGCTGGCCTCGGTGACCAAGCCGCTGGCGGCCTATGCGGCGCTCGTCGCGTACGAGGAGGGTGCGGTCGAGCTGGACGAGCCGGCCGGTCCCCCTGGATCCACGGTCCGCCACCTCCTCGCACACACCTCCGGCCTCGCCTTCGACGAGCACCGGGTCATGGCCCCCGCCGGGGACCGCCGGCTGTACTCCAACGCCGGGTTCGAGCAGCTCGGCGACCACATCGCCAAGGCGACGGACATCCCGTTCGCCGAGTACCTGCGGCAGGCCGTGCTGGAGCCGCTGGGCATGACCTCAACCTCGCTGGAGGGCTCCCCCGCGGCGGCCGGTGTGTCGACGGTCGAGGACCTGCTGCGCTTCGCGGCGGAGGTCCAGGCCCCGCGACTGCTGGACCCGCGGACGGTCGCCGAGGCGATGACCGTCCAGTACCCGGGCACGAAGGGCGTCCTGCCCGGCTACGGCCACCAGAACCCGAACGACTGGGGGCTGGGCTTCGAGATCCGGGACGGCAAGTCGCCGCACTGGACGGGTTCTTCGTCCTCGCCGCGTACGTTCGGGCACTTCGGACAGTCCGGTACGTTCCTGTGGATCGACCCGGACGCGGGGGTGGCCACGGTCGCCCTGGCCGACCGCGCCTTCGGGCCCTGGGCGATCGAGGCGTGGCCGGCGTTCACGGATGCGGTGCTCCGGGAGCTGCGGGGCTGAGGCACTCGAACCAGACCGTCTTGCCGCTTCCGTCGGGGTATGGCGTCACACCCCAGCGGTCGGTGAACGCCGTGACGAGAAGCAGGCCGCGTCCACTGTCGGCGAGCGGGTTCCCGCTCCCCGGGACCGGCAGCCGCGGGCAGCTGTCGGAGACCTCCACCCGCACCGCGCCCGGCAGGAGCAGGAAGCAGATACCGCAGCGGCGGCCGGGCACGTGCCGGACGACGTTGGCGAGCAGTTCCGTCAGCGCCAGTTCAGCCGCGTCGGCCACTTCGGGCAGGCCCAAGCCCTTGAGGTAGAGCCGCAGAACGCGGCGCAGATGCCGTGCCGAGTGCTCGCCCAACGCGAACTCGGCACGGTAGCGCGGCTGAAAGTCGGTGGCCTGCGGGTCAGTTGCGTGATTCACATCACCAGAGTGCGACCCTCTGAGTACGCTCGGCTACGCAACGAAACGAACGCCCTGAGGCGTTGCAGGCCGGAGGTACCGCTGTGGCCAACATCCACACCCTCGACCCGACCGCATCCCCGCTCGACTACTACGGCTGGGAACTGCGCCGCCACCGCGAGGCCCACGGCCTGAACCAGGGCCAGCTCGGCGACATCATCTTCTGCACGGGCTCGCTGATCGGCCAGATCGAGACCACGAAGAAGGTCCCCACCCGCGACTTCTCCGAACGCGTCGACGCCGCCCTCGGCACGGACGGCCTCTTCTCCCGCCTGGTCGGCCTGGTCCTGCGCAGCCAACTGCCCACCTGGTTCCAGCCGTACGCGGAGATGGAGGCGAAGGCGACGTACATCTCCACGTACCAGGCGCAGTTGGTGTACGGGCTGCTACAGACGGAGGAGTACGCGCGGGCACTGCTCGGAGTCGACCACCCTGACAAGCTTGACGAGATGGTGGCAGCCCGCCTGGAGCGCCAGCGCATCCTGGGTCGCGACCAGCCACCGGCCCTGTGGGTCGTGCTGAGCGAGGCCGCACTGCTCCAGGAAGTCGGCGGCCGTGACGTCATGCGCAGGCAACTGGCTCGCCTGTTGGACTTCCGCGAGGCCCCGTGGGTGCAGATCCAGGTGCTTCCGTTCTCCGTCGGCCAGCACACGGGAATGATGGGGTCGTTCAACCTCCTCAGGTTCGACGACGACCCCGACCTGTTCTACGTGGAGAGCTACGATCAGGGCCACATGACCGCCAACCCGCAAGTGATCAAAGAGCGTTCAGTCGGTTACGCTCGCCTGCAAGCCACAGCCCTCTCGCCGGAGGACTCGACGGCACTGATCACTCGTGTGATGGAGGAACGCTATGGGGATCAGCCATGACCTGACCGGAGCCCGGTGGCGGAAGTCGTCGTACAGCGGCACCAGCGGCGGTGATTGCGTCGAGGTGGCCGACGGCTGCCCCACCGGCGCCGTCCCGGTGCGCGACAGCAAGAACTCGTCCGGCCCCGTCGTGATCGTCGGTGCGCCCGCCTGGCAGGCGTTCGTGGACGGACTCCGTTAGACCGCGGGCCGGTTTGGCCCGTAGAGATCGTCAGGGATCTCCCGGCCGTAGACGTCCTTCTTGCCCAGCTCCGGCCGGTAGCCCTCCACGTCCACGTTCAGCCGAACCCGGCGCACACGGTGCGGCGCGAGGAAGCCGTCCTCGACGGCAGGCTCGAAGCGCACGATGACGATTTGGAAAGCCGGGCGACCAGCTGAAGGGCCGGCATCGTCTTGCCCGTCCCGGTAGCCAGCACCAGCAGGATGCGGCGCTCATCGCGAGCGAGGGCACCGCTCGACGGGCCTGATGACCGGCTTCTCTGCGTTGAAGTCAATCTCTACGATGTTCCGCAACCGCACCACTACGTCCGCTCGCTGTGTTGGTGGAGTGCTGGGCTGCGTTCAGGGGCGTTCACCTGCGTTCATGGGCGGCTGGCCCGCCGGCCGAGCCTGACTTGCGGTCCCACCTGAACGGCCGTGAATGGGGCTGAATGAGACGGAAAGTGAGACGGCCCGGCGTTGCGCCGGGCCGTCTCGTGGGTGGCGTGACCTTCTGATCCGTGGCTCTGTCTGGATCGGACCCTGACGGTCATACCGGTTGCACCGCCCTGGTCAGCGGCTGGCGCTCCGGCTACTTGTTCAACCAGTCAGTGGGGGTCACGGCCTGGCCCCTGACGACCTGGAGGTTCTTTCCGTCGGCGGCGTCGACTATGTAGGTGCTGTGGGTGTAGTCGAAGTCGTCCATGGCGGAGAAGGCGATCCGGGTGCCGTCGGGCGAGAAGACGGGGCCCTGGATGCCGCTGAGCGGGGTAGTCCAGCTGCTCTGCAGCTCGGTGACGGCGCCGGTCGCCACATCGACGACACTCAAGCCGTTCTCGGTGACGTAGACGATGCGCTGCCCGTCGGGGGACCAGTCGACGGGCGTGGACAGCGCGTTGCGAGTGGTGCTGATCTGGTGCACCTCCCGGGTGGCGGTGTCCATGACCCAGACGTCCCTGCCGTACTCCCAGCCGTCGGACGTCTCATATGTGGTGGTCCTCACGAAGGCGATGCTCTTGCCGTCGGGCGAGAAGGTGCCTGCGCCGCCGGTCGTAGTGAGCACCTCCTGTCCAGTGCCGTCGCTGTTGATCCACTCCATGCCGCGCGGGCTGTCGTAGACGATCTGCTTGCCGTCCGGGGACCAGTCGGGGTGCCCGACATAGGGAGCCTCGTTGGTTTCGGGTGCGATACCCCGGACCAGAACGTGCTGGTTACTGCCATCGGCCTCGGCAACCATCAGGTTCCGGGCGTACATACAGCCCTCAGCCCGAGGAATGCAGGTGTCGGCGCGTTGGATGTACGCCACGGTGGAGCCCTTGGGAGAGAGGACGCCGTCCTCGGCGTTCTGCGCGAAGGTCCCGATGACGTCGCCGCTCATGGGGTCGAGCGAGACCAGAGCGGGAGAGGCAGAGGAATAATCAGTGGCGGTGATCTGGCCGGCCCCTGTCCCCTCTTCCGCCGCGGCGGTCCCTGCCATCGGTAGACCAGCGGCGACGACTATCCCAACGGCCAACACGGCACGCTTGAAAAGCACTTGACCCCTCCTAGGAAACCGGGAACCGGCGTTCCCGGTCCCCAGCACATGAGCGCAGCTGGATCAAGAAACGTCACAGGGCGGGGTGAGGCCCATCAGATCCTGGACCAACGCCTCAGCTTGGGAAGCTTGGGTGATTCAGGGGCGGGAACCCTGGCTTCGGCCCGGTCCACAACCGTCCCTCTGGCGGCCGGGACTGCCGCTGCGGCATCCGGCACGAAGAAACATTGCTCACGCCGCCCCCACGGCCAGGACGAAGGCCAACCATCTGGTATTCGGTACGGGCCCACTACGACGGGAAGGGCACTGCGCTGCCGTGGCGGAAAAGATGCTCAACGGTACGGTGCGGCTCAGCTTCAAAGTTGACAAGGTTTGACGCAGGGCTGATACGTACAAATTCCGGGAAGTTGGGGCGGGGTTGTGAAGGAGCTGGTGGACTTCGTGGTGATCGCCTCGGCCGCGTCGGTCCTCGCGATCGCCCTGCGGGGTCTCGGCCGCCGCCGCCCCAGGGCTTCCAGTACGACGGGCCGTTCCGTGTCGCCGCTCGTTGCGCTGGCGGTCACCACCGCGCTCATCTACGTCAACCAGGTGCTGTTCACGGTGTACGTGCTGCGCGTTCATGGCGGCGACGCGTCGTTCATCGCACGCTACCTGCCGACCGGGTGGTTCGACCTGGCCACACACAACCCCGTGCTGCGATCGCTCGGTCGTGTCTTTCCCGCGCCGGGTCTACTCGCTCCGTCCGTGCTGCGCGTGCAGGCTTTCCTGGAACTGCCCTTCGTGCTCACCGCGTTCGCGACGGTTGCGCGTTGGTTCGACGCCGACCTGTATCGGCGGATCGCCTGCTCCGCGCTGCTTCCGTTGGCATCCGTGTCGTACACAGTCGTGTTCTGTCTGGTCGAGTGGGATCTACGGAATCCCTATACGAACGATGACCTGGTCATACGGGCCTTGTCCGGCGTGATCACGCCCCTCCTCCTGGCCCGTTGGGCGGCGTGGGACGAGGGGGCGCCCCGGGCGGCCGTCTCCGTGCGGGGGCTTTTGGTGTTCATCGGGTCGCTCGGCGCCCTGGGCGTGCTCGTTCTCGTCGTGTACGACACCGCCCTGCTCTACAACCTGGGGCGCCTGGACGACCGTCTTCCGATCACGTTGGTGGCCGGTGCCGCGCTGATCGGGTTGCGCCGGGCCAGTCCGCTCCCGGTCTGTCCTCGGCCTTCGTGTGGCAGGTGCTCCGCCACTGGCTGGCGCTCTTCTTCGTGCCCGCACTGGCGTTGCGTTACGCGGTCATGTTCGGGACTCCCCAACTGGCCGCGGGAGCTGGGGCATTGATAGCTGCCGCTGCCGTTGTACTGGCCGGGCGGGACGTGATGGCGGCTTCGGGCGGAGGTTGGCGGCTCGCGCTGGTGCTGGCCGGCCGGGTCGGGGGTGCGGTCCTGGCCGGATCGGTCGCCGCGTACGGGGTCGCCGCGCTGACTCCCCCGTCGTACTACGAGGTCACGCTGCTGACGTCGGCGGCTGCGTTCTTGGTGACGGGCGTTGTGGTGTGCGGGCTCTTGGATTCCAGAGACCACGCGCACGGCGGCACCAGTGTCAGTGGTGCGAACTAGTGTGCGGGAAGTGGTCGGAACGCTTCCCTCCACACCACTGACAAAGGGAGACTCGTATGCCCGCCGGTCGCTTGACCCGCAGAAGAGCACTGCCCGTCGTCCTCCTGTCCACCGTCGCCCTGCTGGGCGCCGGGAACGCCCCGGCCGTTGCGGACAGCAGCGTCCCGCTGCCGATATCCTCGGCCTCGGACATCGTGGTGGACAGTGTCCATCAGCACCTTTTCATCAGCGACCCTGCTGACAGCAGTGTCCTGGTCACCAACTACGACGGCTCCGTCGTCACCGAGATCCCTTCGCAGTCCGGCGCGGCGGGGCTCGCGTTGTCGGGGGATTCGCGGGATTTGATCTACGTCGCGTTGCCGGATGCCAACGCCATCTCGGTGATCAACACGTCCACACTTCAAGAGATAACCCGCCGTTCCACCGGCGTCGGCATCCAGCCTCGGCACCTGGCCTTCGTGGCCGGCAAACTGTGGTTCGGCTACGACACCTCGCTTCAGGGCAAGCTCGGTTCCCTCGACCCCGCCGGCTGGTACATGGCACTCAATCAGGACGGAAGCCACTCGTGGAAGTCGGCGCCGCTCCTCGCGTCTTCTTCGGGGGCTTCAGGAATGCTGGCGGCTGGAGCCACCGGACCGAGCTCGACCGAGCTGCAGATCTACGACGTCTCGTCCGGCAGCCCGGTGTCGACGGCATACGCCTCGGACCCCGGCGGTCAGAGCAGCGGCAACCTGTCGGACATGGCCCTCACCCTCGACGGCAAGGAACTCGTCACTGCCGGTACTTCGCCCCAGTCCGCCCCGGTCCTCCGGACCTCGGACCTGAGCGTAGACGGCACTTACGCAACCAGCGGCTCACCGAACGCCGTGGCCGTCTCCCCGGACGGCAGGGTCGCCACCGGCATGGCCGGGCCGGCCTCGCCGGACCTTTCCGTCTTCCTGCCCGGCAACTCCACCGCCCTGCAGAACACCGATCTGTCCGACGACCTGGTGCCTGCCGGGCTCACGTGGGATCCGTTCGACAACCGCCTCTTCGCCCTCACCCAGCCCAGCGGCGGTGGCCCCGTCACGCTGCACGTGGAAACGCCCGCGAAGGCCGACACCACCATGGCGCTCCAGGTTCCCGCCACGGGCAAACGCGGCAAGCCGCTGACCCTGAACGGTACGCTCAGCTCGCCCATCGCCATTCCGGACGGAACTGATGTCAGCGTGACCCGCACGGACTCGGCCTCGCCCGGCGGCGTCACGGTGGGCACGGCCAGCGTCAGCAGCCTGAACACCTTCACGATCACCGACACCCCGCCGGTGGCAGGGGTGGTCACCTACACCGTCACCTACACGGGTGACTACGCCCACAACGGAACAACCGCTACAGCTACGGTCCAGGTATCCAAGTAAGCGCGTACAGCACTCGCTAACTGATCAGGGGCGCGCATCTGGTCGGCGGACCGTCGCCGGCGGGACACTGTGCTCATGGACGGAGCGGGCCAGTCGGGTGGGGCGGACCGGGCAGAGTGGGAGTTGCCGCCTGGCGTGGCGCTGTCGCTGCCCGCGACGCGCGGGGCGTTGCGTCGTTACGCGGTCCGGTCCGCGGGGATGGCTCTCACCGGGCTTGTGCCTGTCGTGGCGGGTGTGCTGGCCATGGCCTTGTCCGGACGAGCGGCGCAGTCGGGTCTGGTCGGCAACGTGCTGATCCTCCTCGTCGGCCTGGGCTTCTTACCGGCTGTCGGCGGACTGGCGGGCCTGGTCAACATCCCGCGCATGCGTCGCCTGGCGGCTCGGCATCCCTGGCGCGTGTGGGACGGTACGTATCAGGTACTGCCGCTGAGTGTCGGTCAGCCGGCTCTCCTGCCCGCCTGGGAAGGCGGGCGGGTGATGTCGGTGGTCGCCTGGCGCTGGAACTGGAGCGTGCTGGGTCCGGAGCGGGGGCCGGTCTGGTACGCCGGCGATCCCCTCCGCGGTCCTGCCCTGGCCGCGCCGCCGGGCGGGGCCGTTCTCCTGTGGGCGCGGCCCGTGCGGATGTTGCGGCGCCGGATGCAGCGCCTGGCCGACGGGCAGCCGCCCTCGGCGCCCTGACCGCACTCTCCACCTCAGAGCGTGTCCAAGATCTTCGGGTCGGCTCAGCCGGGCTCAGGAGCCTTCCGAGGCAGGGGCGTGAGCCGCTGCCGCCTGGACGGCGGGGATCAGCTCCGCCACCCGTTCGAGCTGGTCGCGCTGGGAGCGCAGGTCCAGGGCGCCGAGGCGTACGACCATGTGCCGGACGCCTGCGGCGACGTACCGTCCCAGCTGCTCGGCCACCTCGTCGGCGGAGCCGCCGACGACGGCCTGGATCTTCTCCAACTCCTCCAGCGGCATGCCGTAGTTGGCCCGCGCGTAGTCGTCCAGTGGCCGGCGGCTGCTGTCGGTGCCCTCGTCGATCCGTACCGAGACGAACAGCGCGGGCGTGATGTCCTCGGCCGCGCGTCCGGCGTCGGCCGCCGCTTTGCGGACTTCGCGGAGGCCGGACGCGTAGTCCGCGGGGTCGGGCGGGTAGGGGAGCCATCCATCGTACATCCGGCCGGTGCGGGCCAGCGCCGCGGGGGTCGCGCCGCCGAGCCAGATCGGCGGGCCGCCGGCTCGGTACGGCCTGGTCATGGGCGGGATGCCGGTGAACCGGAGGATCTCGCCGTGGAAGGAGTCGGCGCCGTCCCACAGGGCCCGCCACAGCGCGACCGTCTCGTCCAGGCGGGCGAAGCGCCGTTCCCACGGCAGCTCGGACAGCGTGTAGAGGGGCTTCCCGAAGCGGCCGGGGAAGCCCGCGCCGGCGGTCACGGTGAGCCGGCCGCCGGACAGCAGGTCGATCGACGCGAGCGACTGGGCGGTCTGGATCGGCCGCCGCAGGAACGGCAGCAGCGCTGCCGTACCCAGCGTCACGGTCTCGGTCGCCGGGGCGAGCGCGGCCAGCATCGTGAGCGCCTCGATGCGCGGGCTGAGCAGGGAGTCGTTGACGAACAGCGAGGAGAAACCCGAGCGTTCGGCGTGGCGGCCGAAGGCGACCAGCTCGCGAGGGTCGTCTGCCGGGCCCCACTGGGCGGTTCCGGTCGGAAGCAGTACACCGATGTCCATGTCGCCGATGTTCACGGACAGTTGCGGGGAGCGACAATTCCCTGCGAGGAATGGCCCGCAACCCTCCGCGGCCGTTACAACAGGCCCGTGGACTTCCCTCGTGCGCTCCGTGAACGCCGTAACCGCCGTCATCTCAGCCAGCTCGACCTGGCGCTGCGGGCGGGCACCACCCAGCGGCACCTCAGCTTCATCGAGTCCGGCCGGTCCGTCCCCGGCCGGAACATGGTCGTGCGCCTGGCCGAGTCGCTGGAACTGCCGCTGCGGGAGCGCAACGAGCTGCTGCTGGCCGCCGGGTACGCGCCCGCCTACCCCGAGAGCTCACTCGACGATCCGGCGCTGGCCCCCGTGCGCACGGCGATCGACCACATCCTCCGCGGGCACCTGCCGTATCCGGCGCTGGTGGTGGACCGGGGCGGTGACCTGGTCGCCGCGAACTCCGCGTTCGATCTGATCACCGAGGGTGCGGCGCCCGAGCTGACCGGCCCGGGCACGAACGTCTACCGTCTCGCGCTGCACCCCGACGGCCTGGCTCCCCGCATCGTCAACCTCGCGGAATGGGCGCGCCACATCCTGGTCCGCCTCGGCCCCCTGGAGGAGCTGCGCGCCGAACTCACCGGGTACGTGCCCGAGTTGGAGCCGTCCGCAGGGCTCCTCGGTTTCGCGGTTCCGCTCCGCCTGCGGTCCTCGTACGGCGAGCTGCGCCTGATGACGACGGTGACGACCTTCGCCACCGCCGTCGACGTGACCCTCGCCGAGCTGAAGCTGGAGGCGTTCCTGCCCGCCGACCCGGCGACAGCCGAGGCCCTCTCGGCCGCCGCCAGGCCAATGGCCTGTGCTGCTACGGGTCAGGCCCCCGGGAACATGTAGTCGGCCTTGATCCGGCCGTCGTCGTCAAGCACCAGCATTTCCAAGCCCCCACCCACAACGTCGCCGGTTTCGGTGGACACCGCCTCCCAGCCGAACTTGACCACGCCATGGAGGCGTACCGCGTCGGTGCGTGCCCGGAAGGTGAGTCCCATTTTCTCGACGAACCGCTCATGGCTTCGCGCCACTCGGGTCTCGATGGCGTCGTACCCCTGAGCCTCCAGGGTCGTGTGGCCGAAGCCGAGTTCCGCAGCGATCTCCCGAATCTCCGCGGGCGGCTGCAGGATGTGGGTGGCGTCCTCGGCCCACAGCCGCTCGATGGCCGCGCGGCGTCCGGCGGCGTCCGGCACTGTCCACTGAGCCATGTAGCGGTCGGCCAGGTGCTGCGGGTCGATCTCGATCATGTACATCTCCTTGCCGGGCAGGTCGCTTCGGACCAGATCCTGCGGCGCGCAGCCGAGACCGACAATTCCCTGTAGGGAATGGGCTTTTATTGAGGTTCAGCGTGCCGCCATCTCCCAGATCAGCAGTTCCGCCTCCGTCGTCGCCCCCACCGCCTCCAGCCCCTCGGCGTCGGTGATCCTCGCGGAGTCGCCCGCCCCCAGGGTCTCCCCCGCCAGCCGGACCTCCCCCCGCACCACGTGCACGTATACGTACGCCGCGTCCGGCACCGCCGTCCGCTCCCCCACCCCCAGGCGCCGTACGTGCAGCATCGCCCCCGCCGCCGGCAGGGCGTACGGCGTGGCGTCGGCGATGCCCGGGACGACGGCGTACGACGGGTCGCCGCCCGGCTCCAGTGGTGCCAGCCACATCTGGACGAAGGTCAGGGGGGCCTCACCGTCGTTGCGTTCCACGTGGCGGACGCCCGCCGCCGCGCTCAGGTGCTGGACGTCTCCCGGGCGGACCGTCGACTCGTGGCCCGTGGAGTCGCGGTGGGTCAGTTCGCCCTGGACCACCCACGTGACGATCTCGGTGTGGCTGTGCGGGTGCTCGTCGAAGCCGGCACCGGGGGCGAGGCGCTCCTCGTTGCAGGCGAGCAGCGCGCCGAAGCGCAGGTTGTCGGGGTCGTAGTGCGGGCCGAAGGAGAAGGCGTGGAGGGAGTCGATCCCGGCCTCCGGGTCGCCTCCGCGGTAGCGCTCAGCGGCGCGCCGTACGTCGATCACGGGCACCACCGTAGACCTCACGGGACCTCAGCCGTAGACCTCGCCGGACCTCAGCCGTAGACCTCGCCGGACCTCACCCGTGACCCGGCGACGCACGCTCCCGTCCCGATAAGGCAGTCTTGTCCCGTGCCCGAACCCGAATCCCACCCGACCGGACCCGCAGGCCACCACGTCGTCCATCCGCACTCCGCGACCCTGAAGCGGCTGGAGAAGTCCTCCGGGCGCCTCGCCGCGCAGGCGATCGCGCGCATGGACGAGACGCTGACCTGGTACCGGGCCATGCCCCCGGAGAACCGTTCCTGGATCGGGCTCGTGGCCCAGGCGGGTATCGCTGCCTTCACCGAGTGGTTCCGGCACCCGGACGCGCCGCAGGCGATCTCCACCGATGTCTTCGGGACCGCGCCGCGTGAACTGACCCGGGCCATCACGCTGCGGCAGACCGTGGAGATGGTGCGCACCACCATCGAGGTCATGGAGTCCGCCATCGACGAGGTGGCCGCTCCGGGGGACGAGAACGTGCTGCGCGAGGCGCTGCTCGTGTACGCCCGCGAGATCGCCTTCGCCACCGCCCAGGTGTACGCCCAGGCCGCCGAGGCACGGGGTGCCTGGGACGCGCGGCTGGAGTCGCTGGTCGTCAACGCGGTGCTGAGCGGGGAGGCCGACGAGGGGGCCGTCAGCCGGGCCGCCGCGCTGGGGTGGAACTCGCCCGACAATGTGTGTGTCGTGCTCGGGACCGCGCCCGACGGGGACAGCGAGCTGACCGTCGAGGCCATCCGGCGGGCCGCACGGCATGCCAAGCTCCAGGTGCTCACCGGCGTCCTCGGGGACCGGCTGGTCGTGATCGCCGGCGGGAACCCCAATCCGCTCGCCGTCGCCAAGTCGCTGATCGGGCCCTACGCCGCCGGGCCGGTCGTCGCCGGGCCCGTCGTGCCCGATCTGCTCGCCGCCACGCGGTCCGCGCAGGCCGCCGCCGCGGGGCTGAAGGCGTGCACCGCCTGGCAGGACGCGCCGCGGCCGGTGCTTGCGGACGATCTGCTGCCGGAGCGCGCCATCGCAGGCGATCCGAGCGCCCGCGAGCAGTTGGTGGAGGAGATCTACAGACCGCTGGAGGAAGCCGGCTCGGCGCTGCTGGAGACGCTCAGCGTCTACCTGGAGCAGGCGAGCAGCCTCGAAGGCGCGGCCCGGATGCTCTTCGTTCACCCGAACACCGTGCGCTACCGGCTCCGTCGTGTGACTGACGTCACTGGCTGGTCGCCCTCGGATGTAAGATCCGCGTTCACGCTGCGGATCGCGCTGATCCTGGGGCGTCTGGCCGATGGAGACCCTCAAGCCTAGGTTTTTGTCGGGGGCCCACAAAAGCCCCTCGTGTTCTTCGTCCCTGTCCCCACGGGCGGCCGTGCCCGTCCACAAGAGAGAGTGTGAGAGTGCTCGTACTCGTCGCTCCCGGCCAGGGCGCCCAAACGCCCGGCTTTCTGACTCCCTGGCTCGAACTGCCCGGTGCCCGCGACCGCGTCGCCGCGTGGTCGGACGCCGTCGGCCTGGACCTGGTCCACTACGGCACCGAGGCCGACGCCGACGCCATCCGTGACACCGCCGTGGCCCAGCCGCTGCTGGTCGCCGCCGGGATCCTGTCCGCCGCGGCACTCGGTGACATGTCCGAGCTCGCCCCGGGCGCCGTCGCCGGCCACAGCGTCGGTGAGATCACCGCCGCCACCCTCGCGGGTGTCCTCGACGACACCGCCGCGCTGGGTCTGGTCCGCAAGCGGGGTCTGGCCATGGCCGACGCCGCCGCCATCACCGAGACCGGTATGGCGGCGCTGCTCGGCGGCGACCCCGAGGTCTCCGTCGCGCACCTGGAGAAGCTGGGCCTGACCCCGGCGAACATCAACGGCGCGGGCCAGGTCGTCGCCGCCGGCACGCTGGAGCAGCTCGCCGCGCTGAACGAGGACAAGCCCGAGGGCGTCCGCAAGGTCGTCCCGCTGAAGGTCGCCGGTGCCTTCCACACCCGCCACATGGCGCCCGCCGTCGAGGCGCTGGCCGTGGCCGCGGCGGAGCTGGCGCCCGGCGACCCGAAGGTCGCCTACGTCTCCAACAAGGACGGCCAGACCGTCGCCACCGGCACCGAGGTGCTGGAGCGGCTGGTCGGCCAGGTCGCCAACCCCGTGCGCTGGGACCTGTGCATGGAGACGTTCAAGGCGCTGGGCGTCACCGCGCTCGTCGAGCTGTGCCCGGGCGGCACGCTGACCGGCCTTGCCAAGCGCGCCCTGCCCGGTGTGACGACGCTCGCCCTGAAGACCCCCGACGACCTCGACGCGGCCCGCGAGCTCATCTCCGAGCACGCAGGTGCCTAAGGAGCCGTAGATGGCGAATATCAAGGCCAGCAAGGGTGCCCCGTACGCGCGCATCCTCGGCGTCGGCGGGTACCGGCCGACCCGGGTCGTGCCCAACGAGGTGATCCTGGAGAAGATCGACTCGTCCGACGAGTGGATCCGTTCGCGCTCCGGCATCGAGACCCGGCACTGGGCGGGCCCGGAGGAGACGGTCGCCGCGATGGCGATCGAGGCCTCCGGCAAGGCGATCGCCGATGCGGGCGTCGCCGCCGAGCAGATCGGCGCGGTGGTCGTCTCGACCGTCTCGCACTTCAGCCAGACCCCGGCCGTCGCCACCGAGATCGCCGACAAGCTGGGCACGAACAAGGCCGCCGCCTTCGACATCTCGGCGGGCTGCGCGGGCTTCGGCTACGGCCTCACGCTCGCCAAGGGCATGGTGCTGGAAGGTTCCGCCGAGTACGTGCTCGTCATCGGCGTGGAGCGGCTGAGCGACCTGACCGACCTGGAGGACCGGGCCACGGCCTTCCTGTTCGGTGACGGCGCCGGTGCGGTCGTGGTCGGCCCCTCCAAGGAGCCGGCGATCGGTCCGACCGTGTGGGGCTCGGAGGGCGACAAGTCCGAGACCATCAAGCAGACCGTCCCGTGGGACCGCTTCCACGTTGGCGACGTCTCCACCCTGCCCCTGGACAGCGAGGGCAACGTCAAGTTCCCTGCGATCACGCAGGAGGGCCAGGCGGTCTTCCGCTGGGCCGTGTTCGAGATGGCGAAGGTCGCCCAGCAGGCGCTGGACGCGGCCGGAATCACCGCGGACGATCTGGACGTCTTCATCCCGCACCAGGCCAATGTGCGGATCATCGACTCGATGGTGAAGACGCTGAAACTGCCGGAGCATGTCACGGTCGCCCGTGACATCCGCACCACCGGCAACACCTCGGCCGCCTCGATCCCGCTCGCGATGGAGCGGCTCCTGGCGACCGGGGAGGCGAAGAGCGGTGACACCGCGCTCGTCATCGGATTCGGGGCGGGTCTCGTCTACGCCGCCACGGTCGTTACCCTCCCCTAGGCACTCCGTGCCGGATCTCGTGTCCGGTATGGGTCAAACTGCCATAAACCGTCTGGAATATTAAAGAAGGAGCGCCTGACATGGCCGCCACTCAGGAAGAGATCGTCGCCGGTCTCGCCGAAATCGTGAACGAGATCGCCGGCATCCCGGTTGAGGACGTCCAGCTGGACAAGTCCTTCACCGACGACCTGGACGTCGACTCGCTGTCCATGGTCGAGGTCGTCGTCGCCGCTGAAGAGCGCTTCGACGTGAAGATCCCGGACGAGGACGTCAAGAACCTCAAGACCGTTGGTGACGCCACCAACTACATCCTCACGCACCAGGGCTGAGCCACCCCTTAGGCCGGCTGCAAGGCCCCGCCACCCGGCGGTGGCGCCGTAGATTCCCGCATCCGTTGGAGAAAGAATTCCCGTGAGCCCGACCAATCGCACCGTGGTCGTCACCGGTATCGGCGCAACCACACCGCTGGGTGGCGACGCAGCTTCGTTCTGGGAGGCCCTGGTCGCCGGCAAGTCCGGTGTCAGCCTGCTGGAGCAGGAGTGGGCGGCGGAGATGCCGGTCCGCATCGCCGCGCAGATCGCCGTCGAGCCGGGCGAGATCATCCCCCGGCCGCAGGCCCGCAAGCTGGACCGGTCCGCGCAGTTCGCGCTGATCGCCGCTCAGGAGGCCTGGAAGGACGCCGGTTTCACCGCCAAGGCCGGTGAGGACGCGTCCATCAACCCCGACCGTCTCGGTTCGGTCATCGCCTCCGGCATCGGCGGCGTGACGACGCTCCTGGACCAGTACGACGTGATGAAGGAGAAGGGCGTCCGCCGCGTCTCCCCGCACACCGTGCCGATGCTGATGCCCAACTCCCCGGCGGCCAACGTCGGTATCGAGCTGGGTGCCCGCGCCGGTGTGCACACCCCGGTCTCGGCCTGCGCCTCGGGCGCGGAGGCCATCGGGTACGCCATCGAGATGATCCGCACGGGCCGCGCCGACGTCGTCGTCGCCGGTGGCACCGAGGCGGCCGTCCACCCGCTGCCGATCGCCGCGTTCGGCAACATGATGGCGATGTCCAAGAACAACGACGACCCGCAGGGCGCCTCGCGTCCCTACGACGCCGGCCGTGACGGCTTCGTACTCGGCGAGGGCGCCGGTGTGATCGTCCTGGAGTCCGAGGAGCACGCCAAGGCCCGCGGCGCCCGGATCTATGTGGAGGCGGTCGGCCAGGGCATCTCCGCCGACGCCCACCACATCACGCAGCCCGAGCCCTCCGGCAACGGCATCGCGCACGCGCTGCAGAACCTGCTGGACAACACGGACCTGAAGCCGGCCGAGATCATGCACGTCAACGCGCACGCCACCTCCACCCCGCAGGGTGACGTGGCCGAGATCAAGGCGCTGCGGAAGGTCTTCGGCGACGACGTCGACCACATGGCGATCTCCGCGACCAAGTCGATGACGGGTCATCTGCTCGGTGGTGCCGGTGGCATCGAGACCGTCGCGTCGATTCTCGCGCTCGTGCACCGGACGGCTCCGCCGACCATCAACATCGACAACCTCGACCCCGACGTCAACGCGGACATCGTGTGCGGTGAGGCGCGGGAGCTGCCCGAGGGCCGGATCGCCGTGCTGAACGACTCGTTCGGGTTCGGCGGGCACAACGTGGTGCTGGCGTTCCGCACCGTCTGAGAACGTGAATGAAGGGCCTCCACCAGCCGGTGGGGGCCCTTCTTCGTGCAGCTTCCTACAGGTCCGTACAGGCTCTGCTCAGACCACCTGGTGCAGCCAGCGCACCGGGGCGCCCTCTCCTGCGTAGCGGAAGGGCTCCAGTTCGTCGTCCCACGGCTTGCCCAGGAGCTTGGCGAGTTCCGCTTCCAGGTCCGTCTCGCCCCGCTGAGACCGCGTCAGCGCCGCGCGGAGGCGGTCCTCGGGGATGAGGATGTCGCCGTGGATGCCGGTGACGGCGTGGAAGATGCCCAGGTCGGGGGTGCAGCTGTAGCGTTCGCCCTCGGCGGTGGCGCGGGGCTCCGCGGTGACCTCGAAGCGGAGCAGGTGCCAGCCGCGCAGCGCGGAGGCGAGCTTGGAGGCCGTACCGGCCTCGGCCTGCCAGGAGAACTCCGAGCGCCAGGTGCCGGGGGCCGCGGGCTGCCGGATCCAGTCGAGGCTGACGCGCGTGCCGAGCACCCCGGCGACGGCCCACTCGACGTGCGGGCACAGCGCGCGCGGCGCGGAGTGCACGTACAGAACTCCACGTGTCGTCACCGGAACCTCCGGACAGAGCGGGACATCTTGCGGACTGGCTGGGCGGCAGTGGGGCGACGGCCGCGTTGATGGCGAGGCTACCTTGCGACAGTGCAAGGAGTGTGACGTACCGTCGGTCCCACGGCCAGGAAACCGCTGCCATTCACCCAGGGGGACGCTTGTACGGGGGTGTGCCGTTCCAGTGCGCCCCGCCGGGAACCCTCACGCGTTGTTATGGGAGGGAGCACTCAACCGTCGGGCGAGAGGAACAGCAGGGATGCGGAAGCGAAGCCACAGTGCGCGGGCCGTCCTCGCGGTCGTGACGGCCGCCCTGCTGGGCGCCGCCGGCTGCGATGTCGTGGGCGGCAGTGCCGCGCCCGAGGGGACCAGGGCGGACGCGGCCAGACCGGCCCCCGTGTGGAACCGCAGCCCGCGCTCGATCGCCGCGGTCGGCGACTCCATCACGCGCGGCTTCGACGCGTGCATGGTGCTCTCCGACTGCCCCCAGGTCTCCTGGGCGACGGGCAGCGACGCCAAGGTCGACAGCCTGGCCGTACGGCTGCTGGGCGTGGCGGGGGCGGCGGAGCGCAGCTGGAACTACGCGGTGACCGGCTCCCGGATGTCCGACCTGCCCGAGCAGATGGCCCAGGCGGCGTCCCGCAGCCCGGAGCTGGTGACGGTGATGGCCGGCGCGAACGACGCCTGCCGGTCCTCGGCGCGGGTGATGACCTCGGTGGCCGACTTCCGCACGGACTTCGAGGAGGCTCTCCGCACGCTGCGCGAGGCGCTGCCGAAGACGCAGGTGTACGTGGCGAGCGTGCCGAACCTGAAGCGGCTGTGGTCCGAGGGCCGGTCGAATCCGCTGGGCAAGCAGGTGTGGAAGCTCGGCATCTGCCCGTCGATGCTTCAGGACGCGGACAACCTGACGAGCGCGGCCACCCTGCGCCGGGACCAGGTGCAGCAGCGGGTGGTGGCGTACAACAAGGCGCTCAAGGAGGTCTGCGCCAAGGACCGCCGCTGCCGCTTCGACGGCGGCGCGGTCTACGACTACCGCTTCGGCACCGGCCAGCTCAGCCACTGGGACTGGTTCCACCCCAGCAAGGACGGCCAGGCCCGGCTGGCGGCGATCGCCTACCGGACGATCACCGCGCCCTAGCCCCTGCGGCTAACCGGCCTCGCCGCGCATGCGCTTGGCCGCCTTGCCCAGCAGGGCCATCGCGCCGCCGCAGATCAGCAGGGCCGCGCCGCCGGCCGCGATCGGGCCGAGGGCGCCGCCCTTGATGCCCTCGCCGGTGACCGTGGTCGCCAGCGCGAAGAGGATCGAGTACAGGCTCCGGCCGACCTTCGCGCCGGCCGGGATCACCTGGAGCAGCTGCGGGATGGTGGTCGCGGCGGCCAGGGCCATGCCGAAGGGCAGGGCCGCGCCGAGCATCAGCGCGCCGAAGCCGAGGGAGTTGCCGTACGCGCCCCAGCCTGCGCCCTTGTAGAGCAGGTAGCCGGTCGCGGCGAGGGACAGCAGGACGAGCAGGCCGTTGAGGTAGGCGGCCTGCGTGGCCGCCTTGCGGGCGCCGGGCAGATGGGCAGCGGGCGAGCGCCAGGCGTCCTGGGTGATGAGCCGGAGCTGCCGCTTGAGGGCCTGCATCTGCATCAGCGAGTACACGCCGAAGGCCACCAGGGCCAGTCCGGCGACGGCTGCCGCGAAGCCGAGGGGTGCGCGGGTGATGCCGTAGTGGACGCCGCCGAAGGTGAGCGGGATGCCGAGCACGAGGCCGTAGGCCATGGGCTTGGCCTTCGCCTGGATCTTCAGCACCAACTCGCGCTGGGCGGGCGTGAGATTGGGGTCCAGCCGCATCTCGTGCTCGCCGAGGTGCTGGGCGGGCGCGGGGGGCTGGGGCGCCGCGGGCTGGTACGGCTGGTACGGCTGCTGGTGGCCGCCCGTCTGGTACGGCTGCTGGGGCGGGTAGGGCTGGTGCGGCTGCTGGGGCGGATACGGCTGTTGCTGCGGAGGGTACGGCTGCTGCGGGTACGGCTGTTGGCCGTAGGGGCCGTACGGTCCCGCCGGTGGCTGCTGGCCGTAAGGCCCCGGCTGCTGATGCTGCTGTCCTGGATACATGCTGTCTCTCCCCCGTGCCGTGCCCGGCGTGTCCGGTGTTCGCGGGGCGGGAGTCTGCCACATCCGGACGCCATGATGAGCCCCGGTCCGGAGTCAGGGTACGGACCGGGGCTGATCATGGGGGACTTGTCCCGGATCAGACGTTAATCGGGGCCGTCGGCCGGTGGTTGCCGATCAGACGGTTCGCCGTGATCTCGTACGAACCCTTCACATGCGGACGGGCACGGCCGCAACGACCTCGATCTCCACCTGGCAGTCCGGCGGGACCAGCCGGGGCACTTCGGTGGTCATACTGGTCGGCGGGGTGCCGGTGAAGAACTCACGGCGTATGTCGGCGTATTCGGCGATCTTGGTGACGTCGGTGAGGTAGGTGCGGATGTTGATGACGTCCGCGAGGGTCGCGCCGTGCGCCTTGAGCAGGGCGGTGATGTTCTCCAGGATGCCTCGGGTCTGCTCGGCCAGGGTGGCGCCTTCGGCGGTCTGCCCGGAGAGGAACAACAGGGCGCTGCCGTCGGCGTGTTCGACGCGCGCGACCTGGGAGTAGAAGTCGTTGTGGGGCTGGGGCGCGGAAGCGGGGTTGCCGATGGTGATCTGCATGCGGTCGACGCTAGAACCAGCCGCCGGATGCGGCAAGCGGATGTCTAGCATGTCTGTCATGCGCGTATGGCATCACGAAAGCCCTTACGACATACCGGAGTTGTCCACGGTCTGGCTGCGGGCGTTCCTGGAGGTCGCCCACGCCGGATCGTTCACGGTGGCCGCGCGGGCGCTGGGCTGGACGCAGTCGGCGGTGTCCCGGCAGGTGGCGTCGCTGGAGTCGGCGCTGGGCGGCGGCCCGCTGTTCGACCGGCTGCCGCGCGGGGTGCGGCTGACGGAGGCGGGCCGGGCGCTGGTGCCGCATGCGGAGGCGGTCGCCCAGTCGCTGCGGGGCGCGGGGCGCGAGCTGGCGGTGCTGCGCGAAGTGGCAGGCCGGCGGCTGCGGTTCGGGGCGTTCGCCACGGCGGACGCGGCGCTCGTCCCGCACACCCTGGCCGCCTTCCGGGCCCGGTATCCGGCCGTCCGGATCGAGCGCGAGGAAGGGCTCACGCCCGCGCTGCTGGACCGGCTGACCGCCGGCGGGCTGGACCTGGCGGTCGTCTCCACGACGGGCCGGGCCGCACTCGCCGGCCACGATCTGCACCACCTGCTGGACGAGCCCCTGTACGTCGCCGTCCCGGCCGGTCATCCACTGGCCCGTGCGGGCGGGGTGCGGCTGGCCCAACTCGCCGACGCCGACTGGATCTCCGGCAGCGACCGGCCCGAAGGCACCCTGCTGGACGCGGCCGTGCGGCAGGGCTTCCGGCCGCGGGTGGCGCATGTGGTCGGCGAGTGGACGGCCAAGCAGGGCTACGTCGCGGCCGGGCTCGGGGTGACCCTGGTACCGGGGCTGGCCGCCGCCTCCGTACGCCCGGACGTGGTGCTGCTTCCGGTGCGGGACGAGGAGGCGCCGGCCCGGGCGGTCTACGCGGCGACCGCGCGGGGGCGCTCGGCGTCGCCGGCGGCGCGGGCGTTCCTGGCGGTGCTGCGGGAGGAGGCGGCGCGGTTCGCGCCGAACCGTTTCGCCCAGCGGCTCACGGAGTGACGCTCCCCGCATCGGGCTCCCCGCCGGGAGCGGACTCGTCCTCGGCGCTCTCCTCGCCCAGCAGGTCGCGGGCCAGCAGCGTGGCGCCCGCGACCGCGCCCGGCATCAGGAACACCGCGACGAACGGAACCAGGAAGGCCAGGCCGAGGGGCGTACCGAAGCCCCAGGCCAGGGTCTTGCGGGAGCGGAGCAGGGTGAGGCGGGCGCGGAGTTCGACCCCGCGGCGCTGGAGGGCGACGGAAGCGAGTTCCTCCGTGAGGAAGAAGCCGGTGACGAAGAAGCCGAGCACCGGGACGACGGTCTGCCCGACGAAGGGCAGGAAGCCGAGGGCGAAGAGCAGGACGCCCCAGAGTGCGGCGCGCAGGAGGACGCGGACGCTGTCGCGTGCCGAGATCCACAGCTCGCGCCAGAGCGGGAGGCCGGAGCGGGGTGCCGTGCCGTCGGGCGAGGCGTCCGCGTCGACCTGCTCCGAGAGGCTCTCGTAGAAGGGCTGGCCGACCAGCAGGGTGACGGCGGTGAAGGTGAGGACGGCCAGCAGGAGGCCGAGCGCGAAGAGGACCGCGGTGAGGAAGCCGCGGAACAGGCCCTGCCAGGGGCTGGACCAGTCATCGGCGAACGGCGTCGCCCAGGCGACCGCGTCCTCGCCCCAGACGGCGAGCACGACCAGCGCCGCCGCGTAGAGCACGAGGGTGATCAGGCCGGGCAGCAGACCGAAACCGTACTGCCGCCCGTGCCGGGCCACCCACCGCTGGCCCTTCAGCAGATATCCGAACCCCACCCCGAGATCACGCATGGGGGGACTCTACTTCGACTCAGGCGTCGATCATCCGGCGCAGCAGGTCCCTCAGGGTACGGCGTTCCTCGTCGGAGAGGCCGGCCAGGGGGGCGCGGGCGAAGCGGAGGCCCTCGCGCAGTTCGCGGGCGGTGCGCAGGCCCTCCTCGGTGGCGACGGCCAGCTTCACGCGACGGTCGGCGGGGTCGGGGCGGCGCTCCACCAGACCCCGGGCCTCCAGGCGGTCCACGATGCCGGTCACATTGGACGGCTCGCACTTCAGCTTCTGTGCGAGCTTGCGCATGGGCAGCGGGTCGAGCGAGAGCAGGCTGAGCAGCTTGGCCTGGGCGCCGGTCAGTGCGTGTCCGGCGGCGGCCTCTTCGTAGTCAGCGTGGTAGCGGCCGACCACCTCGGCGATCAGCTCGACGACCTCGACGGTCAGTGCGTCCGGACGGGTGCTGTGCGGAGTGGCCATGTACTCAGGGTACCCCATTTACTTGACAGCTGAAATATTCAGGTGCACCGTTGTTTCAGGTACTGAAGTAACTGGAAAGGTCCTGTCATGATCAACCGCGAGTGGCACCTGCTGAGCCGTCCCGTCGGCTGGCCGAAGTCCGAGGACTTCGCGCTGGTCGAGACCCCCATGCCGACCCCGGGCGAGGGCCAGGTGCTGGTGCGGAACAAGTACCTCTCCGTGGACCCGTACATGCGCGGCAGGATGTCGGCCGCCAAGTCGTACGTCGCCCCGTTCGAGCTGGGCAAGGCCATGCAGGGCGGCGCGGTCGGCGAGGTGATCGAGTCCAACGCCGAGGGCATCTCCGTCGGCGACCACCTCCTGCACTTCTTCGGCTGGCGCGAGTACGCGGCCGTGGACCCGAGGCACGCCGTCAAGGTGGACCCCGAGGCCGCGCCCCTGTCGGCGTACCTCGGCGTCCTCGGCATGACCGGCCTCACCGCCTACGCCGGCCTGCTGCGCACCGCCGCCCTCAAGGAGGGCGACGTCGTGTTCGTGTCCGGTGCCGCGGGCGCCGTGGGCAGCCAGGTGGGCCAGATCGCCAAGCTCAAGGGCGCCTCGCGGGTCATCGGCTCCGCCGGGTCCGACGAGAAGGTCAGGCTGCTGGTGGAGGAGTACGGCTTCGACGCCGCCTTCAACTACAAGAACGGCTCCGTCGACGAGCAGCTGCGCGAGGCCGCGCCCGACGGCATCGACGTCTACTTCGACAACGTCGGCGGGGACCACCTGGAGGCGGCCATCGGGTCGCTGAACGAGGGCGGCCGGATCGTCATCTGCGGCATGATCTCCGTCTACAACAACACCGAGCCCGCCCCCGGCCCGAAGAACCTCGCGCGACTGATCCAGACCCGCGGCCGGATCGAGGGCTTCCTGGTCGGCGACCACTACGACATGCAGCCGCAGTTCGTCCAGGAGGTCGGCCCCTGGGTCGCCTCGGGCACGCTGAAGTACCGCGAGACCGTGGTCGAGGGCATCGAGAACAACCTGGAGGCGTTCCTCGGGGTCCTGCGCGGCGACAACACCGGAAAGATGATCGTCAAGCTCTGACCCTGGCTGAGCTTTCCGGCATGCGGTAACTTCTTTCCGAATTCCGTCGTCGATCGTGGGCGCGAGTCGCGGCGGACCGAGGAGGAAGACAACCGCATGCCCATCACGCAGTCCGAGGTCCTGTACACCGCCGTCGCCACCGCCGAGAACGGCCGCGACGGCCGGGTCGCCACCGACGACGGCAAGCTCGACGTCGTCGTGAACCCGCCCAAGGAGCTAGGCGGCAACGGCGCCGGCACCAACCCGGAGCAGCTGTTCGCCGCCGGGTACAGCGCCTGCTTCCAGGGCGCGCTCGGCGTCGTCGCCCGGCAGGAGGGCGTCGACGTCTCCGGCTCGACCGTCACCGCGAAGGTCGGCATCGGCAAGAACGACGACGGCTTCGGGATCATCGTGGAGCTCTCCGCGGACATCCCGGGCGTCGACACGATCACCGCGCGCGACCTGATCGAGAAGGCGCACCAGGTGTGCCCGTACTCGAAGGCGACGCGCGGGAACATCACCGTGACGCTGGCCTGACCCCGCTCGTTGCGCACGGCGGAGGCCGCACCCTTGGACGTGGGGTGCGGCCTTCCGTACGTGCGGCCCGGGTCAGGCTTTCAGCGCCGCCGTCTGTACCGCCGCCGCGAACCTGTTGTTCTCCGGGGCCGCGCCGCCGGGGAAGGGGAAGCGGCGGCGGAGGTAGGCGTAGGCGACGCCGCTGCGCGGGTCCGCGTAGGACTGGGTGCCGTTCGCGCCGCTGTGGCCGATCGTGCCGGCGCCGAGGAACGGGTGCCAGACGTCGGCGGTGATCTGGAAGCCGAGGCCGTACGCCTTGTGGCCGCGGGCCACCAGGTCGTAGCCCACGGAGTGGAACTGGCCGAACTCCGCGACCGTGTCCTCCTTCAGCAGCGGCGCCTTGCCGTCCCGCTCGCTGATCATCGCCGCGTACATGCCCGCGAGGCCGCGCGCGGAGCCGACCCCGCCGACCGAGGCGGGGCCCTGCGCGCGCACCAGCGGCTCGTTGACCAGGGCCTCCAGGTCGGTCGGCTCCGCTCCGTGCCGGTTGAAGGCGATCGCGGCCAGGGAGTTCGGGGCGGCCGGCATCTCGTCGAGCATCGCCCGCTGCTCGGGGTTCGGCACCGCCCGCTGCGCCGGGCGGAAGCGGGGCTCGTGCGAGGCCGGCAGGCCCAGGTGGAAGTCCAGGCCGTAGGGGGCGCGGACTCTCTCCTCGTACAGCTCCTGGAGCGTGCGGCCCGTCGCCCGGCGGGCGACCTCGCCGGTCAGCGCGCCGATGACCAGCGCGTGGTAGCCGAAGGCCGTGCCCGGCCGCCAGAACGGCCGCTGGTCGGCCAGGCGTTCGGCGATCGCCCGGTCGTCCGCCACCTCCGCCGGCGTGAGCCCGGCGTCGGCGCCGACCAGTCCGGCCCGGTGCGCGAGCAGCTCCCGCAGGGTCAGCTCACCCTTGCCCTCGGCGCCGAACTCCGGCCAGTAGTAGGTGACTTTACGGTCCACGTCCAGCGTGCCGTCCTGCACCAGCAGGGCCACGACCAGGTGCGCCGCTCCCTTGGTGGCCGAGTACACGCCGTAGCGCGAATCCCCGTCCACACCCTCTCCGGCCCACAGGTCGACGACCCGGCGGCCGTGGGCGTAGGCGCACAACTGGCCCTCGTAGTCGTCCCGTTCCTCCGCCACGAAAGCGGCGAACTCCTCGCGCACCACCTCGAAGCCCTCGGCGACCGTGCCGTGGACGGTCATCCCCTGTGTCATCCGCTCTCCTCGACTGTGCAGTTGGTCGGCGGTTTCCCCACGCACAACGCCCGCTCCACCGCCGGACGTTCCCCGGATCGGTACGGCGAGGGGTACCCGTTCGACTCAACAGTCCGACCGCCCGGTTGGTGTCATATATGCCCCGGATGGCCGATGACCCCTACACGAAGGGGAGGCCTCAGGGCCTCAGGTGCACCACCACAGGAAGCGGGTGCAGGTCTGTGTGGGCGACGGGGCCGGCGGCGGGACCGAGGCCGTGGGCTGCACGGTCGGCCCGGTCGTCGGACGGGCCGTCGGCTTGGCGGGCGGCGCCGTCGTGGCCCCGCCGGAGCCCGTGCCGGCCGACTGCCTCGCGCTGTGCGTCGTCTTCGCGGACGGGGACGCGGAGTCCTTGCCCTTCGCGGACTTGTCGGCGGACGGGGAGGCCGACGCGCCCGCGGAGGCCGTGGCGCTCGCGCCGGGCGCGCCGCCGGAGGTGCCGCCGAGCGGGTCGGCGGAGCTCTCCGGGGACGCGGAGGACGTGCCGCCGTCCGCCGAGGTGTCCCCGGACGACGCCGGCTTGTCGCTGGAGAAGGGGGCGTCCGTGCCGAGTTCGGCAAGGCTGAGGCCGCCCGCCGCCAGCACGAAGCCCGCGGCGATCAGCACGGTACGGCGACGGCGGCGCCGGTGCGCGGCGGCCTTGCGGTCACGCCGGCTGGCGTCGGCACCGGCACGCCCGGAATCGGCACCGGCACCGCTCTGCCCCCGGCGCCGGGCGGCCCGGCCCCCGGGCTCGGGGTCGTCGTGCCGATCCCGCTGCTCTGCTTCCTCCGGCTGTTCCGCTTCCTCCGGCGCACCCGGCTCTTCCTGCCAGTCCGGAACGCCGTGTCCGGCCGCTTCGGCAGGGCTCGCCTGGCCGTCGTAGCTGCCGTATCCCGCGTGGCCGCCCTGCGCCGCAGGACCGCCGTGCGCCGGCACCTGGCCCGCGAGCGCGTACGCGCGCACGGCGGCGGCAGGTGCGTCCGCCGCTGGGGCGAGGGCGTGCGCCGGCGTGCCGCACCCTGGGCAGGCCAGGGCGCCGTTGAGGTGCCTGCGGCACGGGGGGCAGTAGTCCATGACGCCGGAAGACTAGATTCCTGATGGGTTACGTTCCTAGGTGCGCTTGTGAATGTTTCGTGCGAGGGCGAAAAAGGTTCTCGAAACCCTTCGCCACCGACCAGCCGGGACTCCGGTTACAGGGGTGCTGAACGCCGCTGCCGCCCCCTCCGTATCCATGGGTGGCCCGTGCCCCCGCACGGGCCATCCAGCCGACGGAGGTTCCCTTGCCTGACAACGTCACCTCGCTGTTCCAGGACAGTGGAGACGCAGCGGGCCCGGTGGACTTCTGCGTCCCGTGCAACCCGTACTTCCCCACCCCGGCCATGCTCGACGAGCTGGCGGCCCGGTTGCCCGAGATCATCACGTGCTACCCGAGCAGAGCCGACACCATCACGGCCGAGCTGTGCGACCTGCTCCAACTGCCCCCACAGTGTGTGGCGATGGGCAACGGCTCGACCGAACTGATCACCTGGCTGGACCACTTGCTGGTCCGCGAGTCCCTGGCCGTCCCCGTGCCCACGTTCGGCCGCTGGACGGACCAGCCGGTGGAGACGGGCAAGCGGGTCGACATGTTCCCGCTCCAGGAGGTGAACGGCTTCGCCCTGGACCTGGCCCGGTACGCCGAGTTCATCCGTGCCCGCGGCAGCCGGGCGGCGGTGATCTGCAACCCCAACAACCCTGACGGCGGCCACCTGCCCAAGCAGTCCGTGATCGCGTTCATGGACGCGCTGGCGGACCTGGACCTGATTGTCGTGGACGAGTCGTTCCTGGAGTTCGCGGACGCGGAGGCGGACCCGAGTGTCGTCCAGGAGGCGATCCTGCGACCCAACGTGGTCGTGCTGCGCAGCCTGGGCCAGAACTTCGGCCTGCACGGCATCCGCTGCGGCTACCTGGTGGCGAACCCGGCCCTGGCGGGCCGCATCCGCGCGATGCTCCCGAAGTGGAACGTCAACTCCTTTGCCGAGCATGTGGTGTTCATGCTGCGCGATCACGGCCCGGAGTACGCCCAGAGCCTCGCGCAGATACGCCGGGACCGCCTGGAGATGGCGAGTGCGCTGTCGGCGCTGCCCGGCCTGACGGTCTACCCCTCCCAGGGGAACTTCCTCTTCGTGCGCCTGCCCGTCGGCGCGGAAGGCACGGCGGTCCGGGACCGGCTGCTCACCGAGCACCGGATCCTGGTCCGCGAGTGCGGCAACAAGATCGGTTCGTCCAGCCGCTTCCTGCGGCTCGTGGTGCGCCCCCAGGCCGACGTGCGTCGCCTGGTGTCCGGCCTGGAGTCGGTGCTCTACGGGTCCAGGAGGGGAGCCGCCGTACCCGAGCTGAGCAACGGGACCAGCTACAGCTCGGGTACGGCGGCGGTGGACCGGCTGATGACCGTGACCAACGGGTCCGGTATGCCCGGTATGGCCGCACAGGCTCGGGCCGTGGCCGCCGCTCCCGCCCCGGCCGCCGCCATGCCGCTCCCCGCCGCCGCGCCGATGGGCGACGGGATGCCGCTGCCGGCGGCAGCCCAGGCGATCCCGGAACAACAGCCGACGCCCCCGGCACCGGCACCCGCCGCCCCCGTATCTGTTCCCGCCCCCACCCCGCCGGGCGTCCCGGCCCGCGGGGGCCTCACGGCCGCCCAGGTGCGCGGTACGACGGCCCAGGGCACCCCGGCCCTCGCCACCGGCCTGGCCCCCGCTCCGGCAACGGGCTGGCCCAACGCCCGGAGCTGGCCGAGCGCGGCCGGGGAGTGATGATCGAACAACACGTACATACGTTCAACCGTACGAGGGATTACGGCACTGTTTGGAGGTGTCTGCGTCATATGCGGGGTTGCTGAACGGCCACTGTGGCTGCCAGGTGCGAAAGGTCGTGCCACGAGCCGATGGGAGAGCCCCGCATGACGGTCGATCAGTCCAGCCCCCAGACCACCGCCGAATTTCCGTTCGGTCCCACGCATGAGACCTGGGAGGAGATCCTGCAGAGCCAGGGACTCCACAACGGCCAGGCCGGGCTGGTCAGCGGACCGCTCACGGACCCCGCCCATGAGTACCCGCAAGAGCCGGGTATCGACGCGCACCTCTTCCAGATCGCGGGTCAGGCCCTCACCGACGCGCAGCGCAACAAGGC
Organism: Streptomyces sp. NPDC002671; assembly: GCF_053592475.1. Classification (NCBI taxonomy): domain Bacteria; kingdom Bacillati; phylum Actinomycetota; class Actinomycetes; order Kitasatosporales; family Streptomycetaceae; genus Streptomyces; species Streptomyces sp. NPDC002671. The sequence continues at coordinate 245,691 of NZ_JBSFVU010000007.1, forward strand.
CCTGGACGCCATGCAGAAGTACCTGGCCTACAAACGCGACCACATGCTGGGCTACCAGTTCAGCCAGGACACCGACGGCAGCAGACGGGACCTCTCCCGGTTCCTGGACTTCCACGTCAACAACATGGGAGACCCGTTCGACCGCGGCGGCTACAAGCCCAACACCCGGGTCGCGGAGCGGGCCGTACTCGACTACTTCGCGTCCCTGTGGCACGCGAAGTGGCCGCACAACCCCAAAGACGGCGAATCGTACTGGGGTTACATGACCTCGATGGGCTCCACCGAGGCCAACCTCTACGCCCTGTGGAACGCGCGCGACTACCTCTCGGGCAAGGCGCTCCTCAAGACCACCTCCGACGGCAGGGCGACCCTCACCCATGTGGAGCCCGAGATCTCGGCCAAGAACGAGAAGTTCTTCACCCCGGTCGCGTTCTACTCACAGGACACCCACTACTCCTTCGGCAAGGGGATGCGGGTGCTGGGCATGTACAACGTCTACGGCGCGGCGCAGAAGTTCAAGTACATCAAGAACAAGAAGTGCCCCATCGCCGGCGGCTGGGAGAGCGTCAGGGAAGGCGTTCCCTCCAACGCCGACGGCGAGGTCGACATCGACAAGCTCATCAAGCTCGTCGACTTCTTCGTGAAGGAGGGTCACCCGATCCTGGTGAGCCTCAACTACGGCAGCACCTTCAAGGGCGCTCACGACCACGTCGAGGAGATCTGCGGCAAACTGCTGCCGCTCTTCGAGCCGAAGCACCTTGAGCACGAACTGAACTACGGCGCCAAGAAGAAGGTGAAACGCCGCCGTTTCTGGATTCACGTCGACGGAGCCCTCGGCGCGGGGTACGGCCCCTTCATGCGCATGGCCTCGGCGGAGCCGCACGTCTTCCAGTGGACCCCCGAGGTCACGCTGCCCGAGTTCGACTTCGGCCTGAGGGCGAAGACGAAGAAGGGCAAGAGCGTGGACATGGTCTCGTCCATCTCGATGAGCGGCCACAAGTGGCCCGGCGTCCCCTGGCCGTGCAGCCTGTACATGACCAAGGTCAAGTACCAGATGGCGCCGCCCGCCGAGGTGCCGGTGATCGGCTCCAAGGACACCACCTTCGCCGGCTCGCGCAACGGGTTCTCCCCGCTGGTGATGTGGAACGCGCTCGCCCAGCTCTCGTACGGCGACCAGGTCGAGCGCTGCCGCGTCGCGATGGAACTGGCGGAGTACATGGAGCGGCGGCTCAAGGAGATCAAGAACACGCCGCCTCTTGAGGTCGCGCGGACACCCGGATCTTTCAGCGTCCGCTTCCGGCGCCCCAACGCGCGCCTGCTCGCCAAGTGGTCGATGTCCGAGGTCGGCGATCACGTGCACGCGTTCGTGATGCCGTCGACGACGCGGGAGGAGATCGACGAGCTGGTCTACGACCTCCAGACGAGCGACGCCTTCATCGAGCCGACTCCGCCGGTCGGGAGGGAGGAGGCGGAGCTCATGGAGGCCCTGGAGTCCCTGGAGGCCCAGTTGGCCGCCCTTCCCGCGGTGGACCTCGCCGAGGAGTTCATCTCCCTGGGCGGTGTGCCCTTCATCGGACGAGGCATGGAGTAGGCACGAACCGCAGCGGCCGGGTTCTCCCCGAGTTCCGACCGGGGAGAACCCGGCCCCCCTGGGGCGACTTCGTCGGTCAGATGCGGTCGGCCGCGATCAGGAGGTAGTGGAAGCTGCCCTCCTTGTACGCCGTGAGGAACGGGTCCTCGATGCCTGTCGCCACGGACGACTTCGCGCGCAGCTCCCAGTAGGGAATCGTGTCGGGGGTCAGGTCGACCACCTGGATCGGCACCAGATTGTTCGCGGCGAGTGCCTTGAAGTACTCGCTGCGCGGGTGGATGTTGCACGTGTAGTGCTCGTCGATCCGGCTGACGGCCTTGGAGCGCATGCCGGTGACGTCGTTGGAGCAGCCGGTGATGCAGACGTACCGGCCGCCGTACTCCAACAGGCGGGAGAACTCCGCGAAGAGTTCGAAGAGGTCGACGTACATCGTCGTCTCGTCGGTCCAGATCGCCCGGCGCGAGCCGGTGTCGAGACGGGTGTCGAGCATGTTGCGGAAGTGGAAGCGGACCTTGTCGGCCACGCCCCGCTGCCGTGCCTGGTCGTCGGCGAAGGCGACCTGCTGCTCGGAGATGCTGACGCCGTCGACGTGGCAGCCGTAGCGGGCGTTGGCCATGAAGCTGGTGCCGCCGCGGCCGGAGCCGCCGTCGAGGAGGTGGTCGTCGGGGGTGATCTCGCCCAGGTGGTCGAGGAGGACTTCGGCCTGGGCGGTCTCCAGGCGGTGCAGCTCTTCGATGATGCGCCGGTCGCGGGTCTCCGCCGGTCCGGCGAGGACGGAGGGGTCCCATTCGCCGAGGCCGTAGTGATGGTGATAGAGGCCGTCGACCTCGCCGAGCTTGATGTTGACGGGGTCCTTCTCCGCGTTCCAGTACTCGGCGACGGACTTCTGATAATCGGTGCGCAGGACGTCGTGCACGGCAGTGTCGGCCATGGAAGGTGCTTCCTTACGTGCGTGGGGAGGGGTTCGCGTAGCGCGCGCTGCCCGCGTGCCATTCGCGGTTGCCGCCGAGCCAGGCCCAGGTGCCGGCGAAGAAGCGGCGCAGCTCCGGGGAGCCGGTCAGACAGAGGGCGGCGGCCTCTGCCTCGAAGGTGTGCATCAGCTCGTTGTGGACCTGCACGGTGCGGTCGACGGCCTCTTCGAGCGAGCACTCGTCCTCGGCGGCGATCAGCCGGGGCAGGCTGAAGTCCGTCGGGTCCTCCTTGCCCATGGAGTAGAGGTCGTTGACGAGCACGCTGGCGGTGCCGGCCATGGTGAAGGCGCGCCGTACTCGGGGGTCGGCGAACTCGCCGTAGGGGAGCTCGTAACCGGCGACCGCGTCGACGAGCACCATGCAGGGGATGAAGCTGTTCTCGTGGCGGTGCATGAGGAACTCCCACACCGGCGGGCGGTGGCCGGAGGTGTGCCAGTAGCCCTCCTGGTTGTAGGCGACGAACATGATGCCCAGCTCGTGGCGGAGCCGGCGCACCTGTGAGGTCGTCGCGTACGCGTGGAGATTGCGCAGGCTGTCCCTGAGGGCCCGCATGACCGGGTCCGCGCGTACGACCTCTTCGAGCTGGGGGGCGTAGGCGAGCGGGAGGTTGGCCTGGTCGATCACCGAGTGGGCGATGGCGAGCTTCTGCCCGAGCTGCTCGTGCCGGGCCTCCTCCACCTCGCCGTCCACGTAGTGGTCGTCGACGGCCCACTCGGACAGCGCGCACTTGGCCGCCGCGAGCAGGCGGTCGGGGTCGTCCGACTCGGGGTGGGCCAGCATGATCAGCCGCCCGAAGTCGGCCTGGCGGATCTTGTCCAGCTGACCCGGGTAGATCCCGACCTCCTCGGCCCACGAGACCAGGCGCTCGGTGACGGTCTCGCCGAGGGCGGGGTCGTCGCGCACGGCGGGCGGGCAGTGGAGGCCGGGGGCGGGGTCGGAGGCGGACGCCGCCTTGCGGCTGGGCTCGGGGGTGCTGCGTACGGTTGCTGCCGAGGTGCCGAGTCCGGTGGGGCCGGTGGGCAGGGTGGGCGCGGGCGGTCGTACGGGCGCAGGTGCCACCAGTGGCGGGAGCGCAGGCGCGGGGATCCGCGCCGCCGACGTGCCGGGTCCTGTCGGACCGGGGGGCAGTACGGGCCCACGTGACGACGGGCCGGCGGACGGCTGCCGTACCGGCGCCGGTGGGCCCGTCGACAGCAGGGCCCGTACCAGCCCCGCCACGTCGTGGGTAGCGGCGGGTGCCGTGACCCGGGAGATCAACGACACCGTCGTCAGCTCCCGTTCGTACGGGCGATCTCGACGTTCTCCAGCACGCCGAGGGCGTCGGGCACCAGGACGGCGGCCGAGTAGTAGGTGCTGACCAGGTAGGAGATGACCGCCTGCTCGTTGATGCCCATGAAGCGGACGTTCAGGCCCGGTTCGACCTCGTCCGGGATGCCGGTCTGGTAGAGACCGATGACACCCTGGTCGTCCTCGCCGGTGCGCATGGCGATGATCGACGTCGTGCCGTGCTCGCTGATCGGGATCTTCCCGCACGGCAGGAGGGGCACCCCGCGCCAGGCGGGCAGGTGGTTGCCGTTCAGTTCGATGCCGCCGAAGTAGAGACCCCGCTTGTTGCACTGGCGGCCGAACGCGGCGATGGCCTTGGGGTGGGCGAGGAAGCAGCGGGTCTTACGTCGCATGCTCAGCAGCTCGTCCATGTCGTCCGGGGTCGGGGGGCCGGAGTAGGTGGAGATGCGCTGGTCGTAGTCGGCGTTGCTGAGCAGGCCGAACTCCTCGTTGTTGATCAGCTCGGACTCCTGGCGCTCGCGCAGCGCCTCGATGGTCAGCCGCAGCTGCTGCTGCGTCTGGTTCATCGGCTCGTTGTAGAGGTCGGCGACCCGGCTGTGGACCCGGAGTACCGTCTGCGCGACGCTCAACTCGTACTCGCGGGGCGAGGCTTCGTAGTCGGCGAAGGTCTGCGGCAGCGTCTCCTCGCCCGCGTGCCCGGAGGCGAGCACGATCTCGGCCTCGCCCGAACGGTTCGTTCTGCGGTGCCCGTCGGAGCTGATGTGCCGCACGTGGCTGCGCAGCGCCTCGTGCCGGTCGGCGACCGCCTTGTACGCGGTCAGCGGCAGCGCGAGCACGGTCGTGGCGGTGGCCGCGCGGGCCGTGAACTCCCACTTTTGGGCCTGCCCGGCCAGCACCTGGCCGCCGAAGGTGTCGCCGTCGGCCATCAGCCCGAGCACGGACTCGTCGCCGTACGGGCCCTCGCCGATCTTCTCGACCTTGCCGTGCGCGATCAGGTAGACGTGGTCCGCCTTACGGCCCTCGGTCACGATGACCTGGCCCGGCGTGAATTCCTTCTGCACGAACTTGTCGGCCAGCGCGCCGAGTACGTCGGCGTCCGTGAAGCCGCGCAGCAGCGGCAGTTCACCCAGCTCGCCGGGGATGACCTGGACCTTCGAGCCGGTCTTCACGAAGGTCACGCGGCCGTCGCCCACGGTGTACGACAGGCGGCGGTTGACCCGGTAGGTCGCGCCGGGCACGTTCACCCAGGGGAGCATGCGGGTCGCCCAGCGGGAGCTGATGGCCTGCATCTGGGGTTCGGACTTGGTGGTGGTGGCGAGATTGCGCGCCGCCCCGGTGCTGAGGCTCTGCTGTTCCCGCCGCTGAGCCGACTCCGCGTCCGCCGCCGGTGCTGTCGCTGTGTCGAGTGGCATGGCTCTCCCTCGTCCTCTATGGGCACTTGAGGGCGCGACGACCTGACTGCCGTCACGCTGCGTGCACAGGACTAGCAGAGCCATGCTTACGTTGAGTAATGGAAACGGGCGGCGCGCGAGGGTGAGATACGGGGAGGCATACGCCCCCGCGCGCCGGTGTGCGTGAGAATTCCTGATCAGAGCGACAGTTGGTCAACCATCACAGTCGGATCCACTCGCAAGGATCACGAATACTCACAGTAACCGCCTCGGCGGTCGCATGGTTATGTGCTCGGGCACTCCTTCCACGCCAGGTGGTACACCGTGCTGATGTCCCCGTCGGTCGAGTCCATCGTCATGAAGCTGACCTTGCCCGGAGCCTGCGTCCCCGCGTTCACCCTCAACTCGGTGTTGATGTTGAAGTTGCGGAGGACTCCGCAGGGGGCCCAGACCAGTTGGGCCCAGTCGGTGCTGTCGGTGGCCTGCCAGTCATCGTTGTAGGGGCCGCTGAACGGGTGGGTTCGCGCCGCGGTGTTCGGGGAGCCCTGGAAGTAGTACGAGGCCTTCTGCGTGCCGGTCGCGCCGTGCTGGAGCGAGAGAAAGCCCCGGTAGTCGACGCTGGCGATGGCGTAGGTGAAGCCCTGCGGGACGTGCACGACCAGGTTGAGCTGGCAGTTCTTGCGGAAGGCCGTGGGATCGGAGGTGCCGCCGGCCTGGGCGAGGTAGTCGCTGTAGGTCACCGTGAAGGCGGTGTTGTCCGGGGAGACGGCTACGGCGGCCGTGCCCGCGGGGCAGCCCGAGCCGTTCACCGTGGCGACGTCGATGACGATCTTGTCCGGGGGCGGGTCGTCCACGACGGGAGAGGCGGTCTGGGCGGGTAACGCGGCGGTGAGCAGAGCGGCTATGGCGCCGCTCAGCAGAACTCCACCAGCCATGGTTTCTCCAGGTTGTCGAGTGGGGGGTGAGACCTCCGACCCATCCGTTCAACTTTGAAGAAACTGTGTGGAACCTGTGAAGGAAGGGGGAGGCGTTGAGCATCGTAGGTAGCCCCGCTCCGCCCCGGGAGTGCGAACTCAGGCCATTCACAGCGGGCTGTTCACAGTGAGGGACACCGAGCCCAGTCGGCCGAAGGAGGCCTTCACCAGGGTGCCGGGCAGCAGGTCGACGGCACCGGCCCAGGAGCCCGCGAGCACGACCTGGCCGGAGCTGATGCCGGTGCCGTACGCGGCCATGATGCGTACGAGGCAGGCCACGGCCTCCGCCGGGTGGCCCAGCACCGCGGAGCCGTACGCCGTCTGCACCTGCTCGCCCGCCTGGAAGACCATCTGTTCCGCCGCGACATCCGTACCGTCCAGCGGGACGGGCGGACCGAGCACCGCCATACCCGACGACGCGTTGTCGGCCACGGTGTCCACCAGGCCGATGTCCCAGTGCTCGATCCGGCTGTCACAGATCTCCAGCGCCGGCATGACTTCGGACGTGGCGTCCAGTACGTCCTGCGCCGTCACGGAGTCACCGCCTAGGTTCTCGCCCAGCCGGAAGGCGAGTTCTCCCTCGATCTTCGGCGCGATGAACCGCTCCGCGTCCACCGAGGAGCCGTCGGGCAGCATCATCCGGTCCGTGAGGTAGCCGAAGTCGGGCTGATCGATCCCGAACATCCGCTGGATGGCCTCACTGGTGGCGCCGATCTTGTACCCGACCACCACCGCTCCGTCCGCCGACTCCAGCGCGCGCAGCTCGGCCTGGACGGCGTAGGCGTCCCGCAGGGTGAGTTCCGGGTGGCGTGTGGAGATCCTCGGCACCGGGCGGCGCTTTCTCCTTGCCGTCAGGAGTTCGTCCGCGAGCTGCCGGTGAAGACGGGCGTTCACTTCGTCGCCACGAAGAGCCGGCCGCCCGGGAACACCTGTGGCGCGCACTCCACCTTCGAGAAGCCGGCCGCCCGGAACTTGTCCTCCCACTCCAGCTCGCTCGGCAGATGTACGCCCATGAAGTCCGCGTGCAGGTAGGTGAAGAGCGCGCTGAACCTGCGTTCCCGGGGGTGCGGCGCGTAGGAGACCGCGTCGACCACGGCCATGAACCCGTTGTCCGCGAGCGCTTCCCGGCAACGGCCCAGTACGGCGTCGAGGACTGCCGGGTCCTGGTTGACGTCGTGCATGACGAAGCAGGCCTGGATGACGTCGGCGCCCTCGATCGGGGCGGGGTCGTCCACCAGGGACTCGACCGAGCGCTCGACGACCTGGAGCCGGTCGCCCACCCCGGCCTCCTCGGCGGCCTCCCGCGCCGCCGCGCAGGCAGCCGCGCTGATGTCGACCGCCACGCCCGTGCGGGTGGCGTCCCGTTGAAGCTGCTCGATCAGCAGCCGGCCGGCGCCCGCGCCGAGGTCCACCACCCGCTGCGCACCGGCCGTCTCCACCCGGTCAAGTACCGGGGGGTAGAAGGCCTGTTCGCCGATCCAGCGCGAACTGACCGCGACCCGGCGGCCGTCCCGGCGGTGGTGCCGCGCGGCGGTCTCTCCGTCGGTGAAGAACCCCCGCGCGTTCATGATGAACGGGCCGTTCGCGCTCATCGCCCAGGACACATAGCCCGCTTGGTATCTGAGCGCCAGGTAGTCGTCCGAGACCCGGTGACGGCCGCCGGTTCCAGTGTCGACGAGCAGTCCGGCGGCGGCCAGGGCACGCAGGTAGCCGGCGGCCCTGTCCTGTGGCACGCCCGCGTACCGGGCCAGTTCGGCGGCAGTGAAGTCATCGCCCGAGTCCAGCAGTTGGTCCACCCCGAGTTCGGCGCCGATCTGCAGGAGGGCTGCGACCGCGGCGAGGTCGGCCGCGTACTCGAGCGAGGATTCCGCCGCCCTGGGCGTGACGGTGCTCATGACGTGTCTCCTTCGTGGGTGGGACCCGGCACAGCAGCCGTTCCACGCGTGGCACCGTCCGTCACACTCCGAACCCGAATGGCTGCCGCGCGACCCACCGCTCAGCGCAACGCCGGATCCACCAGGCCGTCCACCAGTTCCCGCAGCCCTCGCAGCAGCGCCGTGGCCTCGGCCCGGTCCGCCCCGATGCACACGGCGCCGAACTTCCCGTGGTACGTGGCGGCGCTCAGCGTGTGCAGCACCACGCCCGTCGCGCGCTCGGGGTCGTAACCGAGGGGGGACTCGGTGACCGCGCGGATCAGGCGGGCCGGCCGCAGCCCCGCGTAGCGCGGGTCGATGATGGAGTCCGAGCACTCGTAGACGCGCTCGGAGCCCTCGGGCCCGCCGACAAGCAGCCGGCCGTCGGGCGTGGCGCGCGTACCCAGCACCGCGAAGGCGATGCCGAAGGCATGTCTGGTCCCCGTGGACCGCAGATTGATCTCGCAGCCCAGGAGTTGCCAGCCGTCGGCGGTGCGCCGGGCCAGGAAGTCCACCCCGTAGTCGCCGCCGTCCACCCCTCGCTCCCGCAACGCCCGGCCGATGCGCAGCCCGTAGTCGATGAGCGTCTGCCGGTACTCGGCGCTCGCCGGGAACCGGCAGCCGGTGTAGCTCTGGTCGTGGCCGCCGAGCACCTGGTCATGGGTGGAGACCGCCTCCACCGTGCCGGCGTCGGTGATCCTGCCCTGGAAGCTGGGGCTGCACAGGGTGTCGTCCCTGATCCACTCCTCCACTACGGCACCGGTCTTCTCGACCATCCGGACGTAGTCGTCCCAGGTGATCGTGGGGTCCACGAGGGTGGCCCGGGGCAGGACGGTGAGAACGCGTTCGGTCAGCGCCTCGTCGCCGCTCGTCCCATGGGCCCCGTTCTTCTCTGGCGGCAGTCCCAGGTCGTCGAGGTCCAGCAGCGCGTTGCCGAGGCCGGCTCCGTTGGCGGCGTCGTCCAGCTTGATCATCACAGCGCGGTGCCCCGACCGCGCCAACCGCGCCACCTCCACGGCGATGTCGGCCAGGGTGTGGCGCAGCTCGTCGGAGCCCACGGGGACCGGGATGCCCGCCTCGGCGAAGAGGCGGCGGCCGGACTGCTTGGTGCCCAGCGGGATGCAGGACGAGTGCGGCTGGTTGCCCGGCACCCCCAGCTCCCGGGCGAAGCGCTCCAGCGGCGCGGACGGTTCGAAGTAGTTCAGCCGGACGTCGCCGCCGTCGCGCCGATGGCCGTCCAGGAACTCCCGGATGGCCTCGCGGACCTCGGCGGCCTGCGGGTTGTCCGGATCGAGGACCTTCTCGCTCAGCCAGCGGGGACTGAGGTCGTCCACGCCCACCAGGCGAACCCGGGCGCGTGCGTCGCCGTGGCCGGGGCCCAGCAGCCCGAGGTAGTAGTCGACCTGCTCGTCGGCGTCCAGCACCGGCGGCGCGGTGACGTACAGGAGAGTGCCGTCGCCCCGGCACACCGTGTCGATGATCGCCCAGCCGAGCAGCCGTTCCGGGAAGAAGGACGCGCCGGTGAAGCGCCCCAGGATCTGCGGATCGCACTCCCGGCTCTGGATGTGGACCTGGGCCGGGCCGCGGCGAAGCTGGGTTTCCACGGTTACCTCCTCAAGCGCGTTTCGACCGTAGCCGCTGCCGCCCGGCCCGGCCACCGACACGCTTGGAAGGGCGAGGCCAGCGACGGCGTGCTACGTTGTGGAAGCAATGCGTGAGCGCCCCTGTGCGCCTCATGACTGGCCTACCGGCAAGTGCGGTCCCTGATGACCGCCGGAGCGGGCGGTGCGGGCTCGGACCCGCCTCACATGAGCCCGCCGTATCGGGCCGGACGGTGAGACCTTCAATCCCCCTTCTCTCCCCTCTCCCCCCTTTTCTCTCCCTTCTCCCCCTCCCCCCTTGCCCCTTTTTCGCAGGCCGTGCGAGGCGTGCGAAGCCCTTTGCCTGCCCTGACTTGCCCAGGGAAGGACGGTACAGACATGGAACGGAACGGACGGCTGTCCGCCGCGGTGCTCGGTGCGGGCCTCATCGGGGTCGACCTGATGACGAAGGTCATGCGGTCGGACGTCCTCGACCTCCGGCTCGTCGTCGGACGCGACGGCGACACCCCGGGCCTGCGGCAGGCGGACCGACTCGGCCTGCCGACGGCCACGGACGGCATCCGGTCCCTGACCGACGCCGATGACGTGTTCGACGTGGCGTTCGACGCGACCAACGCGCTGTCGCACGCCGAGCACGCCGAACGGCTGGCGCCGCTCGGCACCATGCTCATCGACCTGACGCCCAGCAAGGTCGGCCGGATGGTGGTGCCGACGGTCAACGGGCCGGACGCCCTCGCCCACCGCGACGTGAACATGGTCAGCTGCGGCGGCCAGGCGTCGATACCGATCCTGCACGCCATCACCCGGCAGCGCCGTGTCGCGTACATCGAGGTGGTCACCACGGCCGCCAGCCTGAGCGTCGGCCCCTCCACGCGGCTGAACCTCGACGAGTACATAGGGACCACCCAGGACGCCGTCCGGGCCCTCACCGGGGTCGACCGGGTCAAGGCGATCCTCAACCTGAGCCCCGCGAAGCCCCCGGCGACGTTCCGGGTCGCCATGTCCCTGCTCGGCGAGGACCTCACCGAGGCGTCCGTGCGCCCGCTGGTCGAGGAGGCCGCCCGCGGCATCCGGGACTTCGCCGGCGGTTACGAGGTCACGGCCTGCACGGCCGACGGGGAGAAGGCCTTCGTCGCCGTCGAGGTCACCGCCTGCGGCGAGCGCATTCCGGAGTACGCCGGAAACATCGACATCATCAACGCCGCCGCGCTCCACGTCGCGGAGCAGTACGCGGCCGACCACCTTGCGACCGCCGGGGCGGTGACGTCATGAGTCAGCACACAGGCACGCGCGGCACCACCGCACAGCACGTCCAGATCCACGACCCGACTCTGCGCGACGGTCACCACGCCGTCCGCCACCAGCTCAGCCGTGAGCAGCTCCGCGCGTACGCGGCGGCGGCCGACGCCGCGGCCATCCCCGTGGTCGAGGTGGGGCACGGCAACGGCCTGGGCGCCTCCTCCCTCCAGGTGGGACAGGCCCGGTGCAGCGACGACGACATGCTGTCCGTGGTCAGGGAGGCCCTGCAGCACAGCAGGATGGGCGTGTTCATGCTGCCCGGCTGGGGCACCGTGGAGGACCTCAGGAAGGCCATCGCCCACCAGGTCGACCGTGTGCGCATCGGCACCCACTGCACCGAGGGGAACCTCGCCGAGCGGCACCTCGGGTTCCTGCGCGAGGCGGGCGTGGACGCGCACGCCGTCCTGCTGATGAGCCACATGGCGAGTGCCGAGCGGCTGGCCGAGGAGTGCGCCCTCCTCGTCGGCTACGGCGCGACCGGCGTGGGCATCCTCGACTCCTCGGGCCACTACCTGCCGGCCGACGTCACCGAGCGCATCGGCGCCATCCGTGCGGCCGTCTCGGTGCCCGTGCTGTTCCACGGCCACAACAACCTGGGCATGGCCGTGGCGAACTCGGTCGCCGCGGTCGAGGCCGGGGCCGACATCGTGGACGCCTGTGCCCGCGGCTTCGGCGCCGGGGCGGGCAACACCCAACTGGAGGTCGTGGTACCGGTCCTGGAACGGCTGGGCTACTCGACCGGCATCGATCTGTACCGGCTCCTCGACGCGGCGGACATCGCCGAACAGGAGCTGATGGACTCCCCGCCGACCATCGACTCCGTCGGCATCGTCAGCGGCCTGTCCGGGGTGTTCTCCGGGTTCAAGACCCGGGTGCTCGACATCGCGCAGCGCGAAGGGGTCGATCCGCGCGACGTCTTCTTCGAACTGGGCCGGCTCCAGGCGGTGGCCGGCCAGGAGGACCTCATCGTGGACGTGGCGCTCAACCTGCGCGACGCGAAGCACCAGGAGACGGACGAAAGGACGGCGAGCCATGTTTGAGGTTCTGCGCGGCATCCTGGTCGACGAGCTCCAGATGAGAGCGGACGACATCGTGCCGACGGCCACCCGGACCGAGGTGGGGCTGGACTCCGTCGCCCTGGTGGAGCTGGCGGAGCTGCTGAGGACCAGGCTCGGCGTCGAGATCCAGGACTACGAACTGGCGGAAGCCCCCACCCTCGCGGATCTCGCCCGGCTCGTGGCGGAGCGCCGCCGGGCTCCGGCGACAGGCCACTGACGGAGGCGAAGCCATGCTGTCGAGCAGCACGATCGTAAGCGAGCGGACGAGCGGGCAGACAAGCGAACGGACAAGCGAACGGACGGGGCGGACAGCGGACCACGCGTCCCTGTCGCGCCGGGTGACCGTGTCCCCGGGAATGTGCAGCGGCGGATCGCTGATCTTCGGGCGCATCGGGGACTGGACCTGGGAGGCCGTGGCCGCGGCGTCCGGGACGAACGTGCACGCGGCCCGCACCGCCGAAGGGCAGCCCGTCTACCTGTCCTTCTACTACTACCGGGTGCGCGGCGGACGCACCGTCCACCCGCACGGCCTCGCCTTCGGCGACGAACTCCAGGTGGACTCCCGGGTCTTCCAGTTCGGCAGCCAGTCCGCGCTCACCCTCCATCGGCTCGCTCCCACCGAACTCGGTCTGGCCGACGGCCCGTTGCAGCCGAGCGAGGTGTACGACGAGCCGCACCCGGACTGTCTGTACGTCGAGAACGTCAACCGCTGGGTGGCCCGCAGCCGCCCCGGCAGCAACCAGGGCCTCGCCGAGGTGGCACCCCCGGACTTCGCCTACGCCGACCTGCCGCGGCTGCCCAGTGACTACTCGCCCCGCACCTTCGTGGGCCGCGCCCGTGAGGCCGGCAGTTTCCACTCCGAGGACCCACGGGGACTCGTGCCGGCCGGCCCGGTCCACACCTTCGAGTACGCGCTCGACGTCACCCGGGACCTCAACGGTGCGGGCCTGGTGTACTTCGCGGCGTACTTCTCCATCTTCGACACGGCCCTGCTGAGCCTGTGGCGCTCGCTCGGGCGCAGCGACCAGGGGTTCCTTCGGCGCAGGGTGGTCGACCAGAAGCTCGGCTACTTCGGCAACGCGGACCCCGGTGCCGTGTTCACCATCTCCGTGCGCAGGTGGCACAGCGAAGCCGACCCGCGCACCGAGATCGCCGACATGGCGATGCGCGACGCGGCCACCGGCCGCCTGCTCGCCGTCACGAGCATCGAACTCGAACTCACCTGAGCAGCCGAGGAGGAAGGCCATGGAGAGGGAAGCACGCATACGCCACTGCCACGAGCTGTACGAGCTGGTGGACGCGGGCGACGTGTCCGGGCTCGTCGCGCTCTTCGACCCGGAGGCGGTCTACCGGCGGCCCGGCTACGACCCGCTCGTCGGCCGGAAGGCCCTGGAGCACTTCTACCGGGAGCAGCGGGTCATCAAGGACGGCCGTCACACCCTCGCCACCGTGCTGATGGAGAAGGACAGTGCGGCGGTACAGGGTTCGTTCGCCGGAACGCTGCACGACGGGAGCAAGGTGTCGCTGCGCTTCGCGGACTTCTTCACCTTCACCGCGAGCGGTGCCTTCCGCACCCGCGACTCCTTCTTCTTCACCCCCCTCGTCTGACGCCCGCCGACTACGGGTTCCCCCAGGCCGCGGATGACGTCCGCCACACCGAGATCCTCATGGGTCCATTGCGGGGCGTTCCGCCATGGAGAATGGCCGGACCCGCGCCCCGTAAGATCGCCCGGGAGGATCCACCTTGGCGCTCAGCAGACGTACCTTCAGTTCCCTCGCCGGCTCGGCCGCGCTCGGTCTCGCCCTGGGCGGCAGCAACGGCTCCGGGGCCACTTCGGCGTACGCGGCACACAGCGTGCCGACCGGTCCGGCGCCCGCCCCGCCGAGCGCCGACGGCGAGCGGCACACCATCGGCTACGACCGCTACTCCCTGCTGGTCGACGGCAAGCGGCTGGTGGTGTGGTCCGGCGAGCTGCATCCCTTCCGGCTGCCCAGCCCCTCCCTGTGGCGGGACGTCCTGCAGAAGATGCGCGCGCACGGCTACAACGCCGTCAGCATCTACGTGGCCTGGAACTACCACTCCCCCGCGCCTGGCCGGTACGACTTCACGGGCGTCCGCGACCTGGACCTGTTCCTGCGCATGGCCGCCGAGACCGGGCTGTACGTCATCCTGCGGCCCGGCCCGTACATCAACGCCGAGGTCGACGGCGGCGGCTTCCCCGGCTGGCTGACGGCGACGAAGGGCTCGGCACGCACCGCCGACCCGACCTATCTGTCGTACGCCGACGAGTGGCTCACGCAGGTGAACCGGATCGTTCGCAGGCACCTGTACACGCGGGGCACCGGCACGGTCCTGCTGTACCAGACCGAGAACGAGTACGACGCCCACGTCACCGAGGCGACCGGCCGCGAGTACATGTCCCACCTGTACCGCAAGGTGCGGGCGGACGGCATCGACGTACCCCTCTTCCACAACGACAAGGGCAGGAACGGGTACTGGACCCCCGGGTCCTTCGACACCGGCAGGGACCAGGGCAGTTGGCTGTACGGGTTCGACGGGTATCCCTCGCCCACCCAAGTGCCGCCGGACTGGGGACACTTCGGGACCGGAGGGGCCACCGGCGGGGCCACGGCCTCGCCGCGCACACCCGGGTTCGTGCCGGAGTTCGGGGGCGGCTGGTTCGACCCGTGGGGCGGGGCCTGGTTCGACGGCAAGGGGTACGCCGAGTCACGGCGCACCCGGGACGCGGCCTACGAGCGCCGCTTCTATCTGACCAACCTCGCCAACGGCATCACCCTGCACAACGTCTACATGACCTTCGGCGGGACGTCCTGGGGCTGGCTGCCCGCGCCGGTCGTCTACACCTCGTACGACTACGGCGCCGCGATCGACGAGGCACGGAACGTCACCGAGAAGATCGCGCCGATGCACCAGCTCGGCCATCTGCTGCAGCGCGTCCCCGACTTCGCCAAGCTGGACCGGGCGGCGGACGTGAAGGCCGACGGGCTGAAGGTCTACCACCTGACCAACCCGGACACCGGCGCCCATGTGTACGTCGCCCGCAACGACGGCGCCGAGCCCGTCACCGCCGGGCTGCCGACCGAGGCCGGCGACCTGCGGGTCACCGTGCCCGCCAAGGACGCCAAGCTGCTCACCACCGGGCTGGCCCTCGGCGACCGGAAGCTGAAGTGGTCCACCGCGCAGCCCATGCTGTGCCTGACCGCCGGACGGCAGAACATCGCGGTGTTCACCGGCCGCCGGGACGAGATGGTCCAACTGGTGCTGGACTGCCCCACCGAACCGAACGTCATGCGGCTGGACCCGGAGGCCGCCTGGGTCTACGACCGCGGGGAACTGCACATCAGCGTGCCCCTCGGGCAGGGCGGCCTGACCCGGGTGCTGGTGCAGCAGGGCGACAGCGACACCCCCCTGCTGCTGCTCTTCGCCGACGACGCGACGGCCGCGCTGATGTTCCCGTACGACACCCCGTCCGGCACCCTGCTGGTGTACGGCCCGGCACTGCTGCGCCATGTCGAACTGCGCGGCCCGGAGGTCCACTTGACGGGTGACATCACCGTCGAGACGACCGTGGAGGTGTGGGGGCCGCGCGGCATCGGGAGCGTGGTGTGGAACGGGCGGACCCTGCCCACCCGGGTCACCGGCTCCAGCAGCCTGATGACCACCGGCATGGTGCCCGCCGTGCCCGAGGTGCGGCTGCCCGCGCTGGACGGCTGGCGGATGCGCACGGAGAACCCGGAGGCGGGCCCGGGCTTCGACGACTCGGGCTGGAAGCGCGCCGACAAGACCTCGTCCTTCAGTACCACGCCCGTCCCCGACGGGCAGCCGGTGCTGTTCGCCGACGACTACGGCTTCCACTACGGGGACGTCTGGTACCGGGGCACCTTCGACGACTCCTCCGGCATCGAGGAGGTCTCGCTCGCCTACAGCAGCGGCACCCAGGGCCTGTTGATGGCCTGGCTGGACGGGGAGCCGCTGGGCACGCACCGGTTGCCCGTGCCGGACAAGAACACCACGATCCGCAAGGGCAGTTGGACCGACACGGCGGTTTTCCCGGTGCGCGGGGCGCTCCGCTCCCCCGGCCGGCACGTGCTGTCGGTGCTGGTGCGGCGGATGCAGCACGACCAGGACGGCAAGGCGCTCGACACCCACAAGGTGGCCCGCGGGCTGACCGCCGCCACCTTCAAGGGGGCCTCGCCCGACGTGAGGTGGCGGATCCAGGGCGAGGCGGCCCCGGACCCGGTGCGCGGCCCGCTGAACAACGGCGGCCTGTACGGGGAACGGGAGGGCTGGTACCTGCCCGGCTTCAAGGACCACGGCTGGGAGGCGGTGACCTTCCCGCGGGCCGAGCGCCGGCAGGGCGTGACCTGGTACCGCACGACGTTCCGGCTGTCGGTCCCGGCCGACATCGACGCGTCCGTGGGCCTGACCCTGGAGGACGATCCCTACCGCGCCTACCGGGCGCAGATCTTCCTCAACGGCTGGAACCTGGGCCAGTACATCAACAACGTGGGCCCGCAGCACACCTTCGTCCTGCCGAACGGCATCCTGCGCACCCGGGGTACCAACACCCTTGCGCTGGCGGTCCTTTCGGAGTTCACCACGCTATCGGGTCCCGGGTCGGCACGTCTGACCCTGCTCGGCAGCGCGAGCGGCGGGGTGCCGGTCAAGCCCGTCTGACCGCGTTCCAGGACAGTTCGGCGTCGCGGTTCCCTGTTGAACAAGCGCTCGCCGGATCGCATGACGCGGGCACATCACGGCGCGTAGGCTCGGACGAGCCGCACCTCGGCGGCGCGAAGGGGGACCGATGGGCTTCGGGGGAGCGCGCGAGCGGGCGGTACGGCTGACCGCGCGGATGCTGTGCCCCCAGCGCCGGGCCATGCGCGCGCTGGCCGCCGACCTCGCCGCCGCGATCCGCGCCCGTCCCGACGCGCCGGACGGTGTACGGGAGTTGTGCCGGGCGCTGTGCGAGGAGATGAGCGCGGTGCGGGCGGGTCGGCCGGTGGAGCTGCGGTTCGAGAGCTTCCCGGACGAGATCGAGGTCACCGGGCTGTGGGTCGAGTTCGCCGACTTCGACCTGGTCATCGTGGAGGAGCGGGCGGAGGCCGTGCAGCAACTGGTCATCCTCGGGCACGAGTTGTGGCATCTGCACGCCCGGCACCAGCACCAGCACCTGGCCGGGGAGACCGCGGCCCGCGCCCTCGCCGACGCGCCCGGCTGGCGGGACATGGCGCTGACGGTGGCCGCCCGCGACGGCTCCCGCGAGAGCGACGAGGCCGAGGCCGACGACTTCGGCCACCGCCTGGCCACGCTGTTCCGATCGCACCTCGCCGGCGCCGCCGGCACCCCTCTGAACCCCATCCAGCGCTCCCTCGGCTACCGAGGCCGGCGGGGAGCCGTACGGTGACCCAGCTGGCACTCGACGTCCCGAAGCTCCTCAACCACTGCTACATCTCCTTCTGGATCCCCACGACGGTCCTCACCACCGCCCTGCTGATCAAGCTGCCCACGATCATCCGGCTGTGGCGGGACCCGCTGCTGCGCGCCGTCGGCGGTCTGCTGGTGCTCGCCTGCGCGGTCTTCGTGTTCTGCACGCCGTCCACGATCGCCGCGGTCAACCGGCTGACCGGGGTGCCCAACATCTCCGCGCCCTGGTGCTATTCGCTCGTCACCGCGATGTCCGGCTCCTGCCTGTGGCTGATCATCGCCTGGCGCAACGGCCTGACCGACGGCTCGGCGGCCACGCGGCGGGCGATGCGCCGGGTCGTCATGGCGTACGCCGGGGTGATCGCCGCCCTGTGGCTGCTGTTCCTGCTCGCCGACGTGCCCGTGGAGCGGTTGCGGGACCTGGACACCTACTACGCCACCACGCCGGGCATGCGCGAGGAGATCCTGCTCTACCTCGTCGCGCACACCCTGGCCTGCGTGACCAGCTCCCGTCTCGTCTGGAACTGGGTACGCACCGAGGGCCTGGACGCCTGGCTGCGGTGGGGGCTGAAGCTACTGGGTGCCGGGTTCGTGCTGAACCTGATCTTCGACGCGGCCAAGCTGACCGCCGTCTTCGCGCGCTGGTGCGGGCGGGACCTGGACTGGCTGAGCACGGATCTCGCGCCGCCGGTCGCCGCGCTGTGCGCCATCCTGGTCGCGGTCGGCTTCATCCTGCCGCACATGGGCCAGTACCTGCACGACCGCTGGCGGGTCCGCCTCGCGTACTGCGAACTGCGGCCCCTGTACCGGCTGGTGCGGACCGTGAGCGGAGAGGGCGTGCCCTTCGTGCTGCGCTCCACTCCCGAACTCCGGCTGACCCGGCGCGAGACGTACATCCGTGACGTGCTGCTGCAAATGGCCCGGCACATCGACGCCGACCTCGGCCTCCGCTCGTACGAGGCCGCGCTCGGGCTCGGGTATCCGCGGAAGCGGGCGCGGGAGCTGTCCACCGCGGTGACCGTCGTGGACGCCATCCGGACGAGGGCCCTGGACCCGGACGCGCCCGAGCCGGCGGCCGGGACCGACACGCGGAGCCTGCTCCAGGCGATCGGAGCGATCTCCCGGGCTCTGCGCAGCCCTGAGGACATGGAGAGGATCCGCGCTCACATGGCGACCCTGCCGGAGCCGGTGGCGGTACCCGAGTAACTACGGCTGGGGCTATGCCCTGTCGGCGGAGTACATCAGGCGGCCGTCCGGGCCCGCCCAGAGGGAGCCGTCGGGGGCCACGGCGGCGTCGTTGCCGCGGCGGCCCGGCGCGTACGCCGTCACCCCGCGCTCCGGTGGCCCAGCCGCTCCGACAGCTCGGCCGCGCCCTTGGCCGCGAGCTGCTCCAGCTCGCCCCGACGTTCGTCGCTCCAGCGGATCATGGGCACCGAGATGGACAGCGCGGCGACCACCTGGCCGCTGCGGTCGCGCACCGGGGCGGCCACGCAGGACACGTCCGGGTTGGACTCGCGGCTCTCCACCGCGATGCCCCGCTGCCGGATCTCCGCCAGGGCCTCGCGCAGCGCGGCCGGATCGGTGATGCTGTTCGGGGTCATCGCGGTCAGCTCGGCGCCGTCCGGGATCCGCGCGGCCAGCTCCTGCTCCGGCAGCGCGGCCAGCAGCATCTTGCCGACCGAGGTGCAGTGGGCGGGCAGCCGGCGTCCGGCGGCGGACACCATGCGCACCGCGTGCGTGGAGTCGACCTTGGCGATGTAGATGACGTCGGTGCCCTCCAGGATGGCCACGTGCACCGTCTCGTCGCAGGTCTCGGCGACCGAGCCGGCCACCTGCCGGCCCTCGGCGGCGAGGTCGAGCTGCTCGGCGTAGCGGCTGCCGAGCTGGTACGGGCGTACGCCGAGCCGGTAGCGTCCGGGCTGTCCGGGCACCTGCACGATGTACGAGCGTGCGGCGAGCGTGGTGACCAGCTCGTGCACGGTGGTGCGCGGCAGCTGCAGCTTGCGCACGATGTCGGGGGCGGAGAGCGTCCCGTCCCCATCGAGGAACAGCTCCAGAATGTCGAGAGCCCGGGTCACGGCAGGTACGAGGCGTCCCACGTCCGGCCCCCTCCCTGTGGTCTAAGCGTCTGTGTTCGAAATTTCAACAGACGATCGACATGACGAACACAGGCTAATCAGCCAGAGTTGTGCGGGCAATGGGCAGGAGCGGGGACGGCGCTCACGGGACCATGGGTCTCATGCAACTCGACTTCCAGCTGGTGCTGCTGCGCCGCATGGCCGACCACAATCCCGGCCTGGTCGAGGACGCGCGCCGGAGGCTGGGCGCGTCCATCGCCGACATGCGGGAGGCCAACAAGCGTTGGCAGGCGATGGTCCGCTCCCCCAGGTCCCGGTCCGTCGCCGCCCGGTACCGCTCCGTCCTCGGCGAGCCGGAGTCCGTCGTCCCGCGCCGCCTCGGCGACGTCGACTGCGAGGCCCGGCGCTGGGCCCTGCCCCTCTGGCCCGACCTGCGCTTCGAGGTGCTCTTCTCCCCCGACGGCGCGGTCTGGAACGAGTGGCTGGTACGCGCCCCCGGCGCCCCGGCACCCCGGCTGGAGACCCTGGACGACCTGACCCCCTGGTCCTGCACGATCGACGAGGCCGCCCGCGCCTTCGCCCCCGCCCGCCCGCTGGAGGGCACCGCCCCCACCCGGTGGGGGCTGGCGTTCACCGCCCCCGACCGGGAGGGCGTACGGCACGAGGTGGCCGCGGAGTTCACATGGGGACTGCTCCAGCGGACGGCCGTCAAGGCCTAGGCGTCGAAGGACGTCGCCCGGCTCTGCTTCTCCCACGCGGTGACGTCCTCGCGGACCTGGTCGAGGTGGGTCAGGACCGCGCTCACCCCGTCGTCGCCGAGCGGCAGCCGCAGCGGGGTGTGCTCCGCCTCCAGCGCGGCCAGGATGACAGCCGCCGCCTTGGCCGGGTCGCCGGGCTGGGTGCCGTCGCCGCCGGCCACGAAGCCGCGCGTCTGGCCGACCTTCGCGTACACCCCGCTGTCCGCGCTGACCCCGGCTCGGGCGGGGTCCATCAGCGAGGTCCGGAACCCGCCCGGCTCCACGATCAGCACCTTGATGCCGTGCTCCGCGACCTCGTCCGCGAGCGCCTCGGACAGGCCTTCCAGCGCGAACTTGGTCCCGCTGTAGGCCCCGAAGCCCGCGAAGGACATCTGCCCGCCCATGCTGCTCATCTGCACGATCGCGCCCGAGCGTCGCTCCCGCATGTGCGGCAGCACCGCCCGCACCAGCGCCGCCGGACCGAAGAAGTGCAGCTCGAACAGGTCGCGCAGCTCCTGGTCGCTGGTCTCCTCGACGGCGCCGACGTGCGTGCGGCCCGCGTTGTTGACCAGTACGTCGATCCGCCCGTGCCGGGCCACGACGTCCCGCACGGCCGTGTCGATCCCGGCCAGGTCGGTGACGTCCAGTTGCAGTGCCTCCACCTGGTCGGGGTGCGCGGCCACCAGCTCGTCCAGCGCCTCGGGGCGCCGGGCCGCGCCGATCACCACGTCACCGGCGGCCACCGCGGCCTCCGTGATCGCCCGCCCGAAACCACTGCTCGCACCGGTCACCAGCCATACCTTGTTCACGACAACTCCCCGTAAGTTCCTGGCTTCTTGTCTGCATCTTCGTCTGCGACTTCCTGACATGAACCAGCCTGCTGCCGAATGCCGTTGCCCGTCCAAGACCTGCGGTGATAACCAACAGCTATGACCACCGACGTCCATGCCCGGGACCTGCGCTACTTCGTCGCAGTAGCGGAGGAGCTGCACTTCACGCGCGCCGCCGAGCGGCTGTACGTGTCACAGCCCGCGCTGAGCAAGCAGATCCGGGCGCTGGAGCGGCAGTTGGGGGCGGAGCTGTTCCGCAGGGACCGGCACGAGGTGGCGCTCACGGCCGCGGGCGAGGCGCTGCTGCCGCACGCCCGGCAGGTGCTCGACGCATGGGAGGCCGGGGCGGCGGCGGTGGAGGCGGCCAAGGCGGCCCAGCGCAGCACGCTCATGGTGGGCATGAGCACCAGTCCGGGCCGGGGCGGGCTGCTGCCCGCGATCCGCTCCCGCTTCACCGCCGCACACCCGGAGACGACGGTCCGGCTGCGCCAGGTGAGCTGGGAGGATCCGACGGCCGGCCTGGCGGACGGCGGCGCGGACGTCGCCTTCGTCTGGCTGCCGCTGCCCGAGGAGGAGCGCTACGACTGGACGGTGGTCGTCGCGGAACCGCGTCTGGTGGCTCTCCCCGACACGCATCCGCTCGCCGCCCGCGCCGAGATCGACTTCGCCGACCTGCTCGACGAGCCGTTCCTCGCGCTGCCGAAGAGCGCGGGCCCGCTGCGCGACCACTGGCTCGCCCTGGACGCCCGCGCGGGCCGCCCGCCGCGCATCGGCGCGGAGATCGCCGGGGCGGAGGAGACGTACGAGGCGCTGGTCGCGGGCCTCGGGGTGTGCCTGGTGGCCGAGGGCAACGCCCCGCTGATCACCCTGGGCGGGGTCACCACCCGCCCGGTCCGGGGCCTCGGCCCCGGCCGGTACGCGCTGGCGTGGCGCCGCGAGGACGGAGGGCGCCCGCTGGTCCGGGCGTACGCGCAGGCGTGCCGGGAGACGGTCAGCCGTTGACGTCCTCGGCCGCCGCGAGAATCGCCTCGGTGACGCGGGACAGCGAGCCCGGATGCAGCCACAGAAACAGGTTCGGCTCCACCAGCTCCAGCTCCATCAGCCGGGGCTCGCCGTCCTCGCCGTCCACCAGGTCGACGCGTGCGTACAGCAGGCCGGGCGCGCCGGGTACGGCAGCCAACGCCTTCTCTGCGACGGCGAGTTCGGCGTCCGTGGGCTGCCAGGGCGCCAGGTCCGGGTGGGCCACCTTGTCGGCGTCGTACGGGGTGCCCGGCGCGAGGACGGCGCCCTTGCGGCTGGCGTGCAGCAGCCGCCCGCCGAAGAACTGCAGCGCCCGCTCCCCGCTGACGTCTATGCCGCGTACGTACGGCTGCACCATCGCGGTGAAACCCTCCGCGTGCATCCGCGCGAGCTGCCGTACGGCCGTGTCGTGCTCGGCGGGCGCGTAGCGGGCGGCGAACCGGGCGCCGGCCCCGGAGGTCGGCTTGACCACGTACTCGTGGTCGTCGGGCAGGTCGGCGGGCTCGCCCGGGGCTATGTACCGCGTGGGCACGGTGGGCACACCGGCCGCCGCCAGCTCCCCGAGGTACCGCTTGTCGGTGTTCCAGCGCACCACGGCAGGGGGGTTGGCCAGCCGGGTCACACCCCCGACCCGCTCCACCCAGCCCGCGAACTCCGCGGCCCGCCAGCTGTAGTCCCAGGTCGACCGGATGACGACGAGGTCGTAACCACCCCAGTCCACCGCCGGGTCGTCCCAGTACCGCACCTCGGCCTCGGCACCCGCATCCGTCAGCGCCCGCACCAGCACGGGCAGGTCGGCGTCCGCGTGCGGCTCGGTTCCGGGGTCGTAGGTGGCGAGGGCGATGCGGGGCACGGCGGGCTCCCTGTCGTACGGCGGTTCGATCACCGGCGAGGTTAACAACCGCCTCCGGAACCGGAGCAGGGCCGTTGACCTTCCCCTTCGGTGAAGCCCCAGCATCGGTGGCGGACGACGAGGAAGGCGAGGTGGGCGTGGAGCTGCTGACGATCGGGGCCTTCGCCAAGGCGAGCCGGCTGTCGCCGAAGGCACTGCGGCTCTACGACGAGCTGGAGCTGCTGCGGCCCACCCGGGTCGATCCGGACACGGGCTGCCGAGATCCGGGCGTACTGGGCGCGCGTCGAGGCGGAGACGGCCGTACGGCGGGATCTCGCCGCGTTCCTCGTGGAAGCGAGCAGCGCGGCCGTGGAGGCGCTGAGGTTCCTGGACGAGGGAGCGGAGCCGGGCGCCGGAGACGTGCTCAACCTGCTGGAGGACGCCGTGCGCTGTTCCGGATCACGCACGATCACAGTGTCGTGCAATCGCTGCTCGACGAGGGGCGGCTGAGCGCGGACGAGGCCGGGAGTCATCCGCAGCGGGCCCTGCTGCTCAAGGCCCTGACCGGTGGTACGGCGCCGGTTCCGGATCTGCGGTTGCACAATGCGGCCGGCGGCCCTGACAACGTGAGCTGTGTCATCGCCGACGTGGTTTCGCCCACACACCCACCCGCCTCCGTCGGATAGAGAATGGAACGGTGCTGTCGTCCCCGACCGCATACCCCGACAGGCAAGGAGTGCGCCCCGTGTCCTCCCTCTTTCCCGCTCTTACGGACAGGCCCGGTGACCGGGTCGCCCTGCGGTTCGGTGAGCGGTCGTTGACCTACGGCGGGTTCGCCGGGGCGGCGGGTGCCGTCGCCGCGCGGGTGCGGGGCGCGGGCCGGGTCGCCGTGTGGGCCACCCCGGAGCTGGAGACCGCCGTCGCCGTGACGGGCGTGCTGCTCGCCGGGGTGGCCGCGGTGCCGCTGAACCCGAAGTCGGGCGAGAAGGAGCTGGCGCACATCGTCGGCGACAGCGCTCCGGAGCTGATCCTCACCGCGCCCGGCACGGAACTCCCGTCCGTCCTGGGCGACTTGCCCCGGCTCGACGTGGACGCGTCCGCCACCGGTGCCGTTCCGGACGAGCACGCCTCCGACGGCGACCCCGCGCTGATCGTCTACACCTCCGGCACCACCGGCCCGCCCAAGGGTGCCGTCATCCCGCGCCGGGCCCTAGCCTCGACCCTGGACGCGCTCGCCGACGCCTGGCAGTGGACGGCGCAGGACGTGCTGGTGCACGGGCTGCCGCTGTTCCATGTGCACGGGCTCGTGCTGGGCATTCTCGGTCCGCTGCGGCGGGGAGGTTCCGTACGGCATCTGGGGCGGTTCGGCACCGAGGGTGTCGCGCGCGAGCTGAACGACGGCGCGACCATGCTGTTCGGGGTTCCGACCATGTACCACCGCATCGCCGAGGCCCTGCCCGGCGACCCGGAGCTGGCCAAGGCCCTGGCCGGGGCCCGGCTGCTGGTCTCCGGCTCGGCCGCGCTGCCCGTGCACGACCACGAGCGGATCGCGGCGGCGACCGGACGCCGGGTGATCGAGCGGTACGGCATGACCGAGACCCTGATGAACACCAGCGTGCGGGCCGACGGGGAGGCCCGCGCGGGAACCGTGGGTGTGCCGCTGCCCGGTGTCGAGCTGCGGCTCGTGGAGGAGGACGGGACCGGGATCACCGGGTACGACGGGGAGACCGTCGGCGAGATCCAGGTGCGCGGGCCGAACCTGTTCACCGAGTATCTGAACCGGCCCGACGCCACCGCCGCCGCGTTCACCGCCGACGGGTACTTCCGCACCGGAGACATGGCCGTGCGCGAGCCCGACGGGTACGTCCGGATCGTCGGGCGCAAGGCCACCGATCTCATCAAGAGCGGCGGTTACAAGATCGGGGCCGGTGAGATCGAGAACGCCCTGCTGGAGCATCCGGGGGTGCGGGAGGCCGCGGTCACCGGGGAGCCGGACGCCGACCTGGGCGAGCGGATCGTGGCCTGGATCGTGCCCGCCGATCCGCAGTCTCCGCCCTCCGACGACGAGTTGGCCGATCATGTCGCCCGGCGGCTCGCCCCGCACAAGCGTCCCCGCGTCGTCCGTCACCTCGACGCCCTCCCCCGCAACGACATGGGGAAGATCATGAAGCGGGCGCTGGTGGCCGATGCCTGAGCGGCTGTCCGCGCGGGAGTTCCTGGGCCTCGTCGCCGATCCCGGCTCCTTCGGCGAACTCCCGGTCGCGGAAAGGGTGTCGGCGCCCGACGGGCCGCTGGGCTGGCAGGGGTACGACGCCTCGCGCGCCCGTGCCACCCGACGCACCGGCGAGGAGGAGTCCGTCGTCTGCGGCACCGCACGCGTCGAGGGCACCCCGGCCGTGCTGATCGCGTTCGAGTTCGGCTTCCTCGGCGGCTCCCTGGGCGAGCGCACCGGCGACCGGCTGGAGGCGGCGTACACGCACGCCCGTGAACACCGGCTGCCCGTGGTGCCGTTGGTCGCCACGGGCGGCAGCAGGATGCAGGAGGGGATGCTCGCGCTGACCCAGCTCCAGTGTGTGGCCCGCCAGTCGGTGCTCACCCGGGAGGCGGGGCTGGCGCAGGTCGCGGTCCTGCGGGATCCCACGACGGGCGGCGGCTGGGCCACCCTGGGCGCGGGCGCGGACGTCGTCCTGGCCCTCCCCGGCGTCCAGGTGGGCTTCGCCGGCTCCCGCGTCCGGCCGCCGGACGCCGACCCGGCGGCGTACACGGCGGAGGCGCAGCTCGCGGCGGGCTCGGTGGACGCGGTCGTGCCGGCGGAGGACCTGAAGCGGACCCTGGGCCTGTGGCTGCGGCTGCTCACCACGCCCGCAAGCGAGGCACCCCCGCCTCTCGCGCTGGGCGACAGCGGGCTCCCCGCCACCGGCTGGGACGCCGTGCTGCGCGCCCGCTCCCCCGAACGACCGCGCGCCCACACCTATTTGGACACATACTTCACCGACCGCCTGGCCCTCTCCGGCGACCGCTGCGGCGGGACCGACACCGACGGGATGCTGTGCGGGTTCGGGCTGCGTGACGGCCGTACCGTGGCGTTCGCGGCGCAGACCGGGACGGCGACGTGTCCCGCCGGGTACCGCACCGCGGCCCGGCTGATCCGGCTCGCGGACCGGCTCGGGATCCCGGTGCTGACCCTGGTGGACACCCCGGGCGCGGCCAATGACGCGGAGGCCGAGCGGCAGGGGGCCGGGGCGGCGATCGCGGAGGTGTTCGCCGCGGTGGCCGGTGCCCGCACCCCCGTCACCACGCTCGTCATCGGCGAGGGCGGATCGGGCGGGGCGCTCGCGCTGGCCGCGCCCGGCAACACCTGGGCCACGCCGGACAGTTACTTCTCGGTGATCGCCCCCGAGCTGGCGGCGGTCATCCTCAAGCGCCCGCCGGAAGAGGTCGAGGCGACCGCGGGGCAGTTGCGCATCCGGCCGCAGGACCTGGTGGAGCTGGGGGTGGTGCGCGGGGTCGTCGACACCGTGCACCACCCCCGCTCCTGAGCGGTGTCCTGGCGTGATTCCGTCAATCGTGAGGAAAAAGCCCACAGTTGCAGCAGACGTGATCAAGTGCCGTCCGTGACAATGGAGTCATGAGCAGGCTGGTGGAGTTCGAGACCGAGGACGGCGCGTTCGTCGTCGTGGAGACGGCGGAGCCCGCGACCGGAACCCGGCTCGTCGCGCGCGGCGAGGGCGGCGAGGGCCCGGCCGCGCAGACCGCCCGCACCTTCGAGGGCGCCCTCGCCGGGGTGCGCTCCGCCGCCCAGTCCGCGCTGCGGGTCTTCCGGGACGGCACCCTGCGCCCGGACTCCGTGGAGCTGGAGTTCGGCGTGAAGCTGACCGCGGAGGCGGGCGCGATCATCGCCAAGGGCGCGGCGGAGGGGCAGCTGGTGGTCCGGCTCGGCTGGTCCGCGCAGCGGGCGGCGGAGCAGCAGCAGCGGACCGCGGAACAGCCGCCGACGGCAGGGCGGCAGCCGACGGTTCCGGAACCGGTCACGGCCCCGGAGTCCACCACCGAGGCGTGAGCCGCGCCGGAAACCGCCCGTTCAGCCGCACCCCGCCCGGCCCCCTCCAGAAGGCGCCCGCCCCTCGGCGCCGCGCAGGATGCCAGTGAGCCCGCCGAAAGGGCGGTCGCTCAAGGCCTGCGCACTCGGGAGGATCTGCCGTGACCGTCAGCCTGGAGCAGTTGCGCCGCTGCCACTTCGCCGTCGACCTGGGCGCGGCCCGTACCCGGGTGTATGTGAAGGGCGCCGGTCTCGTCGTCGACCAGCCCTCGGCCGCGGCGGTGAACACGCGCACCGGCGCGCTCATCGCGGTGGGCGAGTTCGCGGAGAGGATGACGGGGCGGACGCCGAGCTACATCCGGGTCGTACGGCCCGTGTCCGGCGGCACGGTGGTCGACATCGAGATGGCCCAGCGGATGCTGCGGCATCTGCTCGGCGACAAGATACGCCGAACGCTGCGCCGCAAGCCCCGGCTGCGCGCGGCGGCCTGCACCCCGCACGACGCCGATCCGCTGGCACAGCGGGCGACGATCGAGACGCTGGTGGGGCTGGGGGCACGCCGGGTGGAGCTGGTGGATACGCTGATCGCCGCCGCCGTGGGCTGCGGACTGCCCGTCGAGCTGCCCGAGGGCACCATGATCATGGTGTGCGGGGCGGCGGCCACGCAGGTCGCGGTGCTGTCCCTGGGGTCGATCGTCACCGCCGAGCGGATCCCGGTGGGCGGTGAGGCCGTCGACCACGCGATCGTGCAGCACCTGCGGCACGAGCACGAGCTGATGCTGCCGAGCCAGTCCGTACGGCCGCTGCAGCTCGCCCTGTCCGGGAACGGGCTCACCCCGCAGGGGCCCGCCTCGACCGAGATCCACGGGCGCGACGTGGCCACCGGGCTCGCCCGCAGCGTGCGGGTCGACACGGCCGCCGTGCGCGACGCCATCCAGACCCCGCTGACGGCCGTCCTCGACGGCATCGGCAAGGTGCTGCGCGTCTGCCCGCCCGACCTGGTGGCCGACCTCACGGACCGCGGGATCACGATGGTCGGCGGCTCCGCGCTGTTGCCCGGCTTCGACCAGATGCTCCGGCAGGCCACCGGGATGCCGGTGCACATCGCCGAGCGGCCCGACATCTGCGCCGCGCAGGGCATCGGCGCCATGCTGGAGGGCAAGATCGAACCCCTGGTGCTGGACCCGCTGGCCGCCTGAGACTACCGGACCCGGCACACTGGGAGACCGTGCCGGCAGGCGGGCCGCGCCCACGTGCGCGGCCCGCCTCTTTTGCTGCCCAGGCCCTGTCGTCAAATTCCCGCCTGCCCCGCGACG
Organism: Streptomyces sp. NPDC002671; assembly: GCF_053592475.1. NCBI lineage: Bacteria > Bacillati > Actinomycetota > Actinomycetes > Kitasatosporales > Streptomycetaceae > Streptomyces > Streptomyces sp. NPDC002671. The sequence continues at coordinate 274,074 of NZ_JBSFVU010000007.1, forward strand.
CCTGGCACGCACGCTCGCCGCGTTGCCGGAGCACCCACGTGACTCCGCCACGCGGACGCTCCGGCGCCTTGCGATCGCACGCACCAGACGCCGCGGGGCCCGCCCTACGGGCGGACGACGGGAGTTTGACGACAGGACCTAGTCCCTACCCGCGGCCACGGGGCCCAGGCGGACCGGGAGTTCCTGGTGGCCGTTGCTGATGAGGGACGGCACCGGGCGCAGTTCACCGGCCGGTACCGCGAGGGACAGGTCGGGGAAGCGGGCGAAGAGCTGGCGGAGGGCTTCCACGACCTCCAGGCGGGCCAGGGGGGCGCCGAGGCAGAAGTGCACCCCGTGGCCGAAGGCCAGGTGGTCCTTGACGGTGCGGGTGACGTCGAAGGTGTCGGCGTCGTCGCCGTGCCACTGCGGGTGGCGGTTGGCGGCGGCGTAGGAGGCGAGGATGGCCTCGCCCGCCGTGATGGTCTGCCCGTCGGGCAGCTCGATGTCGGTGACGGCGTAGCGCAGCGGCAGGTGCTTGACGGCGGGCTCGTGCCGCAGGGTCTCCTCCACGACGTCGTCCCAGCCGGCCTTGCCGGTGCGGACGAGGTCGAGCTGGCCGGGGAGGGTCAGCATGGCGACGACGGCCTGGTCGATGAGGTTGACCGTGGTCTCGTACCCGGCGCTGATCATCAGCAGGAGCGTGTCGCGGAGCTCCTGGGTGGTGAAGCCGGTGCCGTCCGACTCCTCGTCGCGGGCTGCGATGAGCAGGGAGGTCATGTCGTCACCGGGAGCGCTGCTCTTCGCGGCGATCAGCTCGTCGAGGATGCCGTACAGGCGGACGGTGTTGGCCTGCGACTCCTCCTGGGTGAGCGTGGTGTCGAAGACGTTGTCCACGACCTGCCGGAAGTCGGGCCGCTGGTCCTCCGGTACGCCCATCAGGTGGCCGATCACGGTGATGGGCAGCGGGAAGGCCAGCCGCTCGCGCAGGTCCACGACCTCCCCCTCGGGCAGCGCGGCGAGGCCGTCCATCAGCTCGGTGACCATGGCCTCGACGGCCGGGCGCAGCTCGGCGATGCGGCGGGCGCTGAAGGCGGGGGCGACCATGCGCCGCAGCTTGCGGTGGTCGGCGCCGTAGGCGGTGAACATGTTCTTCACCGCGATCCACAGGGCGAGCGGCCAGGTCGCGACCGTCTCCTCGAAGGCGGGCCAGTGCGCGCGAGCGTCCTTGGACACGCCGGGGCTGGTCAGCAGTTGCTTGAGCAGGGCGGGGTCGGTGACCGCCCAGGCCTGGACGCCGAGGACGTCCACACGCGTGGCGGGGCCCTGGGCGCGCAGGGTCTGGTGCTCCTGGTGCCGGGCGGACCCGGCGGGGTCGAGGACGAGCGGAGTGTGCTGGGACAAGGCCGGTTCTCCTTCGGACAGCTGCGGGGGGAAGCTACGGACGAGGGTTCGGACCGTTGCGGAAGGCCAAGGGCGACGGAGGGATGCGGACGACGCCGCGGAAACGGACGACGCCGCGGAGACGGACGACGTCGCGGAGACGGACGACCTCCGGCAGTCAGACGACCGCGGGGAAGCGCACGGGCAGGGCTTCCAGGGCGCGGTGGAACGGGCCGGGCCGCCACACCAGGTCGGACTCGGGACAGGCGAGGTCGAGCTCGGGAAGCGCGTCGAGCAGGCAGGCGACGGCCGTCTCGGCGATGAGGTACGCGTGGGTGCGGGCCGGGCAGGTGTGCGGGCCGATGCTCCAGGACAGGTGCGCACGGTTGCCGGCGAGCGCACCGGCGCCGAGGCCGCCGGTGATGGCCGGGTCGTTGTTGCAGGCGGCCATGGAGATGACGACGGGCTGGTGGGCGGGGAGCAGCACGCCCTCGACGTCGATCGGGTACGGCGGGTAGCTGATGCAGTAGTTGGCCAGCGGCGGGTCGGTGTACAGGACCGTGTCGAGGGCGTCCCGGACGGGCAGCCCGGCGTGCAGGCCGGCCGAGAACTGCTCGTCGGTGAGGACCTTGAGCACGGTGTTGCTGATCAGGTTGGTCAGCGGCTCGATGCCCGCGCCGTACAGCGTGACGAGCTGGTGGAGCATCTCCATGTCGTCCAGGCGGGCGCTGTGCGCGATCAGCCGGGAGGTGATGTCGTCCCCGGGGTACTGCCGCCGCAGCGCGACGAGTTCGGCCAGGGACTGGCCGAGGATCTGGTTGCCGAGGGCGGCCGTCTCCGCCTCGGACTCGAAGATCTTGGCCATGCCGTCGGCGATGCGCACGCCGATGTCGTCCGGGCAGCCGAGCAGCGCGCTCAGGACGTGGAAGGCGATGGGGAACGAGTACTGGGTGAGCAGGTCGGCCTGGCCGAGGCCACGGAAGCCGCCGATGGCGCCGGAGGCGACCTTCTCCACCAGGGCCCGCAGCTCGTGCTGGTCGACCCGCTGGATGGCCTCGGTGTTCGCCGCCCGGTAGCGGGTGTGCTCGGCGCCGGACGCGCGCAGCGCGTTGGGGCGCCACTCCATCATCGGCCGGACCGGGCAGGTCTCGGGTACGGCCTGCTCCCAGATCCGCGGGTCGGCGGGGAAGTGCAGCGGGTCGTTGAGGATGCGCCGGGCCTGGTGGAAGCCGATGACCAGGGTCGCCGGGATGCCGGGGGCGAGGTCCACGGGGACCAGCGGGCCGTGGACGCGGCGCATGCGCTCGTACGCGGCATGCGGGTCCTCGGCGAACTCGCTGTCGTAGAGCGCGACCCGCGCCGGTTGGCTCGCGGTGCCGGAGGCGAGGGTGGTCATGGGCGGGGCTCCACAAGAGAGGCGGGAACATGACGGGCGGTCAGGTACTCGACAAGGGTGATGAGCGCGTACACGCAGGAGGTGCGGTCACGCGCGTCGCACTCGGTCAGCGGCGTGTCCGGATCCAGCGCGAGCGCCTGCCGGAGCTCGTCCAGGGGGTAGCGGGGCGCGTCGGGGAAGACGTTGATGACGACGGCGTACGGCGTCTGCTGCTCCTCCAGCAAGGTCAGCACCTCGTGGCAGCCGTCGAGGTTCCGGGTGTCGGCCAGGACGACGGCGCCCAGCGCGCCTTCGGTCAGCCCTTCCCACAGGGGGCGGAAACGGGTCTGGCCCGGAGTGCCGAACAGGTAGAGCACCAGCCGGTCGCCCAGCAGATGGATGCGCCCGAAGTCCATCGCGACCGTCGTGGTCGTCTTGTGCGGGGTGCCGCGCAGATCGTCCACGCCGACGCTCGCCTCGGTGATCGGCTCCTCCATGCGCAGCGGTGTCACCTCGGAGACACTGCCGACGAAGGTGGTCTTGCCGACGCCGAACGCCCCGGCGACGACGATCTTCGCCGACCGGGCCACGGCGGGGGCCACGTAGTGGACGGCAGGCTGGTGGGACGACTGGTCAGACCAGTTCGCGTAGTCCACGCAGCACCTCCTGTAGCAGGTCGAGTCCGGGCCGGCCCTCGGCAGGGGCCGGGCTGGCCAGATGGCCGCTGTCCATCAGCTCGGAGACGAGGATCCGCACGGTGGACGGCGGCAGTTCCAGCGCGGCGGCGATGTCCGCCACGGCCAGGCCGCCCCGCCCGCCGGCGAACAGGCGCAGCACCCTGCGGGTGTCCGGCCCGAGCATGTCGGTCGGGCCGGACGCGGCGATGACCACCGTCTCCAGGCGCACATCCGGCCTGGACCGGTTCCGCCCGCCGGTGCGGACATAGGGCCTGATCAGGTCCGGGTCGTGCCGCGGACCGCTCACGTCGCTGTGCCGTCGTCCGAGACGTGACGCCGGTCCCCGACCTCCAGCTCGTGGCCGAGCCGCGTCGCCAGCCGCACCATGTGATGGGTGATCAGGCCGACATCGGCCTCCGGCCCCGTCGTGACCACCGAGACCATCGAGTTCCTCGCCGCCGCGGTGGTCAGCCCGATACGGCCCTGCGACTCGATGAGCAGCTGGCACATCCCCTTGCCGCCGACGTGCTCGTCCCACGCCTTACCGGCGGCGCGCAGCGAGGCGGTGACGGCGGCGAGTTTCTCCGCGTCCTCCTGGCCGATCGTCTGCGTGCGGGCCTGCAGGAGTCCGTCGCTGCTCATCAGCACGGCGTATTCGACGCCCTCGACGGAGCCGAGCTCCTGGTCGAGCAGCCATCCCAGGCTGTTGCTGTGCGTGTCACGCATGGTCAGTTTCCTTCGGTGGGTCCGGTGTTTTCCTCGGGCTGGCGTCCCCGGCGGGTGCCCTCCGCCCAGGCGGCGGCGACACTCGGCCGCCCCGGCACGACCGGCGCCTCGGGCGTCGCGGGGGCGGAGCTGCGCACGCTGGACGGGCGTTGACGGACGGTCAGTCCGCTCGCGGTGGTCGCGGTGGGCGCCGGCGTCGACGCAGGCGCAGGCTCCGGGGCGACGGAATCCTGTGCGGCCGGCGCGGCGGCCGGCTGGGACTCCTCGGCGGTCCGGGGCGCGATGACGGGCCGGGCCGCGGCGGGCTGGGGCGTGGCGGAGAAGACCAGGAGGTTCTTCGGCAGTACCAGCATGGCCCGCGTGCCCTGGTAGATGTTCGGCGCGGTCAACTCGACCCGGAAGCCGTAGTTCTCGGCGAGCAGTGAGGCGACCCGCAGTCCGGTCTGGGGATGCGCGCCGAGCTGCGTGATCTCGTCGCGCTGCTTGCCGGACATGATGTCCTTGGCCCACATCAGCCGCTCGTCGTCCATCCGCAGACCGGCGTCGTCGACGATCAGGAAGCAGGCGTGATGGCCTTCCTCCACCGAGACGTGCACCCGGGCGGCCGGCGGGGAGTAGCGCAGGGCGTTGTCCAGCACCAGGGCCAGGGTGTGCACGACGGCCTCGACCGCGCGGCTCTCCACGGAGATGGTGTCCGACTCGTGGTGCTCCACCCGCTGGTAGCCCTCGATGCGGCCCATCGCGGCACGGATCACATCGGTCAGGGAGGTCTTCGGCCAGCGCCTGGAGAGCTTGTCGCCGGCCAGCACCGCGTAGCCCTGGGCGGTCAGCAGCATCTGCTGCGCGATGTGGTCGATGTGCACCAGCGTCGCGTACGCCTCGTCGTCCTGGTGGGAGCGGACACCCTTGCTGATCTCCCGGCTCAGCCGGGAGGCCCGGGCCACCACGTTGGACGCGAAGCTGCGCACGGCCGCGCGCGTGGCCTGCTGCGACTCCCGGCGCGCCTTGGCGACCTCTTGTTCCGCGGCGGTCCGGATCTCGGCGATGCGCTGCTCGGCGGACGCGTGGGTGGCCTCCCGCACCCGCGTCACGGTGGCGACCGCCTGACCGGCGACGTCGCGGAGCCGCGCGGCGAGGGGCGTGTGCGCCAGCGCCACGGGCAGGGCGAGGTCGGCACCGCGCTGCTGGCCGGGCAGGGCGGCGGCGCCCGCCGCCGGCAGCACCTCGGCGGCCAGCTGCCCGAGGGCGTACTCCACGGCACGCAGCTCCTGGGTGAGCTGGTCCGTACGGCCCTGGAGCTGGTCGGCCCTGCCGCGCTCGCGCCGGTACGCCCGCTGGAAGCGCCACGTGGTCCCTCCGGCCGCCAGAGCGACCGCGGCGCTCACGGCCGGTATCAGATCGGTCATCAAGTCCTCTCCAGAGTGTCCGAGTCGCGCATCGGCCGGAGACGGTCGTCACCACCGGGCCAACCGTGCGGGGTGGTGCCACCGGTGCTGCACGTCCCGCCCGCCGCGGGGGCATTCCACTGGATGCGGGCATGACAGGCCAAAGCTGGATGGAGAGGCCCCGGGCCTGCGATGAGAGAGGTGCGACCGCAACGGCCCCGATACGACCGAGGCGGACGGGCCGGCCGGCTAAGACTGTGAGAGCGGCGGGCACTGTGTCCTCCGGGTACGCGGTCATGTCGTCCTGCGTCACGCCTGCGACGCCCGGCGGCCTTTTCCGGTCTGCCCAGAGCTTATCCACAAACCAGCAAAGTGTTCGACGGCTCCTGACCGGATGGCTGTGAAGGATCGATGACGGCGCGCCGAGAGGTGCCGCAGGTCACATGCCACAGGGAACTCCCGGGCCGGGCCTACGGGTTCACATCAGCGGCGCGGCGACGGCCCTTCGGTCTTCGAACACGACAGAAGCCCCTCCAACAGGGAGGGGCTTCCTTGTCACCGCAGGTGAAAACGTTCCTGCACGGAGCTGCTGTGGTGGGGCGGGTGGGACTCGAACCCACGGCCGACGGATTATGAGTCCGCTGCTCTAACCGGCTGAGCTACCGCCCCATAGCGGCGTGTCGCGTACAAGTGTGCGCGCCGTCTGCCGCAGCATAGCCGCTCATACGATCTCCTGCTTCGGATGGTCGGCTTCTGTGCTGCTTCATGACCTTGAGGACATCGCCGCAGGCGCGGCGGTTCCCGCGGGCATGAACCGGACATGAAAAAGGACCCCCAAGGGGCCCTCATTCAATGCGCTCCCCCGACTGGACTCGAACCAGTAACCTGCCGGTTAACAGCCGGCTGCTCTGCCAATTGAGCTACGGAGGACCGAAGCTCCCCCGACTGGACTCGAACCAGTAACCTGCCGGTTAACAGCCGGCTGCTCTGCCAATTGAGCTACGGAGGATCGCCTCGTTTGCATCGAACGCACCTACCTGGGTATTCGCCAGGGGGCGTGCGCTCGCTGCGACACATACATTAGCGCAAGCAGGGGGGTGCTCCGCCAATCGGTTCCCCTCGGCTCGACGCCGCACCAGAGACCTACACAAGGGAAGGGTGGCCGCCATGCGCTACCGGCTCACGTTCGTCGCCGGACTCGCCCTCGGTTACGTGCTCGGCACGCGGGCCGGACGCGAGCGCTACGAGCAGCTGAAGAAATGCGCTCGCCAGATCGCGCAGAACCCCGCCGTCCGCAACACCGCCGAGACCGCCGCCCAGCAGGGCCGCGTCTACGCCGGCAAGGCCTTCCACACGGTCAGCCACAAGGTCGGCGACCGCGTCCCCGAATCGGTGACCCAGCGTGTCCGCTCCCTGCGCGAGCGCAACCTCGACGGCACCCCCGAGGACGACTGGGGCACCAGCAACACCTGACACCGGACCCACACCCGCCCAAGGGCAAGAAACCCCACGACGATGCTGCAAAATTCTCGTTATGGGGATAGTCGCCGGGTTGGACAGCTCGCCCGATTTCACTCGCATCGTGGTCTGTGACACGGACACCGGTGCCGTCATACGGCAGGGATACGCGCCGCATCCGCTCGAGGCGCCGGACAGCGAGAAGCGTCCCAGCGACGTGGATCCGCAGGCCTGGCTGCTGTCCTTGGGCGAGGCCGCCGGCGGCGGACTGCTGGAGGGCGTGCAGGCCATCGGCGTCTCCGCGCAGCAGAACGCGCTGATCCCGCTCGACGCCCAGGGCGCCACCGTGCGCCCGGCGCTCGTCGGCGGTGACAAGCGGGCGCAGGTCGCCGCGGCCGACCTGGTCGAGGCGCTCGGCGGGCGGGAAGCCTGGGCGCAGGCCGTGGGCTGTGTACCGCAGGCCGCGCAGCCCGTGACCAAGCTGCGCTGGCTCGCCAAGAACGAGCCCGAGAACGCGCTGCGCACCGCGACCCTGCTCCAGGCCCACGACTGGCTGGTCTGGCAGCTGCTGGGCCGGCCCGTGCGCCGGACCACCGACCGCGGCGGCGCCTCCGGCACCGGGTACTGGTCCGCGGCCACCGGCTCCTACCGGCCCGACCTGGTCGAGCTGGCGCTCGGGCACCAGACGCTGCTGCCGGAGGTGATCGGCCCGTCGGAGGCGGCCGGTACGACCCCGGAGGGGCTGCTGATCTCGGCCGGGACCGGGGAGACCATGGCCGCAGCCTTCGGGCTCGGGCTCGGGCTGGGCGACGCGGTCGTGTCCCTCGGCGCCTCGGGCTCCGTGATGGCCGTCCACCCGGAGGCGCTGGCCGACCAGTCCGGGATGATCACGTCCCTCGCCGACGCCACCGGCATGCACCTGCCGGTCGTGACGACCCTCAACGCCGTACGGACCCTGCGCGGCACCGCCGAACTGCTCGGGCTGCCCGATCTGGAGAGCCTGTCCGAGCTGGCGATGAAGTCCACGCCGGGCGCCCACGGGCTCGTCCTCCTCCCCTATCTGGAGGGTGAGCGGACGCCGAACCTGCCGCACACCGCCGGGACGATCGCCGGGCTGCGGCGCGAGTCGATGAAGCCGGAGCATCTGGCGCGGGCCGCGTTCGAGGGCATGCTGTGCGGGCTCGCGGACGCGCTGGACGTGCTGCGCGGGCGGGGTGTGGAGGTGCGGCGGATCTTCCTGCTGGGCCCGGCCGCCGAGCTGTCCGCCGTGCAGGCCGCGGCGCCCTCGCTGTTCGGCGCCCAGGTCGTCGTACCGCAGCCCGCGGACTACGCGGCGATCGGCGCGGCCCGGCAGGCGGCGTGGGCGCTCGGGGTGTCGCAGGGCACCCTCGACCCGCGTACCCCGCCGGCCTGGCAGGGCGCGGCGGCGCAGGTCCTGGAGCCGGGCGACGACCTGCCCGTGGGGCAGGCGGTGCGGCAGCAGTACGTCTCGGTGCGCGAGCAGACCCACCCGGGGGCGTTTCGTCTCTGAAGCCCCTGATCACCCGGGGGTTGGGTGCACCGATTGGGTTAATCGGTTGAGGTAACGCCGGTGGAGTGTTCGACGATAGGGGCCAGGGGCAGTCGACCAGCCCCTACCGCCGACTCCGAGAGACGTAGCGTGCTCATACGACTTCTGCGGACCTATCTCAGGCCCTACAAGAAACCCATAGCCGCCCTGGTGGCGCTGCAGTTCCTGCAGACCTGCGCCACCCTCTACCTGCCCACCCTCAATGCCGACATCATCGACAACGGTGTCGTGAAGGGCGACACGGGTTACATCCTGTCCTTCGGCGCCCTGATGATCGGCATCTCGCTGGCCCAGGTCGTGTGCAACATCGGCGCCGTCTACTACGGCGCCCGGACCGCCTCGGCGCTCGGCCGGGACGTGCGCAGGGCCGTCTTCGACCGGGTCCAGGCCTTCTCCGCACGTGAAATCGGTCACTTCGGGGCGCCCTCCCTCATCACCCGTACGACGAACGACGTACAGCAGGTCCAGATGCTGGCCCTGATGACGTTCACACTGATGGTGTCGGCGCCCATCATGTGTGTGGGCGGCATCGTGCTGGCCCTCGGCCTGGATGTGCCGCTGTCGACGGTGCTCGTCGCCGTCGTCCCCGTGCTCGGCATCTCGGTGACGCTGATCGTGCGCCGGCTGCGCCCGCTGTTCCGGTCCATGCAGGTCCGCCTGGACACCGTGAACCGGGTGCTGCGCGAGCAGATCACCGGCAACCGGGTGATCCGCGCCTTCGTCCGGGACGAGTACGAGCAGGGGCGGTTCAGGAAGGCCAACGCCGACCTGACCGAGATGCAGCTGGCCACCGGCCGGATGCTCGCGCTGATGTTCCCGATCGTGATGACGGTGGTGAACCTGTCGTCCGTCGCGGTGGTGTGGTTCGGCGCGCACCGCATCGACAGCGGCGGGATGCAGATCGGTGACCTGACCGCGTTCCTCGCCTATCTGATGCAGATCGTCATGTCCGTGATGATGGCCACCTTCATGTTCATGATGGTGCCGCGCGCCGAGGTGTGCGCCGAGCGCATCCAGGAGGTCCTGGAGACCGATTCGAGCGTCGTACCGCCGCTCGCGCCCGTCACGGAGCTGGGCCGGCACGGGCACCTGGAGATCCGGGGCGCGGGCTTCCGCTATCCGGGCGCCGAGGAGCCGGTGCTGAAGTCCATCGACCTGGCCGCCCGGCCGGGCGAGACGACCGCCGTGATCGGCTCCACGGGCAGCGGCAAGTCGACGCTGCTGGGCCTCGTCCCGCGGCTGTTCGACGCCACCGAGGGCCAGGTGCTGGTGGACGGCGTCGACGTCTCGGAGGTCGACCCGAAGCTGCTGGCCAGGACCGTCGGGATGGTGCCGCAGAAGCCGTACCTGTTCGCGGGCACGGTGGCCACCAACCTGCGCTACGGCAACCCGGACGCCACCGACGAGGAGCTGTGGCACGCGCTGGAGGTGGCGCAGGCCAAGGACTTCGTGAGCAAGCTGGAGGGCGGGCTGAACGCGCCCATCGCGCAGGGCGGCACCAACGTCTCCGGCGGCCAGCGGCAGCGGCTCGCCATCGCCCGCACGCTGGTGCAGCGCCCGGAGATCTACCTCTTCGACGACTCCTTCTCCGCGCTCGACTACGCGACGGACGCGGCACTGCGCGCGGCCCTCACCGAGGAGACCGCCGAGGCGACCGTCGTCATCGTCGCGCAGCGCGTGGCGACCATCCGGGACGCCGACCGGATCATCGTGCTGGACGAGGGCCTCGTGGTCGGCTCCGGCCGGCACCACGAGCTGATGACGACGAACGAGACCTACCGGGAGATCGTGCTCTCCCAGCTGACGGAAGCGGAGGCCGCCTGATGGCCGGGCCCATGGGACGCATGATGGCCGGCGGCGGCCCGGACCAGCGCTCGATGGACTTCAAGGGGTCGGGCAAGCGGCTCCTCTCCCACTTCAAGCCCGAACGGCTCACCCTGTACACGCTGCTGCTGTGCGTGGTGGTCAGCGTGGCGCTGAGCGTGGTCGGCCCGAAGATCCTCGGCAAGGCCACCGACCTGGTCTTCGCCGGCATCATCGGCCGGCAGATGCCCGCCGGCGCCAGCAAGGAGCAGGTGCTCGACTCCATGCGGGCGCATGGCCGCGGCTCCATCGCGGACATGCTGCAGAGCACGGACTTCACGCCCGGCAAGGGCATCGACTTCGGTGCCGTCGGCAGCGTGCTGCTGCTCGCCACGGGAACGTTCCTGCTGGCCGGTCTGCTGATGGCAGTCGCGACCCGGCTGGTCAACCGGACCGTCAACCGCACGATGTTCCGGATGCGGGAGGACGTGCAGACGAAGCTGTCCCGGCTGCCGCTGTCGTACTTCGACAAGCGCCAGCGCGGCGAGGTGCTCTCCCGCGCGACCAACGACATCGACAACATCGGGCAGACGCTCCAGCAGTCGATGGGCCAGCTGATCAACTCGGTGCTCACCATCATCGGCGTGCTCGCGATGATGTTCTGGGTCTCCTGGATCCTCGCGCTGGTCGCGCTGGTGACCGTGCCGCTGTCGGTCTTCGTGGCCGCCCGGGTCGGCAAGCGGTCGCAGCCGCACTTCGTGCAGCAGTGGCGCACCACCGGCAAGCTGAACGCGCACGTGGAGGAGATGTACACCGGGCACACCCTGGTGAAGGTGTTCGGGCGCCAGGAGGAGTCGGCGCAGCAGTTCGCCGAGCAGAACGAGGCGCTGTACCAGGCCGCGTTCAAGGCGCAGTTCAACAGTGGCGTCATGCAGCCGCTGATGATGTTCGTGTCGAACCTGAACTACATCCTGGTGGCGGTCGTCGGCGGCCTGCGGGTGGCCTCCGGCTCGCTCTCCATCGGTGACGTGCAGGCCTTCGTCCAGTACTCGCGGCAGTTCTCGATGCCGCTGACGCAGGTCGCGTCGATGGCGAACCTGGTGCAGTCGGGTGTGGCGTCGGCGGAGCGGATCTTCGAACTCCTGGACGCGGAGGAGCAGGAGGCGGACCCGGTGCCGGGCGAGCGGCCGGCCGAGCTGCGCGGGCTGGTGGACCTGGAGCAGGTGTCGTTCCGCTACGACCCCGACAAGCCGCTGATCGAGGACCTGTCGCTGACGGTGCGGCCGGGCCAGACGGTGGCCATCGTCGGCCCGACCGGCGCGGGCAAGACCACGCTGGTCAACCTGCTGATGCGGTTCTACGACGTGTCGGGCGGCCGGATCGCTCTCGACGGGGTGGACATCCGGAAGATGTCCCGCGACGAACTGCGGTCCGGCATCGGCATGGTGCTCCAGGACACCTGGCTGTTCGGCGGCACCATCGCGGAGAACATCGCGTACGGCGCCTCGCGGGAGGTCACCCGGGGCGAGATCGAGGAGGCGGCACGGGCGGCGCACGCCGACCGGTTCATCCGCACCCTCCCCGACGGCTATGACACCGTGATCGACGACGAGGGCACCGGGGTCAGCGCCGGTGAGAAGCAGCTCATCACGATCGCGCGGGCGTTCCTGTCCGACCCGGTGATCCTGGTGCTGGACGAGGCGACCAGCTCCGTCGACACCCGTACCGAGGTGCTGATCCAGAAGGCGATGGCCAAACTCGCGCACGGCCGTACGTCGTTCGTGATCGCGCACCGGCTCTCCACCATCCGGGACGCCGACACGATCCTGGTGATGGAGAACGGCTCGATCGTGGAACAGGGCGCGCACACCGACCTGTTGGAGGCGGACGGGGCGTACGCGCGGCTGTACAAGGCCCAGTTCGCGCAGGCGCTGGCGGAGGTCGACTAGGCGCAGGGAAGCCGACCGGCAGACAGGGGGCCGCCACGCGACTGTGGCGGCCCCCTCCTGCTTTTCAGTCCAGGTAACCCCGCAGCTGGTCCGCGAAGGCGTGGTCCCGGAGCTTGTTGAGGGTCTTGGACTCGATCTGGCGTATGCGCTCCCGGGTCACGCCGAACAGACGGCCGATCTCCTCCAGGGTGCGGGGACGGCCGTCGATCAGTCCGTAGCGGAGCTGGACGACCTTGCGCTCGCGCTCGCCGAGCGTGGACAGCACCGCTTCCAGGTGCTCGCGCAGCAGCAGGAACGCGGCGGACTCGACGGGGCTGGCCGCGTCGCCGTCCTCGATGAGGTCGCCGAGGGCCACGTCGTCCTCCTCCCCCACGGGCGCGTGCAGGGAGACCGGTTCCTGGGCGAGCCGCAGGACCTCGCCGACCCGCTCGGGCGCCAGGTCGAGGTGGGCGGCGACCTCGTCCGGGGTGGGCTCGTAGCCGCGCTCCTGGAGCATCCGCCGCTGCACCCGTACGACGCGGTTGATCAGCTCGACGACGTGCACGGGGACGCGGATGGTGCGGGCCTGGTCGGCCAGCGCCCGGGACATGGCCTGCCGGATCCACCAGGTGGCGTACGTGGAGAACTTGTAGCCGCGGGCGTAGTCGAACTTCTCCACGGCCCGGATGAGCCCGAGGTTGCCCTCCTGGACGAGGTCGAGCATGGTCAGCCCGCGGCCGACGTACCGCTTGGCGACCGAGACCACGAGCCGCAGGTTGGCCTCGATGAGCCGCCGCTTGGCCATCCGGCCCAGCACGACGAGCCGGTCCAGGTCCATGGCGAGCTGGGTGTCCAGGTCGGGGGTGCTGCTCAGCTTCTCCTCGGCGAACAGGCCGGCCTCCACCCGGCGGGCGAGTTCGACCTCCTCGGCGGCGGTGAGCAGTGGGATGCGGCCGATCTCGCGCAGGTACTGGCGGAACAGGTCGGCGGAGGGACCCCCGCTCTCGGCCCGGGCGGCGACCGGCGCCTCGGCGGGCTCCTCGGCGGGCTCCTCGGCGTCCTCCGCGAGCGCGTCGGCAGGCGGCTCCGTCGGCTCCGCGGCCGTCTCGGCGGTCTCCGGGTGATGCGCGCCACGGCTCTGTGGCGGCACGGCCGCGACGACGCCGGTCTCCTCGTCCGGCTCGCCGGGGGTGGCACCGGTACTGCTGTCGGTCTGAGTGAGGGTCTGGGTCTGCACGGGGGCGACCTCCAGGATGTTCGCTGCTCAAGGAGTACGGCAGCGGTACTTCGGGAGCAGAGTCGACGGCCTGCGCTCCGAGGACTCGGACACCGACCCCAGTGTGGAGTACGACACATCCCCGCTACGAGGGGCGTGCGGTGACTTTTTGCGTCCGGTCCGTGACCCGTTGGTGACCCTGGTGCTCAGAGAGCCGAGGGACCCTCGTTCTGCAGCGCCCTGTCGTACCTGGTGAGGACCATCATCTCGTTCTGGACGGCGGCCGACTGCGCCGGATCCGTGTGCCCGAGCCGGGTCAAGCTGCCCTGGAGATCGGTGAGCCGACGGGTCACGGCCCTGCGCCGGACGGTGACGAGCTGTTCGCCGGCATAGGCCTCGTCGACCGTGCGGCGCAGGATCGCCTCCACCGCCAGCTCCGTCACCATCGCCCGGACCGTGTCGTCGGGCGCCGCGTCCCGGACGCGGACCAGGTACTCCTGCGGGTCCTGGCCGCCGTACTCGGCGCCGCCCGCCTCCGCGATCGCCTGGCGTACGGCCGCGTAGGGAGGGGCGGTGAACTCGTCGACGCCGTACGCGTCGAACGCGGGCGACACCAGCGCGGGCCGTTGCAGGGCGAGTTTGAGCAGTTCGCGCTCGGTGGCGTAGACGGGGTTGCGCAGGGTGAGCGCCGGGCCGGAGTTCGCCGGGCGGGAGGCTCCCTCCCACTGCTGCTGCGGGGCGCGGGGCTGTTGCTGCGGGCCGCCCTTGCCGCCGCGTTCGCGGGCCCAGCGGGCCAGTTGGGCCACTCGCTTGACGACGAACTGGGTGTCGAGGATGCCGAGCATGCCGGCCAGTTCGACGGCGACCTCGTGCTGGGCGCCGCTGTTCTTGATGCGGGCGACCACGGGTGCCGCCTCGTCCAGGGCCGCCGCGCGGCCCGCCGGGGTGTCCAGGTCGTAGCGGCCGACGATCTGGCGGAGCGCGAACTCGAACAGCGGGGTGCGGGGTTCGACCAGGTCGGCGACCGCCTCGTCGCCCTTGGCCAGGCGCAGCTCGCAGGGGTCCATGCCGTCCGGGGCGATGGCGATGTAGGTCTCGGCGGCGAACTTCTGGTCGTCCTCGAAGGCGCGCAGGGCGGCCTTCTGGCCGGCCGCGTCGCCGTCGAAGGTGAAGATCACGCGGGCTGATCCGTTGTCCATCAGCAGGCGGCGCAGGATCTTGATGTGCTCGCCGCCGAAGGCCGTACCGCAGGTCGCGATGGCCGTCGGGACGCCCGCGAGGTGGCAGGCCATCACGTCGGTGTAGCCCTCGACCACCACCGCGCGGCTCGCCTTCGCGATCTCCTTCTTCGCCAGGTCGATGCCGTACAGCACCTGGCTCTTCTTGTAGATCGCCGTCTCGGGCGTGTTCAGGTACTTCGGGCCGTTGTCCGCCTCGTACAGCTTGCGGGCGCCGAAGCCGACAACCTCGCCGCCGATGTCCCGGATGGGCCACATCAGGCGGCCCCGGAAGCGGTCGATGGGTCCGCGGCGGCCCTCCTGGGAGAGGCCGGAGAGGATCAGTTCCTTGTCGGTGAAGCCCTTCCCGCGCAGGTAGCGGGTGAGGTGGTCCCAGCCCTGGGGGCTGTAGCCGACGCTGAAGTGGACGGCGGCTGCCTGGTCGAAGCCGCGCTCGGCGAGGAAGAGCCGGCCGGTCTCGGCCTCCGGGCTGGTGGCGAGCTGCTCGGCGTACCACTGGGCGGCGATCTTGTGCGCCTCGACCAGGCGGATGCGCTCGCCGCGCTGGTGGGCGGGGTTGTACCCGCCCTCCTCGTAGCGCAGCGTGATGCCGGCCTGGGCGGCCAGCCGCTCGACCGCCTCCGAGAAGGAGAGGTGGTCCACCTTCATGACGAAGGTGATGGTGTCGCCGCCCTCCTGGCAGCCGAAGCAGTGGAAGAGTCCCTTGCTCGGGCTGACCTGGAAGGACGGCGACTTCTCGTCGTGGAAGGGGCAGAGGCCCTTGAGGTTGCCGCCGCCCGCGTTGCGCAGCTGGAGGTACTCGGAGACCACGGCGTCGATCGGGACCGCGTCCCGTACCGCCTTCACGTCCTCGTCGTTGATCCGTCCTGCCACGCGTGAATTCTACGGGGCTGGACCGACACCCCCGGTCTTCAGGAAGCCAGGCTGTCGAGGGGTACGCCCGGGTCGGCCAGGGCTTCCGGGTTCACCTCTGCCCCGGAACGGATCAGTGTCTGGATCTGCTCTGTGACATCCCACACGTTCACGTTCATCCCGGCCAGGACGCGTCCCTCCTTGAGCCAGAACGCGATGAACTCCCGCCTGGCCATGTCACCGCGCGCGACCACCTGGTCGTACGACCCCGGCGGCGCCCAGCCGCTGTACTCCATCCCCAGGTCGTACTGGTCGGTGAAGAAGTAGGGCACCCGGTCGTAGACGACGTCCTGGCCCAGCATCGAGCGCGCCGCCGCCGGTCCGCCGTTCAGGGCGTTGGCCCAGTGCTCCACGCGGATCCTGGTGCCGAAGAGGCCGAGCGGGAAGGCCGCGACGTCACCGGCCGCGTAGATGTCGGGGTCGGAGGTGCGCAGCCGTTCGTCGACCGCGACGCCGCCGCCGTGCGCCCGGTCGGCCAGCTCCAGGCCCGCCGCCTCGGCCAGGCCGGTGCGCGGTGCCGCGCCGATCGCCGCGAGGACCTCGTGCGCCGGGTGCTCCTCGCCGTCGTCGGTGCGGACCGCGAAGACCATGCCGTCCTGGCCGACGATCTCGGTGAGCCGCGCGCCGAAGCGGAAGCGCACGCCGTGCTCGCGGTGCAGCTGCTCGAAGACGTTGCCCAGCTCGGGGCCGAGGACGCTGTGCAGCGGGGTGGGCAGCGGCTCGATCACCGTCACCTCGGCGCCGTACTCGCGGGCCGCCGCCGCGACCTCCAGGCCGATCCAGCCGGCGCCCGCGATCACGAGGTGCCCGTTGTCCCGGCCGAGGGCGGCTAGGACGTGTTTGAGCCGCTCGGCGTGGGCGAGGCGGCGCAGATGGTGGACGCCCACCAGGTCGGTGCCGGGGATGTCGAGGCGGCGCGGCTCGGCGCCGGTCGCGAGGAGCAGCTTGTCGTAGCGGATGACGGTGCCGTCGCCCAGGCGGACGGTCTTCGCGGAGCGGTCGATCGCGACGACGGTCTGGCCGAGGTGCAGTTCGACGTCGTGCTGCGCGTACCAGCCGGGCTCGTGCACGAAGACGCTGTCCCGCTCCTCCTTGCCGAGCAGGAAGCCCTTGGACAGCGGCGGCCGTTCGTAGGGGTGGTCGCGTTCGTCGCTGATCAGTATCACCCGGCCGGTGAAGCCCTCCGCGCGGAGCGTCTCGGCCGCCTTCGCTCCGGCGAGGCCGCCTCCGACGATGACGAATGTCTGATCCGCGTCGACCACTTGATGCCTCCTCTTAAGGGTGCCGCCACATGCGAGCGTCCCGCACGCAGCGTGATGCGGGAAGAGGGAGTGACCCGATCAGGCCACGGTCGGGCACGTTCCTCTCACATATGCCCTGTAAGTCTCGCGTGCAGCGAGCGGGCCGAGGCGTCGGTGAGGGATGCGATCTGGTCGACGATCACCCGCTTGCGCGCGTGGTCGTCGCCTGCCCCGTCGAACAGCGCCCGAAACTGCGGATCCAGACCGTCGGGCGCGCGGGCCGTGAGCGCCTCCGCCAGCTCCGCCACGACCACCCGCTGGTCGGCGCGCAGCCGCTCCTGCTCGGCGCGCTGCATCACATACCGGTCCGCGACCGCCTTGAGCACCGCGCACTCCATCCGCGTCTCGCGGGGTACGACGAGTTCGGCGTCGTAGCGGGTGAGCCGGCCGCTGCCGTACGCGGCGCGCGTGGCGCCCTCGGCGGCCAGACAGAACCGGCCGATGAGCTGGCTGGTGGCGTCCTTCAGGCGGGCCTGGGCGACCGCCGTGCCGTCGTAGCCGTGCGGCCACCACTCCTGGTCCTGGAGGCGGTCGAGGGCAGCGGCCAGTTCTTCGGGGTCCGTGTCCGCGGGGACGTAGCGGCCGACGGCCACCTCGAACACCGCCTGCCGTTCGGGCTCGGCGTGCAGGCAGTTGGGGTCGATGTGGCCGGCGTGCAGGCCGTCCTCGACGTCGTGCACCGAGTAGGCCACATCGTCCGCCCAGTCCATGACCTGCGCCTCGAAGCAGGTGCGGGTGCCGGGGGCGGTCTTGCGGACCCAGTCGAACACCGGGCGGTCGTCCTCGTACACGCCGAACTTCTTCGACGCCGGGTCGGTGGGGTGCGCGCCGCGCGGCCAGGGGTACTTGGTGGCGGCGTCCAGGGCGGCGCGGGTGAGGTTGAGGCCGACGGAGCCCTCCGGGGTGAACCGCTTGGGCTCGATGCGGGTGAGGAGTCTGAGGGACTGGGCGTTGCCCTCGAAACCACCGCAGTCGTCGGCGAACTCGTTCAGCGCCTGTTCGCCGTTGTGCCCGAAGGGCGGGTGGCCGAGGTCGTGGGAGAGGCAGGCGGCTTCGACCAGGTCGGGGTCGCAGCCGAGCGCTGCGCCCAGCTCCCGGCCGACCTGGGCGCACTCCAGGGAGTGGGTCAGGCGGGTGCGGGGGCTCGCGTCCCAGGCGAGGCTGCGTGTACCGGGCGTGACCACTTGGGTTTTGCCGGCCAGGCGGCGGAGCGCTGCGCTGTGCAGGATGCGGGCGCGGTCGCGTTGGAAGGCGGTGCGCCCTGGGCGCTTGTCGGGTTCGGGAGCCCAGCGTTCGACTGACGCCGGGTCGTAAGCGTTCTCGGGTGCGGTGCCTTCCATGCTCTGACAGTAAGCGGCGGCAGTGACAATTGGATGGTGCCGGGCGCCTGGTGATCTGCCGGGTGCGGAATTCGGGCGACTGCGGATGGTCCCTCAGGCAGCCGCAATCGACCGTGCCGCCAAGGCCTCCTCATAGCGGTGCACCACCAAGCGGGCCATCGCCTCGTGCGCCCCCAATGGAGCCGCCGCTGTCCATGGCGCCTGGTCCGCGCACTGTGTCGCGAAGCGGCCCGGGGCAGTGAAGTACGACGCGATCGCCACCCGGTGGCGGCCCCGGGCCGTCAGGGCGCGTACCGCTGACCGGACCGTGGGGGTCGCCGCCGAGGCGTACGCAGGGACGACCGGGACTCCGAGGCGGTCGGCGAGGAGGCGGGCCGTGCGGCAGGTGTCCGTCGCCGAGTCGGGGTCGCGCGAGCCTGCCGCGGCGAGGACCACCGCGGTCGAGCGGCGGGCGATGTCGTCCTTGGGCGTGTGCCAGCCGGCCTCGACCAGGCGGTCGTAGAGGGTCTCCACGAGGAGCGGGTGCGGGCCGAGCGGGGCGGCCAGGCGGGCCCGGACGGACGCGGCGGCGGCCATCTCGGGGATGTCCTGCTTGACGTGGTAGCCGCGGCCGAGCAGGAGCGGTACGAGGACGGCGGGGGTGTCGCCGAGGGCGGCGAGGGTGTCGGACAGCAGCGGCTCGTTCAGCTCGATGTGGCCCAGCCGGACGGGCAGCGCGGGGCGCAGCTCGCGTACCCGCTCCATGAGCGTGCGTACGGTGTCCAGCGCGCGCGGGTCGCGGCTGCCGTGGGCCACCAGGACGAGGGCGGGCTCGTCGGGGCGGCGCGCGCCGCTCGGCGAGACGAGCCTGAGCCGGTCGGCGAGCCGACTGCTGATGGCGCTCATGAGGTCCGCCGTGCTGTCCAGGTGGACGCTGGGCCCGTCGGGGAGAGGATGCGACGCCGTCATACGGAGATCCTGACGGCCGGAGGTTGCGTCGCCGTTGCACGGTCGTCACGAGTGTTTTCCATGGGTTCACGGCGCACGGCGGCGAGGTGTGAGGCGAACCGGAGCGCCGTCCCGCGCGTCCTCCATGGTCGGAACCGATCAACTGTTCACATGGGACCGGATCAATGGGGGACGCATGAAGATCCGTCGACCGCGGCTGCCGCGCACCCGCCGGGGGCAGCGGCGGCTGGTGCAGGCCGTGATGGCCGTGTGCGTGCTGGCGCTGCTGCCGGCGGCCTGGCTGTTCCTGTCGACGGCGGACCGGCTGCGGACGACCGCGGACGCCCCGCGCGCCGAGGTCGCCATGGTCTTCGGGGCCGGCCTGTGGAAGGGCGAACCCTCGCCGTACCTGGCGCACCGGCTGGACGCGGCGGCGCAGCTGTACCGGGCGGGCCGGGTCGAGGTGGTGCTGGTCACCGGGGACAACAGCCGCAAGGACTACGACGAGCCGGACGCCATGCGCGCGTACCTGAAGAAGCACGGCGTGCCGGACCGGCGGATCGTCAGCGACTACGCCGGTTTCGACACCTGGGACTCGTGCGTGCGGGCCAAGAAGATCTTCGGGGTGGACCGGGCGGTGCTCATCAGCCAGGACTTCCACATCCGGCGGGCGGTCGCGCTGTGCGAGGCGGCGGGGGTCGACTCGTACGGCGTCGGGGTCCAGGACAAGCACGACGCGACCTGGTACTACGGCGGCACCCGGGAGATCTTCGCGGCGGGCAAGGCGGCGCTGGACGCGGTGTTCCATCCGGATCCGACCTTCCTGGGGCCGCGGGAGCAGGGGGTCACGAAGGCGCTGGCGGGGGCGCGGGGCTGAGGATGGAGATCACGGACCTGACACCGGCCGAGCGCCGCGTCCGGAACGCCTTCCCGCTCGGCGAGGGGAGTTTAGCTCGATCGTGTGAAGGTCGGCTTGCTGGCTTGCGATGTCTTGGGCCGTTCGGGCTACGGTGATTGTGTGATCTGGGACGCCGGGTATGGCGTCGGCGTGCGGGGCCCCCGCTCCACCGGAGTGATGGTTCGGGGCCTCCCCGTCGCCACTGGCCTTACCCACTGGCCAGGTCACATAGGGAACTGGCCTCCCGAGACCGGACCACGGACAGGATCCGTGTCGCTGCCTCGGGGTCGAGTACGCCGGGGACCAGTGCGCCCAAGACCGTTCGGGGCGTGCGGCTGAACAGGACTCACTTCTGCTCAGTCCACAGGAACGGTCGTGCGGATCACCCGTTGTTCGCCGACGGGGCGCGGCTCGGCAGCTCCGGGGCCCACACGTCCGTGCCCAGCTCAACCACGCCGAGGTGGGCACGGACGTGTGGGCCCCGGACCTGGTCGTGCACGGCAAGGTCCACTTGAACGGGGCGGTCGTCCGCAATCAGGTGAACCTCAACGACGCGGAGCTGAACGCCCCCGGAGAGACCGCGTTGCACGCCGAGGTGCTGACGGTCGGCACCGACCTGAACGCCATGCGGCTGCGGGCCCGTGGCCGGGTGAATCTGGGCGGTGCCCGGATTCCCCGTCAGCTCAATCTCGCCTATGCCCGGCTGTCCAACCCGGACGGCCAGGCCCTGCGCGCCAGCAGCTGTGCCGTCGGCGAGCTGTGGCTGCGGGAGGCCGCGCCCATCGAGGGAGCTGTCAATCTGCGCCGTGCCCAGCTCGACCTGTTGCACGTGCCGCCCGAGGTGTGGCCCCGGCAGGTGCAGACCGACGGGCTCAGCTACCGCGTCCTGACCCCGCACCTCCCGGCCGAGCAGCGTCTTCCGCTGCTGGAAGGCGAGCCGGCCGGGTACCTTCCCCACCCGTACGAGCAGCTGACCACGGCGTACCGCACGGTGGGCGACGACGCCGCCGCGCGCACCGTCCAGCTGGCCAAGCTCCGTCGCCACCGCCGCACCCTGCCGCCGTACGCCCGGCTGTGGGGCTACCTCCAGGACGCGGCCGTCGGCTACGGCTTCCGCCCGATGCGGGCCGCGGGCTGGCTGCTGTTGCTGCTGTGCACCGGCACGCTCGCCTTCGCCCTGCACCATCCGCCCGCGCTCCAGCCGGCCGAGGCGCCCGTGTTCAACCCGCTCTTCTACACCCTGGACCTGCTGCTGCCGATCATCGACTTCGGCCAGGAGGCGGCGTTCGCGCCGCGCGACGGGTACCAGTGGCTGTCGTATCTGCTGATCGCCACCGGCTGGGTGCTGGCGACGACGATCGCGGCGGGCGTCACCCGCTCCCTGAACCGGCAGTAGACACGGAACCGCGACCTCACGCCCCGCCCGGCCCGGCGGGGAGGTCGCCGTCCCGGCGGCTTAACAGGAGCAGCCCGGGGCCGTAACACGCCCGACGCACGCTGGGCTGCATGGACTCCACCTCGACGCCCACCCACTGCCCGTACTGCGCTCTGCAATGCGGGATGAACATCCTGTCCCTGCCACAGGGGGGCGTCGAGGTGGCCGAGCGTGCGGACTTCCCGGTGAACCGGGGCGCGCTGTGCGGCAAGGGCCGTACGGCCGCCGAGGTGCTGTCGCCGGGGGCGCGGCTGACCTCGCCGCTCGTGCGGTCCGGGGGCCGGCTGGTGCCCGCGTCCTGGACACAGGCGCTGGACCTGGTCGCCGAGCGGCTCGGGGCGACGCGGGAGCGGTACGGGGCCGATGCGCTGGGGGTGTTCGGCGGGGGCGGGCTGACGAACGAGAAGGCGTACGCGCTCGGCAAGTTCGCGCGGGTGGTGCTGGGCACCTCGCAGATCGACTACAACGGCCGCTTCTGCATGTCGTCGGCCGCCGCCGCCGGGACGAAGGCGTTCGGGCTGGACCGGGGGCTGCCGTTCCCGCTGGAGGACGTCCCGAGGACCGGGTGCGTGATCCTGGTCGGCTCGAACCTCGCCGAGACGATGCCGCCGTCGCTGCGCTACTTCCGTGAACTGCGGGAGAACGGCGGCACGTTGATCGTGATCGATCCGCGCCGGACGAAGACCGCGGAGCAGGCCGACCTGCACCTCGCGCCCCGACCCGGCACCGATCTCGCCCTGGCGCTCGGCCTGTTGCACCTGGTGGTGGCCGAGGGGCGGACGGACGAGGAGTACATCCGGGAGCGCACGACGGGCTGGGAGGAGGCGCGCGCGGCGGCGATGGCGCACTGGCCGGAGTACGTGGAACGGATCACAGGGGTGTCCGTTCCCCAACTCCGCGAGACCGTGAGGATGTTCTGCGAGCCGGAGGCCGCGATGGTGCTGACGGCCCGCGGGCCGGAGCAGCACTCCAAGGGCACGGACACGGTGGGCGCGTGGATCAACCTGTGCCTGGCGACGGGCCGGGCGGGCCGCCCACTGTCCGGGTACGGCTGTCTGACCGGGCAGGGCAACGGCCAGGGCGGACGCGAACACGGCCAGAAAGCAGACCAGTTGCCCGGATACCGCAAGCTGGACGACCCGGCGGCCCGGCGCCACGTGGCCGAGGTGTGGGGCGTGGACCCGGACAGCCTGCCCGGCCCCGGGCGCAGCGCGTACGAGCTGCTGGACGCGCTCGGCACGGACATCCGCGCGCTGCTGCTGATGGGCTCCAACCCGGTGGTGTCGGCCCCGCGCGCCGCGCATGTGGAGGAGCGCGTCAAGGCGCTGGACTTCCTGACCGTCTGCGATGTCGTCCTGTCGGAGACGGCGGAGCTCGCGGACGTCGTCCTGCCGGTGACGCAGTGGGCCGAGGAGGCGGGTACGACGACGAACCTGGAGGGCAGGGTGCTGCTGCGCCGCCGGGCGCTCCCCCCGCCCTCCGGCGTCCGCAGCGACCTGGACGTCCTGCACGGTCTGGCGGCCCGCCTGGGCGTGGAGAAGGGCTTCCCGACCGACCCCGAGGAGGTCTTCGGCGAACTCCGCCGGGCCAGCGCCGGCGGCCCTGCGGACTACTCCGGCATCACCTACCGGCGGCTCGCGGAGGAGAACGGCGTGTTCTGGCCGTGCCCGCAGACCGCGGAGGAGACGGCACAGGGCGGCGACGAGGCGGTCCACCCGGGCACGCCCCGCCTCTTCCTGGACCGGTTCGCCACCGAGGACGGGCGGGCGCGGTTCGCGGCCGTGGCGCACCGGGCGACGGCGGAGGAGCCGGACGAGGAGTACCCGCTGCTGCTGACCACCGGTCGGGTGGTGTCGCAGTACCAGTCGGGCGCGCAGACCCGGCGGGTCGCCGAGCTGAACGCCGCCGCGCCCGGCCCGTTCGTGGAGCTGCACCCGCGGCTCGCGGCCCGTATCGGCGCGGGCGAGGGCGACCCGGTGACGGTCGTCTCCCGGCGCGGCCGGGCCGTGGCGCCCGCCCGCATCACCGACGGCATCCGCCCGGACACCGTCTTCATGCCCTTCCACTGGCCGGGCGAGGGCCGCGCCAACAACCTCACCAACCCGGCCCTCGACCCGACCTCCCGGATGCCGGAGTTCAAGTCGTGCGCGGTGCGGGTGGAGGTGGTGAAGTCCGTAGCGGTTCCGTCATGAGTTGGGTTCAACTCCTGGACACCATCCCCACCGTTGACCGTAGTCTCGCTAGTCTCGCTAAGGTCGCCGGATCACCAGTCACGGTGACATTCGTACGGGGGAGATCCGCATGGCATGGGACGAATGGGAGCAGCTCAAGGCTCAGGCGCAGCAACGCGGCGCGGCCGGGATGCAGCTCAACCACGTCGACGACCCGGGAGGCGGCGGGGGTGACGTCCCGCACGGCGACCTGACGGTCGACCACCAGGACCTGAAGGCCGTGGGCGATGCCGCGAACTCGCTGTACAAGGACTT
Organism: Streptomyces sp. NPDC002671; assembly: GCF_053592475.1. Classification (NCBI taxonomy): domain Bacteria; kingdom Bacillati; phylum Actinomycetota; class Actinomycetes; order Kitasatosporales; family Streptomycetaceae; genus Streptomyces; species Streptomyces sp. NPDC002671. Next base: position 298,108 of record NZ_JBSFVU010000007.1, read on the forward strand.
CAACCAGGCGGGCGACCTCGCGCGCATGTCCTCGCTGAAGGCCGCCGGCGGGCTCACGGACCAGGGGTTCCTGATCGGTGAGGCCCTCGACCACGTGGCCGTGCGGTGGGTGGACCAGACGCAGAACCTGCTCGACGCGTGTGTGCACATCTACACGCACCTCGACTTCACGCAGGCCGTCCACAAGGGCGACGACGCCCGGGTCTACGCCACGCTCAGCAGCATCTCCATGCTGGACGAGGGCTTCGACCAGCACCGGGGGTACTGATGGACCTGAACGTGCTGCTGAAGGGCGACTTCTCCCAACTCGGCCAGGCGATCACCGACTGGGAGACCATGACGAAGCGCCTGGAGACGCTCGAACGGGACGCCCGGGACAACCTCAAGGCCAAGGCCATGACAGCCCGCTGGGCGGGCATCAACGCGACCGTCACCCGGGAGTTCGTGTCGAAGACGGCCGACGAGTTCACGGACGCGCACACCCAGGCGCAGAGCATCGCCAACATCCTGAGCGACACCCGCGAGGAACTGATCTCCTACCGCCAGCACCTCCAGGAGACCATCGACGACGCGCGGAAGAAGAACCTGACGGTCGTGGACGACGGCTGCGGGCAGTTCCACGTGCAGATGATCATCCACCCCGACCGTGCCGCGAAGGGCACGACGGTGCCCGAGCACACCGTGACCGACGAGGAGTTGCTCCGCGACGAGGTGCAGCGGACCCTCAGCAAGGCGACGGAGAGCGACAGCTCCGCGGCCCGGGTGCTCAAGTCCCTCGTGGACAGCGTCAAGGAGGGCTTCGCGGACTCCGTCTACGGTGACCGCGACCAGGCCGTCGGCGCGGAGAAGAAGGCCGCCCAGGACACGAAGGACGCCAAGGAGGCCGCGGGGCTGTACTCCCGGCTCGACGGGCTCAGCGACACGGAGATGAAGCGTCTCCTGGAGCTCACGGAGAACGGCAAGAACTCCCCTGTCTTCTCCAGCGAGTTGATGAAGGACCTGAACTTCCGCGGCCGGGACGGGCAGGAGGGCCTGCTGCTGCTCGCGGAGAACCTGCAGGGCGGCGGCCGGGACGGGCAGCTGTCGGACACCGAGCGCAAGCTGCGCGACGCCCTGTCCGTCAACCTCGCCACCGCGACCCGCGCCGGCTCGCCCCTCGGCCCGAGCGGCGGCGACCCCTCGGACTGGACCAAGCAGCTCCTCAAGATCGCCCGCGAGGGCAACGACCTGCCTCAGCAGCATCCGGGCATGCTGCCGGGCGGCGGCACGGGCCTGAGCATGCTCACCAAGCTCATGGCGGACGGGGACGCGGTCTACGACGGCAGCATCCTGTCGGCCACCGGCGACACGATCCGCGACTACGAGACGCACACCAAGCATCCGTACGAGGGGATCTCCGACAACTGGCAGGGCACCCAGGAAGACCCCATGGGCGGCCTGATGAAGGCCATGAGCCGCAACCCGGAGGCGGCGGAGTCCTACTTCGACCCGCACCAGAACGACAACCTCCACTACTTCCTCAAGGACCGGCACTGGCCGGGAGGCGACGTCGAGAACAAGATGCCGCAGGACCTGATCGACTCCTCCGCGCGGCACTACTTCGGCGACGCTCTGGAGGCGGCCAGCACGGGACACCCGCCGGGTGTCCAGACCCCGGTGATCCCGGCCCACCACGACCCGGCCCAGGCGGCGATCTTCTCCGACGTCGTCAACGCGTACGGCCAGGGCATCGCGGGCGACCCGGTGGGCGGCATGCCGGCGGGACTGCGCCACTCGATGGGCGGCATGATGTCCGACTACATCGGTGACATCCACCAGATCCTCGGCCAGGAACGCAACCAGCCCACCGACTACAGCGGCCTCACCATCAAGAACGAGGACCTCGTCCCCGTCATGCGGGCGATGGCGGAGGACGGACACGCGTTCGCGCAGGTGCACGACGCCGAGACGTCATACGTCGCCCAGGAGCTCAACAAGTACGACGGCCAGGCGTTCGTGGACGAGAACGCGCCCGGTGCCAAGGACGTGAAGGCGTTCGTCGGGCAGTCCAACATGGCGCTCGGCCAGATGGACGCGGTGCGCGCGGACGTCATCTACCAGATGGGCGAGGACAAGAAGAGCATCAACGGCTGGAACAAGATGATGCAGTACCACCTCATCGGCGCCCCGGTCACCGGCATACCGCTCGCGGGAGACACCATCCAGCGCCTGGTCGACGTCGGAACGGCCGAGTACCAGAACAACCTCAACGCCGAGGTAGACAAGGAGACCCGTAACAATCTCGCCGGGCACTTCTCCGCCGGGCACCAGCAGATCAACAAGATGCTGGAGCAGGTGGTGCACTCCAAGGTGCCGCAGAGCCAGTGGAACCTGATGGACAAGGACCCCGGTCAGTTCGAGACCAACCTTCAGGACGGGGGCCTGACGCGCTACAACGACGGCCTCACCACTGGCGTGGGTCGCATGGGAAAGCCTGCGGGATGACGAACCGGCGAAAGACAGCGATCCTCGCGGCCGTGGCCGTGGCGGTGCTCGTGACGGCCGTCGGTGTCACCGTCTCCGTCCTGCGGGGCGGCGGTGACGACGGCCCGGCGGCGGAGCAGCACGCCTTCTGCTGGGGCACGCTGAAGCACGGTGATGTCGCCGCGCTGAGTGTTCACCCGCTTGAGCGGTACGCATCCGACGAGCGGGACCTCAAGGGGAGCGTGCTCGCCGACTGCCAGGTGGGGGCGGGTCTCAACGCCCACGGTGCGATGCGGCAGCCTCAGTTCCGGCTGACCGTCGACGGTTCGGCGAACGCGGACGATGTCTGGAACCTGGCGGACGAGGTGGCAGGGGTCTCCCCCTTCCGGGGGCCGATCGCGGGCGTGCCCGGCTGGGTCAACAAGACAATGGCGGGGGTGCTGCTGCCCGCGCGGTGCGCCGGCAAGCTCGCGTTCGGCAGTCCGGCGTACGTCCGGCTGGAGGCGGAGGGCGACCAGGAAGGGGCCTGGCGCGACGGCAAGCTCCAGCAGCGGATGACGGACGTGCTCATGACGGCAGCGACCGGACTCGCGCATCGACTCGGCTGCTCGGAGGCGTCGTTCAAGGCACCGGCCACGGCTCCGCGGCTGCTCGCCCGGCATGCCCCGGCCGCCGGGAAGGCGTGCGGTCTGCCGGGCTTTCGCGTACCCGCGAAGTACACCGAGGAGTACGTGACCGAGGACGGCTTCCGGCTCTGGAGCTGCTCGCTCGGCACCGGAAGCGACGCGCCGCACTTCACCGTCACGCAGGACCCGTATCTGGTCCGGCTGAACAGCTCAGGGGCCGACCCCTGGTCGACGACCCTGAAGTGCGCGGGCAAGCAGACCCTCGTCCAGGCCGGCACGGACGACAAGGCCCTGGCCCGGGACTTTCGGGCGGCGGTGGCCCGCAAGGGGAACTGCACGTGACAGCGTTCCGCTGACGTACGTTGGCCGTATGGCTGATACCGAACAGTTCGACCTCGACGGCTACCTGGAGCGGATCGGGTGGGAGGGCGGCCGGCAGGCCGACCTCGCGACGCTGCGGGGTGTGCATCTGGCGCACGCCCGGAGCATCCCCTTCGAGAACCTGGACGCCCTGCGCGGCACGGTCCCGTCGCTGGCTCCGGGCGACCTTTCGGCCAAGATCGTCCACGGTGGCCGGGGCGGCTACTGCTACGAGCACAACACGCTCATGTGGCTGGCCCTGGAGGCGCTCGGGTTCCGGGTGAGCGGGCTGGCCGCGCGGGTGGTGATCGGGGCCGAGACGCCGATGAGCCGGCCGCGTACGCACATGATGCTGCGGGTCGAGGTGCCGGGCGAGCCGGAGTCGTATCTGGCGGACGTGGGCTTCGGCGCCGCCGGTGCGCTGCTGGCACCGTTGCCCCTGGTGACCGGCGCCGAGTCCGAGGGCGGCGGGCGACGGCACCGGCTGGTGTCCGTCCCGCACGACGGGCCGCTGAAGCTGCGGGTCCTGGAGCTGTACGACCGGGCGGCAGACGCGTGGGTCGGGCAGTACGCGTTCACGCTGGAGCCGTTCACCGCGGGCGACTACGCGGTCTACAACTGGCACATGGCGACCAACCCCCGGTCCCCCTTCTCCCGGCGGCTCTACGTCCAGCGGACCGTCGGCGAGCGTCATCTCGCCCTGGACGGCGACCGGTTGACCCAGACCCTGGCCGACGGCACCGCCACCGAGCGCAAGCTCACGGACGAGGCGGAGGCGCGGCGCGTGGTCGAGGAGGAGTTCGGCATCAGCCTGCCCGAGGGGGTCACGCTGCTGGGCTGAGCGTCAACGCCGGCCGCGGGTCCGCCAGTCGCCGCTCTCGATGCGCGCGCCGCGCACCCGCAGCCGGGCGGCGACGGCGGGGGCGGCCAGGTACACCCAGGCGCGGACCGGGGTGCCGTCGGCGGTCAGGACGTCCCGGGCGTGCCGTTCGTAGAGGCTGCGGGGATCGCCCGGCGCGTACTCCTCCAGGCGGTCCAGCTCGGCCAGCAGCCGCTCGTACTCCGCGGGGAGCGGGGTGATCAGGTCTCCGGCGACGGCACCGCCGGGTTCCGGCACGGCGTAGGGGTAGCCGGGGCCGCCGTAGAGCACGGCGTCCGGGAGGCGGCCGGGCCGCTCCGACTCGGTCCGGCCGCGCAGGAACGCGTCGTGGTTGGGTTCGCCGGGGCGGAGGGTGCCGTAGACGAAGAAGGGGAGGCGCTGCGGGTCCGGAGTGATCACAGAAACGATTCTGTACCTGCCACGGCTCGTCACACATCTCCATGAACCGGCTATGGACATGACATGTCAGGGCCTTTTAAATCTCTGTCAACAGCCGCGCCACCCCCCACGCCTCGCAGGCGTCTCCCTCAAGGAGAGCAGATGAGTCGGATACGGCCGCACGTCCGAGGTTCCCGTCGCCTCGCCACCGCCGGCATCGCCGTCACCACCGCGACCCTGATGGCCGCCGCCCTCTCCCCCGCCGCGCACGCCGACGCCAGACCGACCCGGGCCACCGCGATCCAGAACGCGGCGTCCGCGCTCCTGGCGCACGCCGCGAACCTGGGCCTGACCTCCGCGCAGGACACCAGCGTCCGGGACGTCATCGTCGACAAGGACGGCACCCAGCACGTACGTTACGACCGCACGTACCACCAACTCCCGGTGCTCGGCGGTGACTTCGTCGTCCACCTGGCCAAGAACGGCAGCTACCGCAGCACCGACCGGGCGACCCGGCAGGCGATCTCGCTCACCTCGATCGTGCCGAAGCTGTCGGCCCCCCAGGCCGCCGACCTCGCGGTGAACGCGCTGCGCGCCGCCAACCTCGGCGAGAAGCTGAGCGGGCTCAAGGCCAAGCCGGAGCTGGTCGTCGACGCCCTGCACGGCGCCCCCAGGCTGGCCTGGCGCACCAACGCCGTCGGCAAGGACTCGCTCGGCAACCCGGTCGCCCGCACGGTGCTGACCGACGCCCGCACCGGCGCCCAGATCGACGCCTGGGACAGCATCGAGACGGCCACCGGCGACGGCAAGTCGCTGTACGGCGGGACCGTGCCGCTGGAGACGACCCTGTCCGGCTCGACGTACCAGCTCAAGGACCCGACCCGCGGCAACACCTACACCGGTGACGCGCAGAACAAGACCGACCTGTGCTTCTTCGGCATCTGCTTCAGCCGGGCCCCCGCAGTGCTGTTCACCGACGCCGACAACCACTGGGGCACGGGCAGCAACAGCGACCGATCCTCGGCCGCCGTGGACGCCCAGTACGGCACCAACGAGACCTGGGACTACTACAAGAACGTCCAGGGCCGCAACGGTATCGGCAACGACGGCAAGGGCTCGTACAACCGCGTCCACTACGGCAGCAGCTACAACAACGCCTTCTGGGACGACAGTTGCTTCTGCATGACGTACGGCGACGGTGACGGCAGCACCTTCGGGCCGCTGGTGGCGCTCGATGTCGCCGGGCACGAGATGACCCACGGCGTCACCTCCAAGACCGCCGCGCTGACCTACTCGGGCGAGTCCGGCGGCCTGAACGAGGCGACCTCCGACATCCTCGGCACGATGGTCGAGTGGTACGCCAACAACCCCTCCGACCCCGGTGACTACCTCATCGGCGAGAAGATCGTGAAGTCCGGCTTCGGCAAGCCGGCCCTGCGCTTCATGGACAAGCCGTCCAAGGACGGCAACTCGGCGGATTACTGGAGCAGTTCGGTCGGCAACCTCGACGTCCACTACTCCTCGGGCGTCGCCAACCACTTCGCGTACCTGCTCGCCGAGGGCAGCGGCGCGAAGACCATCAACGGCGTCAGCTACAACTCGCCGACATCCAACGGCTCGACGGTCACCGGCATCGGCCGGGACAAGGTCGGCAAGATCTGGTACCGCGCGCTGACGGTCTACATGACGTCCTCCACGAACTACAAGGGCGCCCGCACGGCCACCCTCAACGCGGCCAAGGACCTCTACGGCGCGGGGAGCACGGAGTACAACGCGGTGGCGGCGGCGTGGAGCGCCGTGAACGTCAACTGACGTACCTGTAGCTGCGTGACAGCGGGCCGCCTCGGCTTCAGGCCGGGGCGGCCGTTTCGTGCCGCGCAGGCCACGCCGACCGCTGGTGGCCCGAGATCGCCGCGTTCATCGACACCGGACACAGCAACGCCGAGAGCGAAGGGATAAACCGAGTGATCAAGCTCGTCGCCCGCAACGCGTCAGAAGGCCGGGGCCCGTCGTTCGGGCACCGGCCTTCTGCATGTGCTCCGGTCAGGCGGCCAGCTCGGCCTCCTGCTCCTGGGCCGGGGTCCCGGCCTGCCCCGCCGGCTTCGTGTCCCGCATGACCGCCGTCGCGACGACCGCCGCCGCCAGGACGCCGAGGGCGCTGAGCGTGAACGTCGTCGCCATCGAGGAGGTGAAGGCCTCGCGGGCCGTGTGCAGCAGGCCCGGCCGGCCTGCGAGGAAGGCTCCGGCGATGGAGTGGCGGGCCTCGACGGGGGCGTCGGCCGGCATCTTGTCGGTGTAGCCGCTGGAGAGCAGGGAGCCGAGGATCGCGATGCCGAGGGCGGTGCCCGCCTGCTGGATGGTGTCGTTCAGGGCCGAGCCGACGCCCGCCTTGTCCGCCGGGATGGTCGCCATCAGGGCGCCCACCGCGGCCGGCATGGCCAGACCCGCACCCAGGCCGAGCAGGCCGAGGGCGATGGCCGGGACGGTGAAGCCGGAGCCGGCGTCGACCGTGGTGAGCAGGGCGAAGCAGGCGACCATGACCAGCATCCCGGAGAGGATCACGAAGCGGTTGCCGATCTTCGCGGCCAGCTTCACGCCCGCCGTGTTGCCGATCAGCGCGGTGACGGCCAGCGGCAGGAAGGCCAGGCCCGCCTTGATGGGCGAGTAGCCGAGGACGAACTGCAGGTACTGGGTGAGGACCAGCAGCAGACCGCCGTTGCCGATCTGGACCAGCGCCAGGGAGAGCGAACCGCCGCTGAAGTTGCGGTGCTTGAACAGGACCAGCGGGACCATCGGGGACTTGGTGACGTTCTCCCAGACCACGAACCCGGCGAGGGTGAGCACCGCGGCGGCGACCACGACCAGCTGGCGGCCCGCGAAGGCGCCGTGCTGCGGGATCTCGATGATCCACCAGATCAGCGCGGTCATCCCGGCCGCCGACAGCACCGCGCCGAGCGGGTCGGCCTTCTGCCAGGGCGCCTTGGACTCCGGCATCAGGGTCAGGCCCGCGACGACGGCCAGCGCGACCACGGGGACGTTGAGGAAGAAGATCGAGTGCCAGGAGAAGTGGTCGATCAGCAGACCGCCCAGAACCGGGCTGCCCACCAGGCCGAGCATCGACACCGAGCCCCAGGCCGCCATCGCCTTGCCGCGCTCCTCCTCGTCGAAGACGGTGATGAGGATGGAGAGGGTGGAGGGCATGATCAGCGCTCCGCCGACGCCCATCGCGATCCGCAGGGCGATGACCTGGCCCGGATTATCGGCGTACGTCCCCGCCAGCGACGCGGCGCCGAAGAGGAGCAGGCCGATCAGCATCACCTTCCGGCGGCCGAAGCGGTCTCCGAGGCTGCCGGAGGTGAGCAGCAGGCCGGCGAAGACCAGGACGTAGGAGTCGAGGATCCACTGGACGTCCTGGGCGCTCGCGCCGAGGTCCTCGGTCATGGAGGGCACCGCCACGGTGAGCGCCATGCTGTCGATCACCAGGACCAGCGTGCTCAGGCAGAGCACGACGAGGATCCACCAGCGTCGGGGATTGCGGCTTTCCATGGGGGTTCCCTCCCTGTTGCGCACAGCGTTCCGGCTGTGCGTACACCGTTCCGGTGCGATGCGAACACTGTACGCAGGCCGGAACGGTGTGCGCAACCTTTTAACGCTGTACGCTGGACGCGAACGATGTACGCCCACACAGGAGTCCGCCATGGCAGCCAGGACCGAGCAGAACCGGATCCCCTCCGTCTGGGCCCGGCAGCGCAGTGAGCCCGACCAGCCCGCGCTGAGCCGAGAGACGATCGTGCGCGAGGCCATCGCCATGCTGGACGCGGACGGCGTCGAGGCGCTCAGCATGCGCAAGCTGGGCGCCCGGCTGAACGCCGGTGCGACCTCCCTGTACCGGCACGTGGCCACCAAGGACGAGCTGATGGAGCTGGCCGTGGACGAGGTCGCCGCCGAGATCCACGTGCCGCCCTCCGACAGCCCGGACTGGCGTGCCGCCGTCACCGAGGCCGCGCACTCCTTCCGCGCGACTGCCCTGCGGCACCCCTGGCTGTCGGCCGTCCTCGGGCAGGCCGGCCTCGCCTATCTCGGCCCCAACCTCATGGCCTTCTCCGAGCGGCTCGCCGCGCTGTTCACCGCCATCGGCTTCCCCGACCCCAGGGGCGCGATCGACGCAGTGCTGTCGTTCACGATCGGCACGAGCACCACGGAGACCGCCTGGCTCACCACGGTCGCCCGCTCCGGGCAGACCGAGGCCGAGTTCATCGCCCGTCTGCTACCCGCCGCTCAGCAGGCCGCGTCCGGCCACGCCCACCTCGTCGACTCCTACGCGGAGGCCGTCGCGTCGACCGAGGATCCCGCCAAGATCCGCGACGACAGGTTCGCGTACGCCCTGGAGGTCGTCCTCGACGGCCTGGCCGGGCGACTGGCGTGACGGCCCGCGTGAGGCCGTAGGACCGTCTCACCCGTTCACAGGTGCCGACCGCTCCATTCGTGTGCTCTTCCCCTCGCGTTCTCGCGCGCCCGCCCGCACGCCCACGACCTGCCGAAACCTCCCGCCCTCTAGCCCGTGTGGGGGTCGCGGACGACACCCGTTCACCGCATTCCTGACAGATCTTCAGGAAGCGGTCCGGGCCCGGAGCCACTTACCTCGGTAGAGCACGAGTCGGACAAGCTTCGGACCAGCTCTGGGGAGCACCATGCGACGCACCACCCGTCTGCTGACCGGTACCGCGCTCGCCATGGCGGCGGCAGGTCTCACCGTCGCGCCGGCGTACGGCGCCGGCAGCGACGCGGGCAGCCTGCAGGTGTACCCCTCCACCGTGGTGCCGGGCAGCCAGGTCACCGTGAACACCGCCGCGTGCGGGGACAGGGGCACGGCGGCCGGGGACGCGGGCGCGGTCGGCGCCGGGACCTTCACGCTGGCGCCCAGCACCCACGAGGGCGAGGCGATCGGGCAGTTCCGGGTGCCGCCGAGTGCGCAGCCGGGGACGTACGAGATCGTCGCGAAGTGCGCGGCAGGCGACCGGCAGGTGAAGGGCGACCTGGTGGTGGCCCTGAGCGTGGCGCACGAGCAGGTGCAGCCGCGGGGAAGCGTGAAGACGGGGGTCGGTGGCGCACTCGGCACCGACCCCGTGAAGACCGCGGCGGGTGTGGCGGCTCTGGCCGTCGCCGCCGTGGGCGGTACCTGGCTCCTGCATCGCCGGGCGAGAGGCGACGGGATCTGACGGACGCCCTCCGCTGTCCGTCCGCCGGTACCGCAAGTCCCGCCCCCTCCGGGTCCGATGCCCCTCGTGGCCCGGAGGGGGCAGGGTGTCCACCTCGACGAGGGGGTACGCATGCGCAGCATCGGGGACACCGCCATAGCCGCCGTCACCGTCGTCGCCGTCGGTTCGGGGGTGTGGCTGCTCGGCGGCGCCGCGGGGACGCACGCGCCACCGCAGCCGCCGGCCGCCGAGGGCCGGTTCGAACCGGGCGGGCAGAAGCTCTCGGCCCCCGCGCTGCCGCCCTCCCCGCCCACCCGCATCCGCATACCCACGATCCGGGTGAACGCCCCCCTGATGGGCCTGGCCCTCACCCGCACCGGCAGCCTGGATGCGCCGCCGGCCGGCAACAAGAACCTCGCCGGCTGGTACGAGGCCGGCACCACCCCCGGCGAGACGGGCACCGCGATCGTCGCGGGCCACGTCGACAACACGGACGGCCCCGCCGTCTTCTACGACCTGGGCGCGCTGAAGCGGGGCGCCGTCATAGAGGTGGACCGCCGGGACCGCTCGGTGGCCTACTTCACCGTGGACGCCGTCGAGGTCTACGCGGCCCGCAACTTCCCCGACCAGAAGGTCTACGGCGCCGCCCCCCGCCCCGAACTCCGGGTCATCACCTGCGGCGGCGGCTACTCGCGCTCCACCGGCTACCAGGGCAACGTGGTCGTCTTCGCCCACCTGACGGGCAGCCGCTGAGGCTCAGTGCGCCGGCACCTCGCCGCCCAGGACGTGCTCCTTCCCCCACGCGCCCAGCGGTGCCAGCGCCTCGTTCAGCAGCGCGCCCCGCTCGGTGAGCGAGTACTCGACGCGGGGCGGCACCTCGTCGTACTCCTCGCGGTGCACGATGCCGTCGGTCTCCAGTTCCCGCAGCTGTGCGGCGAGCACCTTCTCGGTGATGCCCGGCAGCTGCCTGCGCAGCTCGCCGAAGCGGTGCGGGCGCACATACAGCTCCCACAGGATCAGCACCTTCCACTTGCCGCCGATCACGTCCATCGCCGCGTCGACCCCGCAGACGTACGATCCCGGCCGTCGTCCGATCGGCATGTCCTCCCCCTTCGCCACCTGCACCCTTCCCTGCGGGTAACCACCCACTTCGAAGTAGGTACTTACGCCGGAGGGCTCCCCGGGCGAGCCTAGTCGTCATGACCGACAACTCCCTTTCCCGCAACCCCCGTACGTCTCTCACTCTCCTCGGCACCGGTGCCATGGGCACCGCGCTCGGCCGGGCCTGGATCGCCGCCGGGCATCCGCTGACCGTCTGGAACCGCACGCCCGAGCGGACGCGGGCGCTGGCCGCCGAGGGTGCGGTGGTCGCCGGGAGCGCGGCGGAGGCGGTGGCGGCGAACCGGCTGACCGTGGCGTGCCTGCTGGACGACGCCTCGGTGGGCGAAGCACTGGCGGCGGCCGAGCTCACCGGCCGGGATCTCGTGAACCTCACCACCGGCACCCCGGCCGAGGCCCGGGCGCGGGCCGCCTGGGCCGAGGAGCGCGGCGCCCGTTTCCTGGACGGCGGGATCATGGCCGTACCGCCGATGATCGGCGCACCCGGCGCGTATGTGCTCTACAGCGGCGACGGCGGCCTGTTCGAGGAGTACCGGGAGACGCTCGCCGTCCCGGCCGGCACGGAGTACGTCGGCGCCGACGCGGGGCTGGCCGCGCTGCACGACGTGGCCCTGCTGAGCGGGATGTACGGCATGTTCGCCGGGATCACGCACGCCTTCGCGCTGGTGCGCGGGGAGGCGGTCGTACCGAAGGAGTTCGCCGGGCTGCTGGTGCCGTGGCTGCAGGCGATGGCGTCCATGGCGCACTCGGCGGCCGAGCGGCTGGAGAGCGGGGACCTGACCACCGGGGTGGTCTCGAACCTGGCCATGCAGGTCGCGGGCACCGGCACCCTGCTGCGTACGGCCGAGGAGCAGGGCGTGAGCGCCGGGCTGCTCACCCCGTTCCTGGAGCTGATGGCCCGCCGTCTGGCCGACGGGCACGGGGACGAGGACACAACTGGGCTGGTGGACCTGGTGCGCGGCTAGTCGGTGCCGCCTCTCCTCACAGCGCCCCCTCGCGCCCGTTCGGGACCCTCACACCCGGGGTGTGCCCCCGCTGAGGGCAGCGTTCCTCGCGGGAAACAGAGGTGATGCGGCCGGGTAACCTCGGCGAAGCACGCTGCGTTGCATGACCTCGAATACGCGTGTGGTGGTGATCGGCGCCGGCCTCGCGGGCGTGCGGCTCGCCCGGCGGCTCGGCGAGCTGGGCACGCCCGCGCTGCTCGTCGGCGAGGAGGAGCACCCGCCGTACAACCGGGTGCTGCTCGCCGAGGTGCTGGCCGGGCGGTACGCCCCGGAGGTGATCGCCCTTCCGGCGCCCGCCGGGCTCGTACGCGCCCGGGTCACCGGCATCGACCGGGCCGCGCGGACGATCGGCTGTGCCGACGGCTCGTCGATCGCATACGACAGGCTGGTCCTGGCCACCGGCTCCAACCCCGTGCTCCCGCCGCTGCGCGGCCTGTTCCCCCGCGGGTGCGAACTCCCCGAGGGCGTCCACGCGTTCCGCACCATGGACGACTGCCTGGGCCTGGCCAAGGCGGTACGGCCGGGGGTGCGGGCGGTGGTCGTCGGCGGCGGGCTGCTCGGCGTGTCCGCGGCCCGCGCGCTCGCCGTGCGCGGGGCGCAGGTGGTGCTGGCCCAGCAGTCCGAGCGGCTCATGGAGCGCCAGCTCGACCCGGACGCCTCCGGGCTGGTGCTGCGGCACCTGCGGGACCTGGGCGTCGAGGTGCACACCGAGTGCCATGTGCGGGACGTGCGCTGTGTCGGCGGCGCGGTGCGCTCGGTGGAGATGGCCGACGGCTACGCCCTCGACGCCGACCTCGTGGTCATCGCCTGCGGGGTGCGCCCGCGCGCGGGCCTCGCCGAGGAGGCGGGGCTCGCCGTCCGCAAGGGCATCCTCGTCGACGACGAGCTGCGCACCTCCGACCCGTACATCCACGCCATCGGCGACTGCGCCCAGCACGACGGCACGGTGTACGGCCTCGCCGCACCCGCCCTCGAACAGGCCGATGTCCTCGCCGAGTTGCTGGCCGGACGGGCCGACGCCCGCTACACCGGCACCCGTTCCCTGACCCGGCTGACGCTCGCCGGTCCGCAGTCCCCCTTCGACCTCGCCGCGTTCGGCGAGCCGGAGGCCCGGCCCGGTGACGACGTCGTGCGGATCACCGACGCCACCCGGGGCACCTATCGCAAGGTCGTCGTGCGCGGCGACCGCCTCGTCGGCGGGGTCCTCGTCGGCGAACTCGGCACCGTCGGCGCCCTCGCCCGCGCCTGGGAGGGAGCAGAGCCGCTCCTCGACGACGGTCCGCTGCTTCACCTGCTCACCACTGACGGAGGCTCCTGATGTCCACGACCGCCCTCACCGGGGACAGCCCCCGCCCCACGATCGTGCTCGTCGGCCACGGCATGATCGGCCAGCGCTTCCTCGAAGCGCTCGCCGAACGCGGCCTGACCGGCACGCACCGCGTGGTCGTGCTGTGCGAAGAGCCCCGCCCGGCCTACGACCGGATGCACCTCACCTCGTACTTCTCGGGCACCTCGCCCGAGGAACTCTCCATGACCGACATGGAGTTCATCGAGCAGCACGGCATCGAGCTGCACACCGGCGACCCGGCGGAGAGCGTCGACCGCGAGGCGCGCACGGTGACGGCCCGCTCCGGTCTGACCGTCGGCTACGACATCCTCGTCCTCGCCACCGGCTCCTACCCGTTCGTGCCGCCGGTGCCCGGCAAGGATGCCGAGGGCTGCTTCGTGTACCGCACCATCGAGGACGTCCTCGCCATCGAGGCGTACGCGAAGAGCGGGGCGACCACGGGCGCCGTGGTCGGCGGCGGCCTGCTCGGCCTGGAGGCGGCGGGCGCCCTGCAGGGCCTCGGGCTGACCACGCACATCGTGGAGTTCGCGCCGCGCCTGATGCCGGTGCAGGTGGACGACGGCGGTGGCGCGGCCCTGCTGCGCACCATCCAGGGCATGGGGATGAGCGTGCACACGGGCACCGGCACCCAGGAGATCCTCGCCGGTTCCGACGGTGCCGTGACCGGCATGAAGCTGTCCGACGGCTCCGAACTCGCCGTCGACCTGGTGGTGTTCAGCGCCGGCGTCCGCCCGCGCGACCAGCTGGCCCGCGACTGCGGGCTGGCGGTCGGCGAGCGCGGCGGCATCACCGTGGACGAGCAGTGCCGTTCGGTCACCGACCCGCACGTCTTCGCGATCGGCGAGTGCGCGCTGGCGGCGGACGGCCGGGTGTACGGCCTGGTGGCCCCCGGCAACGAGCAGGCGGTGACGGCCGCCGCGACCATCGCCGCGGACGAGGCCGCCTTCACGGGCGCCGACCTGTCCACCAAGCTCAAGCTGCTCGGCGTGGACGTGGCCTCCTTCGGCGACGCGCACGGCACCGCCGAGGACTGCCTCGACGTGGTCTACTCGGACTCCCGCTCCGGCCTGTACAAGAAGCTGGTCATCGGCCGGGACGGCACGCTGCTCGGCGGCGTCCTGGTCGGCGACGCGGAGGAGTACGGCACGCTGCGCGCGCTGACCGGCTCGGTGCCGCCCGTCGCGCCGGAGGCGCTGGTGCTGCCCGCCGGGGTCGGCGGCCCGACCCAGCTCGGCCCGGGGGCGCTGCCGGACGACGCGATCATCTGCTCCTGCAACAACGTCACCAAGGCCACCATCCGGGGCGCCGTCACCGAGCACAGCTGCACCAGCGTGCCCGAGGTGAAGAAGTGCACCAAGGCCGGTACGAGCTGCGGCAGTTGCGAGAAGGTGCTGGGCCAGCTGCTCAAGCTCGAACTGGAGGCGAGCGGCGTCGAGGTCGACAAGGGCATGTGCGGCTGCTTCGCGCAGACCCGCGAGGAGCTGTACGAGATCATCTCCGCGCTGCGCATCACGTCGTACCAGGAGCTGCTGGACCGCCACGGCCGCGAGGCGGCGCGGGGCGGCGAGGGCTGCGAGACCTGCAAGCCGGCCGTGGCCTCGATCTTCGCCTCCCTCGCCCCGGCGATCGGCGCGAGCGGCTACGTCCTCGACGGCGAGCAGGCGGCCCTGCAGGACACCAACGACCACTTCCTCGCCAACCTCCAGAAGAACGGCTCGTACTCGGTGGTGCCGCGCATCCCCGGCGGCGAGATCTCGCCCGAGAAGCTGATCGTGATCGGCGAGATCGCCCGCGACTTCGGCCTCTACACGAAGATCACCGGCGGCCAGCGGATCGACCTGTTCGGCGCCCGCGTCGAACAACTCCCCATGATCTGGACCCGGTTGGTGGACGCCGGCTTCGAGTCCGGGCATGCCTACGGCAAGTCGCTGCGCACGGTGAAGTCCTGCGTCGGGCAGACCTGGTGCCGCTACGGCGTCCAGGACTCGGTCCGGATGGCGATCGACCTGGAGCTGCGCTACCGGGGGCTGCGCTCGCCGCACAAGCTCAAGGCCGCCGTCTCCGGCTGCGCGCGCGAGTGCGCGGAGGCCCAGTCGAAGGACTTCGGGGTGATCGCCACCTCGAACGGCTGGAATCTGTACGTCGGCGGCAACGGCGGCGCCACCCCGCGCCACGCGGACCTGCTGGCACAGGACCTGTCCGACGCCGAACTGGTCCGCCTGATCGACCGGTTCCTGATGTTCTACATCCGTACGGCCGACCGCCTGGAGCGCACGAGCGTCTGGCTGGACCGGATCCCGGGCGGCCTGGGGCACGTCCAGGACGTCGTGGTGCACGACTCGCTCGGCATCTGCGACGAGCTGGAGGCGCTGATGGCGGCCCACGTCTCGAACTACCGGGACGAGTGGGCGGAGACCGTCAACGACCCGGAGAAGCTGGCCCGGTTCGTGTCCTTCGTGAACGCGCCGGACACCCCGGACCCGGTCGTCGCCTTCGTCCCCGAGCGGGACCAGATGAAGCCCGACCTGCCCCTGCTCAACATCGGCCCCCGTCCCCTGGAAGACGCACTGGAAGGAAGCGCGCAGCGATGACCCTGGCACCCGAGACGACCGACCTGAAGGTCCAGGTCCAGCTGGACCCGGAAGCGGACACCTGGTTCACGATCTGCGACCTGCACCGGCTGGTACCCGGCCGCGGCGTCGCGGCCCTGCTGCCGGACGGCCGCCAGGTGGCCCTGTTCCGGGACCGGGCGGGCCGGCTCTACGCCATCGACAACCGCGACCCCTTCGCCGGCGCGGCCGTCCTCTCCCGCGGCCTGACCGGCACCCACCAGGGCCGCCCCTTCGTCTCCTCCCCGCTCCTCAAGCAGCGCTTCGACCTGGCCACCGGGGAGTGCCTGGACGACGAGACGGTGCGGGTGGCGACATATGAGGTGCGAAGCACCGGGCAGCATCGGTGAGGACTGCCTAGACCTTTCTTGACCGATCGTTCCGGAAACTTCTAGGCTGCACCACGTGGCCAGAACCAAGGAATTCGACCCGGAAGCCGCACTGCAGGCAGCCCTGGAGCTGTTCTGGCGGCGCGGCTACGAGGCCACGTCGATGGCCGACCTGGTCGAACACCTGGGGATCGGCCGGGCGAGCCTGTACGCGACGTTCGGCAGCAAGCATGAGCTGTATCTGCGGGCCATGGACCGGTACGGCCGGACGCAGCACCCCCGGATCACCCGGGAGCTGTCCGCACCGGGGCCGGTCCTGCCCGCCGTACGGGCGCTGGTCCGGCGGTTCGCCACGGAGGCCGCGGGGGCGGAGACCCGCGAGTACGGCTGCCTGGTGACCAACACGGCGGTCGAACTGGCCCCGCACGACACGTCGGCGGCCCGCCGGGTCGAGCACAGCTGGGACAGCCTGGAGACCCTGCTGCACTCCGCGCTGGTCCGCGCACAGGCGCAGGGCGAGCTGGCCGGGGACCGGGATCCACAGGCCCTCGCGCGCATGCTGCTCGTCCTGCTCCAGGGCGTGCGGGTGGTGGGCAAGGCGTCCCCGGACCCGGCCCGGGTCCGGGACGCGGCGGAGCAGGCACTGGCACTTCTGGACTGACAACGCGCACCTCTGCGGAGGTGCGTTTTGCACACCCTCATACTGAACCGATTGGTCAAGAAAAAGGGGAGATCATGACCAGCACTCGTTTCACCGGCAGGACCGCCCTCGTCACCGGCGCCGGCTCCGGCATCGGACGTGCCATCGCGCTCGCCTTCGCGGCGGAAGGCGCCCAGGTGGTCGTGGCCGGGCGCCGGCCGGAGCCGCTGGACGAGACGGTCCGGCTGATCGAGGAGCAGGGCGGCAAGGGCCTCGCGGTGACCGCCGACGTCTCACGGGCCGCCGACGCCGAGACGCTGGTCCGGGCCGCCGTCGAAGTCCCCCACCCTCGGCTTCGCTCGGGCGGGGGGACCCCCATCGGCTCGCTCGACGTGGCCGTCAACAACGCCGGTGTCTTCCGGGGCGGGCAGCCGCTCGCGGAACTGCCGGAGGACGACTGGCACACCCAGCTCGCCATCAACGTCACCGGCGTACACCTGGCCCTCCAGGCCCAGATCCGCCAGATGCGCACCCAGCCCGCGGGCGGCGCGATCGTCAACGTGTCCTCCACGTTCGGCCGGCACACCACCTCCGCCGGAGCCGCCGCCTACTCCGCCACCAAGGCGGCCGTGACCGCCCTCAGCCGGGGCGCCGCCCTGGACCACATCGCCGACGGCGTCCGTATCAACGTGGTCAGCCCCGGCGCCACCGCGACCTCGATGTCGCTCCGGCCGGGCGAGTCGGAGAACGACCGGGCGGCACGCGCGAAGACCACGCTCCCGCTCGGCCGGGTCTCCGCCACCGAGGAGGTCGCCGCCGCCGTCCTCTACCTGGCTTCCGACGACGCGGCCTCGCTCGTCGGCACCGACCTGGTGGTGGACAGCGGCGGCTCGCTGTGAGCACGCGGGTTCACGGGCCGGAGCTGTCGGACACCCCGTAGTGGTGCGACTGGGCCCCTTCGACATCGGCCAGGTCATCGGCCACCGCGTCCAGCTGCTGCCGGTCGTACTCGTCGAGGAACGGAAACAGGGCTCCGCAGTCCCGGCAGGCCCGCGCGAGTACGGCGTCGAACACCGGCCGGGGCTTCAGGATTCCCGGGCGGCGGAACTTGAGCTGAAGGCGTTCGCCCCATCGTTCACCCGAGGTGAGCTCCCCGACCGGACTCAGCCGGTCCGAGCCGCATATCCAGCAACGCATGCCCAGAACCATACTGGCCCTAGTCGATCCCCGACCGCTCCGCGCCCGCCACGATCCACCGCTGGAAACACAGGAAGACGAGCAGCAGCGGCAGGACCGAGAACGCGGCGGCCACGAAAAGCTCGTGCAGCCGCACGACCTGGGACGTGGTGAACGAGGACAGCGCCACCTGCACGGTCCAGGCGCTGCGGTCCTGCCCGATCACCAGGGGCCACAGGAAAGAGTTCCACGCGCCGAGGAACACGATCGTCCCGACGGCCGCGAACACCGGCCGCGCGTTCGGCACGACCACCAGCCAGTACGTGCGCCCGTACCCGAGCCCGTCGACCTGGGCCGCATCCTCCAGCTCCCTCGGGAAGCCGAGGAAGTACTGCCGGAAGACGAAACAGGCGAAGGCCGGGAAGAGCGTCGGGACGATCAGCCCCCGGAGCGTGGAGATCCAGCCCAGCGACGACACGAGCACGAAGCTCGGCACGAACGTGACGGCGGCCGGGACCAGCAGGGTGCCCAGGATGCCGTAGAAGACCTTGTCCGCGTGCCGGTAGGGGATGCGGGCGAGGCCGTAGCCCGCGAGGGAGGCGAACAGGAGCGTACCGAGCGTCGCCGCGACCGCGATCAGCGCGGAGTTGAGGAGGGAGCGGGCGAAGGGGACTGAGGAGTCGTCGAACAGTTCCCGGACATTCCCCCACCTCACCTCCCCTGGCAGGAAGGTCCATTCGGGCGAGGTCAGCTCCTGCTCGCTCGACAGCCCGTTGCGGACCAGCAGATAGAAGGGGATCAGGAACAGCAGGGCGAGCGCGATCAGCAGCACCAGCCGGAGCGCCCGCCCGGCCCGCACCAGGGCGTCAGCCACCGGCGACCGCCTTCCCCAGCCGCAGCCACCGCGTCTGTGCGACGGTGACGACGGCGATGACCAGCGCGAGGATCACGGCGCCCGCGCTGCCCAGCCCGAGGTTCTGCCCCTGCCCGAGGGCGGTGTAGTAGAGGTAGACGAGCGGCGGGCGGGCGTAGGGCGGGTATCCCCTGGCGTCGGACAGCAGGTTGTAGAACTCGTCGAAGGCCTGGAAGGCGTTGACGACGAGCAGCAGCACCACCGCGACCGAGGTGGCCCGCAGCTGGGGCAGGGTGATGTGCCGCAGCACGGTCCAGCCGGGCCGGGCCCCGTCCACGGCCGCCGCCTCGTACAGCACCGGGTCGATCCGCTGGAGCCCGGCGAGGAACAGGATCATGTAGAAACCGGCCTGGAGCCAGAGCCGTACGGTGCCGACGACCAGCCAGTACCAGGGCGGATCGGTGGTGGCCAGCCAGGCGACGGAGTCCCCGCCGAACCACCCCAGCACGGTGTTGGCCAGCCCGAACCGCACCCCGTTGAAAAGAGACATCTTCCAGATCAGGGCGGCTACGACGTAACTGCACGCCGCGGGCAGGAAGAACACGGACCGGAAGAAGGCCCGGGCGCGTCCGAGGCGGTTGACCATCAGGGCCAGGGAGAGGGAGAGGACGTAGGTGGCGGGGACGATGAACGCGGTGAAGACGAGAAAGGTCCGCAGGCTGCCGGTGAACGCGCCGTCCTCCAGCATCGCCGTGTAGTTGTCGAGGCCGACGAAGCGCGTGGGCGTGACGGTGTTGTGCGCGTCGAAGAAGCTCAGGCCGAGGCTCCACAGCAGCGGGACGTACGTGAACAGGGCGAGGCCGAGGACGAAGGGCCCGACGAAGCCCCAGAACCAGAGGGCCGTTCGTCTGCGCCTCACGGCTTCACCCGCTTCACCCGCTTCACGCGCTTCACGCGCTTCACGCGGTCGAGTTCGGCCGACACCTTTCGTACGACCGCCCGCAGCTCGCTCTCCGGAGGGGCACCGTCCTTGATGATCCGGCTGAGCGCGTCCTGGTAGGCGGTCCGGCTCGCGGGGGTCCACAGCAGGGGTTGCGCATGCCCGTGGTCGGTGGCGAGGCGGACGGCCTCGGCGGCGGGACCCGACCCGAGCTGGCCGGCCTTCTGGGCGAGGGACCTCCGGGCGGGCAGGTGGAAGCCGTAGGAGAGGGCGAAGTCCCGCTGATAGTCGGTGCGTCGGACCCAGAGCCACTTCACGTACTCCTTGGCGGCACCCTTGTTCCGGCTGCGCGCGCTGACGGCGGCACCGAACGCGCCCACAGGGACGGACGGTTGGCCGTGCGCACCGTCCTTCGGGAAGGGAAGGACCCCGAAGTCGTCCCCGAGTTCGTTCCGCACCTGGGGCAGCGCCCACAGCCCGGACCACTGCATGGCGGTCAGCCCCTGAAGGAAGGCGGACGGGGCGGACCAGTCGGCCGGGGCGCCGAGCAGGAGGGAGTCATCGGCGTACAGCCGGTGCAGCTTGCCGAGGGTGCGGGCGGCGGCGGGGTCGTCGAAGCCGACCTTGCCGTCATCCGTGACGAGCTGAAGTCCGGCCGCGTGGAGTGGAGTTCCGCCGAGGACACCGGCACCGCCGTCGTTTCCGAGGAAGAGGCCTTTGACGTCGCCGCTGGTGAGCTTCCGGGCAGCGTCGACCAGGGCGTCGAGGGTGCCGGGCGGCTCGACGCCGGCGTCTTCCAGCAGACTCTTCCGGTAGTAGAGGAGCTGCGTGTCGACGACCTGCGGGATGCCCCAGACCCTCCCGTCGTAGGTCTTCGACCCGAGGACGGCGGAATCGAAGTCGTCCGTCACCCCGTCGAGCAGCTCGGTGAGGTCGACGACCTGACCGCCCTGGATCTGGTCGAGGGTAGGCCCGTCGACCTCGAAGACGTCCGGTCCGGAGTCGGTGAGCAGGGCGGCGGCGGTCTGCTGGTCGTAGTTCCCGGGCCGCCACTGCACGCTGACGTCGGCCTTGCCGTACGCGGCGGCATACCGCTCGACGGCCTGCTCGGCACCGGCCTCGCCGTACTGGTGGTACCACTGCGACAGCGCGACCCGGGAAGAACCGCCGCCGCGTCCGGTGTTGTTCCCGCACGCCGTGAGCAGACCGGCACCCACGCCCGCCGCCAGCACAGTCCTACGGTTGATGCTCCTCATCGTGTGCCCCTCGACGTTGGTCATCGACGCACGGCCCAACGATCAACAACACGTCTGGATTACGAAGGGGCCGCTGTGGCGGCGTGTCACACCTTGAGCGCGCCGTATTCCACGCCGCTGAGCTGCACGGAGGCATCCCAGAGCCGCTCGGCCACCGCGTCGTCGACGGTCCAGGGGGCCCGCCAGGACGGCGCCGGCGCACCGCGCCACATCGCGAACGACGGCCCGAAGAAGGAGTCGGGGCGCACGCCGTGCGCGGTGGCGGCGTACAACGAGGGCAGCGCGCCCGCCTCGGCGCTCTGCGCGAAGACCCGGTTGGCGGCCTCCATCAGCCGCTCGGCACCCCGCCGCCCCTCGGCACGCGGACCGGCGGTCTGGAGGTTGGTCGCGGCGTACCCGGGGTGCGCGGCGGCAGCGACGACGGCGGAGCCGTGCACGCCCAGCCGACGGGCCAGCTCGTGCGTGAACAGCAGATTGGCGGTCTTGGACCGGGAGTAGGCGATCCAACGCCGGTATTTCTGCCGGCTGTTGAGGTCCCGGAGATCGATGTTGGCCAGGGCGTGCATCAGGCTGGAGACGGTGACGATCCGGGCGCCCGGAGTCGCGAGCAGCCTGGGCAGGAGCAGCCCGGTGAGCGCGAAGTGCCCGAGGTGATTGACGCCGAACTGCGTCTCGAATCCGTCGGCGGTGACCCCGTACGGCAAGGCCATCACGCCGGCGTTGTTCACGAGCAGGTCGAGCCGGTCGTACGACAGCCCGTCCGCGAACTCCCGCACGGACGCCAGGTCCCCGAGATCCAGCCGCCCGAACTCGACCGCCGCCTGCGCCACCTCCTCCCGCAGCCGCCGGACGGCCTCGCTCCCCCGCGCCTCACTGCGGCACGCGAGCACCACCCGCGCCCCCTTTCGGGCGAGCTCCCGCGCGGTGACGTACCCGAGGCCGCTGTTGGCACCGGTGACGACGGCGGTGCGGCCGGTGAGGTCGGGCATGTCGGCGGTGTTCCAGCCGGGCATGGGAACGCCCCCTTTCTTGGCGGATCTCTCCTGAAGCAGAGCGCAACTTTTCCGGTCCGGGAGGCATCCAACCATGTGACTTTCATTTACCCATTCGTCCTATGGAGGGGGATGCACCATGTCCTTGCACACTCGATTCTTCTCCCGGCGCGGCGCGGCTGCCGCGCTGACCGCCTGCGCGGCGGCACTCGCGACGGCCGGGGTCGCCTGGAGCGCCACCAACCCGACGACGGCCACCGCGACGGCATCGGCCACGAAGGTGAGCCGGGCGTCGGCCGCCCCGCGCACCTGTGGCGTGCATGACCTGTATCTGTCCCTGGGGCACAAGGGCGTTGCGGCGGGGTCGGCGTACTGGGAGATCCGGTTCACGAACACCAGCACGACCAGCTGTGTCCTGCGCGGCTACCCGGGCGTCAGCGCGCTGGACACCGCGCACCACCAGATCGGCCCGGCCGCCAAACACAGCGGACGGTCGTACTCCACGGTCACGCTCACCCCGGCCCACTCCGCCTCCGCGATGATCCGTACGACGAACGGCCCGCTCGGCGGCCCTTGCCTGCGCACCGGCTCCTACCTGCGGGTCTACCCGCCGGCCTCGTACGACGCCGTCCTCGTCCCGGCTTCCTGGAAGATCTGCTCGAACCAGTTCGACGTCGGCCCGGTCAACACCGAGGGCGCCTTCTGAGAACAGCGCGAGAGGGCGGCACCGTTCCTAGAGGCTGAGCGGGAGTGAGCCCTGTTGCCAGGACCGATGCTCAGCCGAACACCCCGAACGGTGTTGGGTGTTCTGGTCCACCGCGTTCGCTCCGCGTCCGGCGCCAACGGATCGTGTCCGTGGTCCCGGGATGCGGGGGCGGTTTCCCTCACGCCCCGGAGCCACCGATTCGGCCTGGACGGTCCGATGCCCCGCACGATCACTCCGGTCGTGCGGGGGCGGTGCCGTCCGTCGCCGGATCGGGTGCCCCAGGGCGCGCCTGCCGATCGCCACGGCGGCAGCGTCGTGGCGGGTGGTCTTGCGGTTGGTGCTGGTGAGGGGCTTCTGCCAGTGCTGGGCACCCCACTTGGAGGTGTAGGCCGGGTCTACGGCGACGACGGGGATGCCGAGTTCGGCGGCCATCGACGCCAGCCGGGCCCGCAGCCTGCTGACGGGCATGCCGGAGATGAGGTTGCGGAAGCGTTTGCGGCGGCCGTGTTTCTCGCGGGTCTTCTCGGCGGTGAAGTCCAGGTCTTCGATGGCGATGGCCAGGCCGTGACGTTTGGCCCAGTGCAGGAGTCGGATCAGCGCGTGGCGGACCTGCGCGTCGCGGTGGTCGGCGGTGCCAGTCAGGTCGTAGCCGAACCGGAGCGGCTGGCCGACGGGGTTGCCGTGTTCGTCGAGGCGCCAGGCTGCGAGGTGGTCGGCGTTGGTGTCGACGCCGACCAGTCCGTTCGCGCGGGCTGCCTCCAGTGGCACGGTCTTGACCGGTGGGATCGTCCACGATGCGGTCAGGTACCAGCGGCCACGGTCGGTGTCTTCGTGGATGCGGTAGGCGACGGCCCGGTTGGTGGTGACGCGGTCGCGCCACTGCTCGCCCCGGTGCGGGAAGCTCACCCTGGTGGTGAGCACGTATCGGCCGTGCGGGGCGTTCGCCAGGTGTGCCAGCGGCGCGGGGAGCTTGAGGGAGACCTCGCCGTCGGGGGTGACACGGATGGTCTCGTTGCCGTGCCGTTTGCCGGATTCGCCGTCGGCCTGGAGGAACCGGCGCTCTGCCTGCCACCGATGCCGCCATTCCTGCTCGGTGAGCTGCGCTGCCTGGAGGTGGTGGCGGGTGTTCAGCAGCCGCTTCCCGCCGCGCACCACGCGCACGACACCGGCCTCAAAGTCCGCCCGTGCCGCATCCAGCCGGTCGGCAAGCAGGTGCAGGCGGCGGGACTTGGCGAACCACTCCTGCCGGGTGCGGTAACCGCCCGGAGCCTTCCTGGTGGCCTTCTCGCCCACGGGCAGAGACAGCCGGTGCGTGATCGTCCGCACGCCCGCCTCCAGGCTCTGGATGTACGCGAGCCGGCCGCGCCGCGCGAGCGCCCACTGATCGTGGGTGGCCTTCGTAATCGATCCGGCCCAGCGCGATGAGGACTCTTTCGTCAGGGCACGCTTGCGCTCCGCCCATGCCTCACTGTCATGGTCCAGGCCAGCTGTGCACCTCGCCTTAAGATCACGGGAGGCCAGCGTGCCCAGATGGTCGCCGACGAGGCGCAGCACCTTCTCGTCCGCGGCGGTGAGGGCCTTGAGCCGGTCGCGGATCGCGACACCCGAGGGGCCGGGCACCACGAACGGTGCCGCCAACTCCCGCAGCCCGCCCACCCCGTCACCTCCATCCGCAGACCGAAGTCCCTTCCACTGCATCCAACGGCCGCCACGCGTAAAGGTCACGCATTCGACAGGCGAACATCCGCTCCCTTCGGAGATTCGCGCACAGGGTGTACGGCTGACTTCCTGAGCTGGGAAGTCAGCCGTCTCCCATACCTGGAGGGCACTCTCAAGACACATCGCTCAGCGCGGCTTCCATCATGTCGCCGGTCCGGTCTTCCTCCGCCTCCCACAAGTGCGTGTAGACGTACAGCGTGATCGATGGCTTAGCGTGACCAAGCCTCATCTGTACCTGCTTCGGGGTCGCCCCATTCTTGATCAGGACTGAGGCGTAGAAGTGCCGCAGATCGTGAAGCGTCGTGTCCTCGGGCACACGGACCTTGCTGCCCAACTTCTTCAGGTGGGCGTTCGCCCGCTTGACGTTCCTGGCCCACACTTTCGCCCACCTGCCACGCCGGATCGCTCCGCCAGTCTCGCTGGTGTACAGCAACCGAGCATGGCGCCATACGGGCTTCCTGGGGTTCGTCCAATCCTCGATGTACACGACCTGCGGCGGGAACTCGTCGCGGTGCCGTGCGATCTCATCTACGACCGAACGTCCTTGAGGGACGGACCGATAGCTCTGCCTGGTCTTCGGTTCCCCGAGGTACGGCACCCCCTTGTCGGGACCTGTCAGCTGCTGCTTGACCGTGACGGTCTCGGCCAGCTCCTCGTCTTCCAGGCCGACTGCCTGTGCCCGAACTGCCACGTGATGCTCGACGCCGGCGCCATCGTCATCGAAGACGACCTCACGGTGATCCGCGGCGGCCAGCCTGCCGGCACCCTGAGGATCGACCCTCGGCACACGATCGACCTGGAGTGCGTCCGCCACCACCGCGAATGCTGGCGCCAGTAGGCCACGATCGCGCCCCCGGCGGGCAGGCTGTTCTCCGTCACAACCGATCCACCGTGGACGGCGACGCTCGGGCCACGGCCGTCTTCCGGCCCTTCCTGCCTGTCCGGCAGCTCGGTCAGACCATGTCTCAGTCTTGTATTACTCCCGCCGTAGGCACCCCGTTGACCTGGGAACCCGGCATTATCCCGCCATGCAACCTGAACTGATCAGTGCGCTGGTCGGCGCGGGGGCCGCGACCTTCGTCGGCGGCCTTGCCCTGTACGGCGCCTTACGTCAGGCGCACGCCGCCCGTCGTTCCGCCGAAGTTGCCGCAGAGGCCTCCCAGCAGGCGGCTGAGCAGGCGTCCCATGCCACGTACGAGCAGTGGCGCCGTGCCAGTCAGCGCGATGCCGCCTTGGCCTTTGCGCTGGCCGCCGACGAGGCCGCAGTCGCCGCCAGCGACCTGCTGAATGGCTGGAACTCGGTCACCATGAGCGAGGAAGAATCGGCCTTCCGCGCCATGTTCCGGGCCTTTGCCGTCGTTCGCTCCGAAGGCCCGCAAGCGCTGATCGACTACGGCGAGGAGGTCACCAGCATCGTGGCCGTCCTCTCGGAGTCAGCCGCGCTGTACCGCGTGGAGGTCGACGAAGGTAGGGCCAATCCGGACGGTGGGTGGACGCCGGACTACGGCGGCTGCGAGAACGATTACCGGCAGAAGATGGAGGAGTTCCGGCAAGCGCTGCGCGCGTTCCTGGATACGCCGCCCACCGACCGCCCCGAGGGCGGCGACCAGCAGGGGCCCCTTCCCGCACCCCGTCGCGCTTCCGCGTGACGCCGACCACGAGCGGGCGAGTTCGTTGTGGAGTCGCGTAGCGCCCTGCTCTCGGCATGACTCATCGGGTTCGGAAGCTAGGGGGCAGTCGCAGACGCTGCTTCCCCCAGGTGCCCCCCAGTGGTGTCGGGGTCAAGGAAACCCGCAGGTCACGCGTGGGTGGATAGGGCCCGCTGTAAATCTCCTTGGGAATCCTCTGGGCATTTCTCTAATTCGAACAAATGATTGGTTTGATGGTTCGTGTGACGGGCTCTGCGCCTGCGGGGGTGTCGGGTGATGCGTTACCCCACTGGCGCGTCGACTGAAGGGTGACTGCGGGCCCACGGCCGGCGGTACGCTCACCCATCGGCCGTGCTGACACCTGTAGACATCCTGGATCGACTGATTCTTGGGAAGCGGTGGCGCAGTACACGTGTTGCAAGCAAGCTGATCGGCGTGTCGAGATCTGATTCCGCAGCCAGCTCTGAGCGTGGTCCCGTCCGCCGCATCGCAACAGGGGTACTGGCAACCTTCGTTGGCCTACTCGTTTTCGCTGTAGTGGCGCTTGATCCCTTCGGGATCATAGATTCGCTCTCGAAGTTGGCCGTCCTGGTTGCCTCTTGCGTGGGTCTCTTCGGTGGTAGCTACTCAGACCTCTTCGTCCCGAAGCAACATGAGTGGGCGATCGACCTCGGGCTGGCGCCTTTCTCACCCCCTGCGATGGTCCGCAGACGTCCGTAACGTCGCTTGTCTTGGGGTAGGTGGCCTGGGCTGGGATGAAACGAGAAGAGGCAGTGCGACGCCTGTGGGTTCGTCCCCCAGGCGTCCCCTGACCGGACGGCGGCTTCGCCTTTGGCCAGGTCAGCGGGAGCCCAGCGGGCCCGCTGTAAATCTGCCGGCTTCGCCTTCCCAGGTTCGAATGCTGGCGCCGCCACACGGGCCGTTTGTCGTGCGGTCCGGCGATCGGAGCGTTGCCTTCCGCTGGCCCCGTCTCGATGCGGACGGGCCGTGAACGGAACCCAGCCGCACCCGGAGGGCACAACAAGGGCACAACGGCTTCGGGCGGGGTCAACGGCAACCAACGCAAGCAAACACCATTTTGCCTGGTCAGCGGCTTAGCTTGACAGTCTCCGCAGATAATGCAGGAAAGGGCGGCACCCCCGCACGGGTGCCGCCCTCTCTTTCGTGGGCCGGGGCCGTCGCCGATCGGTCTTGAGGGTCGGGGACCGACGACGGCTCCGGGGTCGGGGGAGGCCAGGCGTCACCGGCCAGGGCCTCCGCGGGGGTCAGCGGTGGTCGCTGCCCTCCGACTGGGTGGCCGCGCGGCCGGCCTCGAGGCGGGCGACCGGGATGCGGAACGGGGAGCAGGAGACGTAGTCCAGGCCGACCTCGTGGAAGAAGTGCACGGACTCCGGGTCGCCGCCGTGCTCGCCGCAGACGCCGAGCTTGAGGTCGGGACGGGTCTCGCGGCCCGCCTTCGCCGCCGCCTTCACCAGGGAGCCGACGCCGTCCTTGTCGATCGTCTCGAACGGGGAGACTCCGAAGATGCCCTTCTCCAGGTAGGCCGTGAAGAACGAGGCCTCGACGTCGTCGCGGGAGAAGCCCCACACCGTCTGGGTCAGGTCGTTGGTGCCGAAGGAGAAGAACTCCGCGGCCTCGGCGATCTGGCCGGCCGTGAGGGCGGCGCGCGGCAGCTCGATCATCGTGCCGATCGCCAGCTTCAGCTCGGTGCCGGTGGCCGCCTGGACCTCCGCGATGACCTGGTCGGCCTCCTCGCGGACGATCTCCAGCTCCTGGACGGTGCCGACGAGCGGGATCATGATCTCGGCGCGCGGGTCGCCCTTGGCGTTCTTGCGCTCGGCCGCGGCCTCGGCGATCGCCCGGACCTGCATGGTGAACAGGCCGGGGATGACCAGGCCGAGGCGGACGCCGCGCAGACCCAGCATCGGGTTCTGCTCGTGCAGGCGGTGGACCGCCTGGAGCAGGCGCAGGTCGTTCTCGTGCGGCTCCTGGCGGGACTCCGCGAGGGCCACGCGGACCGACAGCTCCGTGATGTCGGGCAGGAACTCGTGCAGCGGCGGGTCGAGGAGGCGGATCGTGACCGGCAGGCCGTCCATCGCCTCGAACAGCTCGACGAAGTCCTTCTTCTGCAGCGGCAGCAGCTCGCGCAGAGCGGCCTCGCGCTCCTCCTCGGTGTCCGCGAGGATCAGCTTCTCGACCATCTCACGGCGCTCGCCGAGGAACATGTGCTCCGTGCGGCACAGGCCGATGCCCTGGGCGCCGAAGCGGCGGGCACGCAGCGCGTCCTCGGCGTTGTCGGCGTTGGCGCGCACCCGCAGGCGGCGCTTGCGGTCGGCGAAGGCCATCATGCGGTGCACGGCCTCGACCAGCTCGTCGGCGTCGTCCGCACCCGGGTGCATGCGGCCCTCGAAGTACTCCACGACGGGGGACGGGACGACCGGGACCTCACCGAGGTACACCTTGCCGCTCGAACCGTCGATGGAGATCAGGTCGCCCTCTTCGACGACGTGGCCGCCGGGGACCGTCATACGGCGGCGCTTGGTGTCGACCTCCAGCTCCTCGGCGCCGCAGACACAGGTCTTGCCCATGCCGCGCGCGACCACGGCCGCGTGGGAGGTCTTGCCGCCGCGCGAGGTCAGGATGCCCTCGGCCGCGATCATGCCGTCGAGGTCGTCGGGGTTGGTCTCACGGCGGACGAGGATGACCTTCTCGCCCGAGCGGGACCACTTCACGGCGGTGTACGAGTCGAAGACGGCCTTGCCGACTGCCGCGCCCGGCGAAGCGGCGATGCCCCGGCCGACCTGCTCGACCTTCGCGCTGTCGTCGAAGCGCGGGAACATCAGCTGCGCGAGCTGGGCGCCGGAGACGCGCTGGAGCGCCTCGGTCTCGTCGATCAGGCCCTGGTCCACCAGCTGGGTCGCGATACGGAAGGCCGCGCCCGCCGTGCGCTTGCCGACACGCGTCTGGAGCATCCAGAGCTGGCCGCGCTCGATGGTGAACTCGATGTCGCAGAGATCCTTGTAGTGGTTCTCCAGGGTCTCCATGATCTGCATGAGCTGGTCGTACGACTTCTTGTCGATCGACTCCAGCTCCGCGAGCGGGACCGTGTTGCGGATACCCGCGACGACGTCCTCGCCCTGCGCGTTCTGCAGGTAGTCGCCGTAGACGCCCTGGTGGCCGGAGGCAGGGTCACGGGTGAAGGCGACGCCGGTGCCGGAGTCCGGGCCCAGGTTGCCGAAGACCATCGAGCAGATGTTGACGGCGGTGCCGAGGTCGTGCGGGATGCGCTCCTGGCGGCGGTACAGCTTGGCTCGGTCGGTGTTCCACGAGTTGAAGACCGCCTCGATGGCGAGGTCCATCTGCTCGCGCGGGTCCTGCGGGAAGTCCCGGCCGGCCTCCGCCTTGACGATCTTCTTGAACTTGGTGACCAGCTTCTTCAGGTCGGCCGCTTCGAGGTCCGTGTCGACGGTGACCTTCTTGGCCTCCTTGGCGGCCTCGAGGGCCTCCTCGAAGAGGTCGCCCTCGACGCCGAGGACGGTCTTGCCGAACATCTGGATCAGACGGCGGTAGGAGTCCCAGGCGAAGCGGTCGTCGCCGGCCTGCTTGGCGAGGCCCTGCACCGACTTGTCGGAGAGGCCGATGTTCAGGACGGTGTCCATCATGCCGGGCATGGAGAACTTGGCACCGGAACGGACCGACACGAGGAGGGGGTTGTCGGCCTGGCCGAGCTTCTTGCCCATCCGCTGCTCGAGGGCGTCGAGGTGCGCACTCACCTCGTCACGCAGTGCCACCGGCTCCTCGCCGCTCTCCAGGTAGACCTTGCAGGCCTCCGTGGTGATGGTGAAGCCCGGAGGGACCGGGAGACCCAGGTTGGTCATCTCGGCGAGGTTGGCACCCTTGCCGCCGAGGAGGTCCTTGAGGTCCTTGTTGCCCTCGGTGAAGTCGTAAACGAACTTCGCTACGTGGGGTTCTTTGTTTTCCGACACGGGTCTCGACTCCTTGAGGCCGCGGTGGCTGCCCTGACGGCCAGGAACATACCCAGATCGAAGGCCAATGGGTACGTCCACTTGTGCGTCATGAGCCTGTAACCGGTCGTCTGCCAGCAGATCGAAAGTCAAAGCTTGGCAAGCCGCAACCGCCAGATGTGTTCACTTCTTGAACGCACACCCGCCCACAGGGGCTGTTTTTCGCTCAGATGAGCGGCTAGTAAGCACATCTGAGTTCGATCGATGAACGATCAAGGGGTGGCACCCAGTGCCACCCCTTGGAGAAGTGCAGCCGCGCCTGAATCGCTCATCTGAGCGCAGCCCCTATCAAGGGTGGCGAGAATCACGCTGCCACAGGGAGTCGGATTTCACCATGCGGACGTCCCTTCGGGACAGAAACGGCACAGAAACACCGACGTCACACCCACATCAACACCGGCCTCACACCCCCAGCGCGAGCAGCCGCTCCTCCACCCGCTCCGGCGCGTACAGGTGCTCCACCACCAGCGCCGCTGCCCCCAGCAGTCCCGCCCGCTCGCCGAGCCGCGAGGTGACGACGTCCAGGTGGGCCGTGGAGCGGGGCAGCGCCCGCTGGTAGAGCAGCTCGCGCACGCCGGTCAAGAAAGGGGTTCCGGCCAGATCCCCGGCGATCATCAGCACGCCCGGATTGAGCAGGGTCACCACCGTCGCCAGTACGTCCCCGACCCGGCGCCCGGCCTCCCGGGCCAGCGCGGCGGCCTCCGGGTGCCCGGCGGCCAGCAGGTCCCGCACGTCCGAACCGGAGGCGGCCGGCACCCCGGACTCGGCCAGCCGCCGGGCCACGGCGCCGCCGCTGGCGACGGCTGCGAGACAGCCGTAGGACCCGCACCGGCACAGCGCGTCCGCGCCCACCCGGATGTGCCCGATGTCGCCCGCGCCGCCGTCGACGCCCCGGTAGATCGAGCCGCCGACCACGACCCCGGCGCCGATGCCCGTGGACACCTTGACCAGGACGAAGGCCGCGCAGTCGGGGTGGCCGGTGCGCTGCTCGCCGTAGGCCATCAGGTTGGCGTCGTTGTCGACCAGGACCGGGACCGCCGGGGCGCCGGTGTGCTCGGTGAAGGCGCGGGCGAGGCGGCCGGTTATGTCGTAGCCGTCCCAGCCCGGCATGATCGGCGGCTGCACCACCCGGCCGGTCGCGCTGTCCACCGGGCCCGGCACGGCGAGCCCGATCCCGCAGACCTCCTCGGCCCGGTGCCCGGCCTTGGTCAGCAACTCGGCGAACCAGCGGCCGAGTTCGCCGAGCACGGCCTCGGGTCCGTCCTCCACGACCAGCGTGCCGGCGTGCTCCGCGAGGAGGTCGCCGGTCAGAGTGAGGACGGCCGCCCGGGCGTGCCGGGTGTCGAGGTCGGCGGCGAGGACCACCGCGTGGGAGTCGTCGAACTCCAGGGTGATGGAGGGGCGTCCGCCGAGCGGCGAGTCGACCGGGCCGCCGGCACCCTCGCGCAGCCAGCCGGCCCGGAACAGCCGGTCGAGGCGCTGGCCGACGGTGGCCCGGGACAGACCGGTGGCCTGCTGAAGCGCGCCGCGCGTCACGGCCCGCCCGCTGCGCACCAGTTCGAGCAGTTCGCCGGCGCTCGCCTGGCTCGTGCCCTTTCCCGTCCTGCCGGGCCGTCCGGTCATGCGCACCCCCTTGTGTTTCTCAAGCTTGCCTTACATATTGGGTTTTGCGTGTTAAATAGACGTAACCTCATGGACGTCACAACCAAACCGGGTCGGCCGTACGTCTTCTGGGAGCCCCGAGTGGACCGCACCGCCCAGCTCACCGCCCGTCTCGCGGAGCGCGAGATCGTATACGATCCGCCGCCTCCGGAGACGCCCCTGCACGTCAGAGCGGCCCAGGTGCTGGACGCCAACTGGACGGGCGCCTCGACGGTCCCCTCCCGCAGCCTGTATCCCCACCAGTGGTCCTGGGACTCGGCGTTCATCGCGATCGGCCTGCGGCACCTCTCGCCGCTGCGGGCGCAGACGGAGCTGGAGACCCTGTTCGGCGCCCAGTGGGCCGACGGGCGCGTCCCGCACATCGTCTTCAACCCCTCCGTACCGCTCGACGCGTACTTCCCGAGCCCCGACTTCTGGCGCTCCTCGACCGCCGGGCGCGCCGCGGGCGCCCCGCGCACCGTACAGACCTCCGGCATCGTGCAGCCACCGGTGCACGCGCTCGCGGCCTGGCTGGTGCACCGCGCCGACCCGGGCCTTTCGCGGGCACGCGGCTTCCTGGCCCGGATGTACCCGCGGCTGGCCGCCTGGCACCGGTATCTGCTGCACCGGCGGGACCTGGGCGGGGGCGGTCTGGTGTCCGTCGTGCACCCCTGGGAACAGGGTATGGACAACAGCCCCTGCTGGGACGCCCCGCTCGCCCGGATCACCCCGGCCCCGGCCCGCTCCTTCCGCCGCGCCGACCTCGACCACGGCGCGGCGGAGGACCGCCCGACGGATCTGGACTACGGGCGGTACGTGCGGCTGGCCGCCGACTACCGGGACTTGGGGTACGCCGACGGAGAGGGAGAGTTCGCCGTCGAGGACCCGGCGTTCAACGCCCTGCTGATCGCCTCCGAGCACGCGCTGGCCCGGATCGCCGGGGAGCTGGGCGCGCCCGGCACCGCCCGGCACGCGCGCGCCGAGCGGCTGACGGCCGCCCTGGTGGAGCGGTTGTGGGACCCGGCGAGCGGGATGTTCCTCTGCCGGGACCTGCGCGGCAGCGGGCACGGCGCGCCGATCGAGGAGCGCGGCGTCTCCGGCCTGGTCCCGCTGCTGCTGCCGGACCTGCCCCGGGAGACCGCCGCCGCCCTCGTGCGCACGCTGTGCGGCCCGCACTTCGGCCTCGGGGACAGCACGGCGCTGGTGCCGAGCTACGACCTGCTCGGCGAGGCCTTCGACCCGCACCGGTACTGGCGCGGCCCGGCCTGGTTCAACACGAACTGGCTGCTGGAGCGGGGGCTGCGCACGCACGGCGAGCCGGCGCGGGCCGACGCGCTGCGGGAGGCGGTCCTGCGCACCGCCGACACCTCCGGCTTCGCCGAGTACGTCGACCCGTACACCGGCGAAGCCTGCGGTGCGACCGGCTTCGGCTGGACCGCCGCGCTCGCGCTGGACCTGCTCCATGAACGCCCCGCGGCCACCGTGTCCCGCACGGCCAGCGGCGCGTTCGACACGAGAGACAGCGAAACCAAGGGCACACAGGGCACGAAGAGCAAGAGCACCAACGACATGGGCACGAGTGACACGGGAGGGGACCGGGCATGACGGACCGGCATCATCTGCTCGTGCACGGGGCGACGTTCGCCGCCGTGGGCGACCGGGGCGACATCAGCGGGGTGCGGGGCGGCAGTTCCCCGGACGGTTTATTCGTACGGGACGCCCGGCATCTGAGCCGCTGGCAGCTCACCGTCGACGGTGCGCTGCCCGAGGTGCTCACCCCGGTCGCGGACGGGGACGCGGCGCGCTGCGTGCTCGTGCCGCGCGGCGGCCGGCAGGAGCCGCCCGCGCACACGCTCTTCCGTGAACAGGCCGTCGGCGACAGCTCGTTCGTGGAGTCGCTGCGCATCACCAGCAACCGCCCGGTACCCACGACGGTCCGGCTCGCCATCACCGCCGACGCCGACTTCACCGACCAGTTCGAACTCCGCTCCGACCACCGCACCTACGGCAAGCCCGGCGCCGTACGCACCCGCCAAGTCCTGGACCACGGCATCGAGTTCACCTACCAGCGGGCCGACTGGCGGTCCCGTACGACCATCACGGCCGACCCCGCTCCGGACGGCGTCGAGGAGACCGGCACCGGCGCCCGCCGCCTGGTCTGGAAGCTGGAGCTGGACCCGCACGGCACGACCGAGCTGGTGCTGCGCGTGATCGCCCGCCCGCACGGCGAGAAGCGCGCCCTGCGCGTGCCCCGCGACCCGGCCGCCGTGCACGACCAACTCCTCGCGCTGGAAGGCAGGTTCGTGGAGGGCGTGGCCTTCCCGACGGGCTGGCCGGAGCTGGCGGCGGCCTGTGCCCGGGGGCTCGCGGACCTCGCCTCGTTCCAGGTCCCGGCGACCGGGCCGGACGGCGAGGAACTGCGCGTCCCGGCGGGCGGCGCCCCCTGGTTCCTCACCCTGCTCGGCCGGGACGCCCTGCTCACCTCCCTGTTCGCGCTGCCGTACCGCCCGCAGCTGGCCGCCGCCACGCTCCCCGCGCTCGCCGCCACCCAGGCCACGGACACCGGCGCCTCCCCGGCCGCCCAGCCCGGCAAGATCGTGCACGAGGTACGGCACGGGGAGCTGGCGCACTTCGGGCAGGTGCCGTTCGCCCGCTACTACGGCTCGGTCGACGCCACCCCGCTGTTCCTGATCCTGCTCGGCGCATACGTCGAGCGGACCGGGGACACCGGCCTGGCCCGCCGCCTGGAGCCGCACGCCCGCGCGGCGATCCACTGGATGCTCGACCACGGCGGGCTCACCTCCCGCGGCTACCTCGTCTACCGCGCCGACGAGGGCGGCCTCGCCAACCAGAACTGGAAGGACTCCCCCGGCGCGATCTGCGGCGCCGACGGCACCCGGCCCACCGGCGCGGTGATGGCGGCGGGCGCCCAGGGCTACGCCTACGACGCGCTGCGCCGCACGGCGTGGGTGGCGCGCACGGCGTGGGCCGACGACACGTACGCCGCCCTGCTGGAACAGGCGGCGGCCGACCTCCGCGACCGCTTCCAGCGGGACTTCTGGATGCGCGAGCACTCCTTCCCGGCGCTCGCGCTGGACGGGGAGGGCCGCCAGGTCGACGCGCTGGCGTCGGACGCCGGGCACCTGCTCTGGTCCGGCCTGCTGGACAAGGAGTACGGGGAGGTCGTCGGCCGGCGGCTGCTGGAGCCGGACTTCTTCTCGGGCTGGGGCGTACGCACCCTGGCCTCGGGCCAGTCGGCGTACCACCCGCTCTCCTACCACCGGGGCTCGGTCTGGCCGCACGACAACGCGCTGATCACGCTGGGCCTGGCCCGCTACGGCCTGCACGACGAGGCCCGTACGGTCGCCCACGCCCTGGTCGACGCGGCGCGGGCCACCGGGCACCGGCTGCCGGAGGTGCTGGCGGGCTACGGCCGCGACACCCACCCCGAGCCGGTCCCCTACCCGCACGCATGCGTCCGCGAGTCCCGCTCGGCGGCGGCCCCGCTCGCCCTGCTCACGGCGGTCGGGGGCGCCTGACGGGAGCTGTGACAAGGGGTTTGCCCGGTGTTTGCCGACGGCCGTGAACAGTGGCCGTCGGCGAGCCGTACGTGATGAAGGCGGGCCAGGCGGACCGCAGTCCGGGTCCGCCCAGCCACCCCCGCAGGGCCCGCCGGTCCCGTCATGGGTCTCGTACGGAACGGAAGGACCTCCGGCTTGCCTCAGCACACGAGCACGCGCCCGTCACCGGACACAGGTGAGGAGACAGCGGCGACAGCGACGGAGGCCGAGGTCCTTGAGGTCGCGGAAGCCGAGGTCCCTGAGGCCGGGGAAGCCGAAGCCCGTGAGACCACGGAGGCCGCGGAGGCCGCGGAGGCCGAGGCCGGGATACCTGAGCCCCGTACGCCCGAGGCCGAAGCCCCCGAGGCCGAAGCCCCTGACGCCGAAGTCCCCGAGGCCGAAGTCCCCGAGCCCCGCGTCCCCGCGGCCCTGCGCCCCTGGCTCTCGCTGCGGGCCCTCGTCCGGCGCTGGCGGGAGGCGCACCCCGTCGCCGCTCGGTCCCTGTCCTGGACCGTGACCGCTCTCGCCACCGTCCTCGTCCTCGGCGCGATGGTGCTGCCCAACACGGTCGTCGGGCTCGGCCCCGCGCAGTTCCTGCGCATACCGGCGGAGGCCGTCATCGGGGCCGCGGTGCTGCTCGCGCTGCCGCGCCGGCCGCGGGTGGCGCTGGCGGCCGTGTTCGGGGTCGTCCTCGCCGCGATGACCGTGCTGAACCTGCTCGACATGGGCTTCAAGCAGTACCTCGGCCGCGGCTTCAACCCCGTCCTCGACTGGATGCTGCTCAGCGACGCCCAGTCGTACCTGGAGGACTCGCTGGGCCGTACGACCACCCTCGTCGCCACGGCCGCGGTCATCGTCCTCGTCCTGCTGCTGTTCGTGCTGCTGGCCCTGTCCACGGTCCGGCTGGGCAACCTGCTCGCCCGGCACAAGGGCCCGGCGACCCGGGGCACGCTGGTCGCCGGGGTCGTGTGGATCACCTGCTCCGCCCTCGGCCTCCAGGTCTCCGGCGCGCCGCTCGCCTCCACCCGCACCACCGACGCGCTGAAGTTGCAGGTCCAGCAGGTGCGGAACACCCTGCGGGACGAGGCGGAGTTCGCGAAGGTGGCCAAGGTGGACGCCTTCGGGAACACCCCGGGCAGCGAGCTGGTCCCCGACCTGCGCGGCAAGGACATGATCTTCACGTTCATCGAGAGCTACGGCCGCAGCGCCGTCGAGGACCCGATCGAGGCGCCCGGCGTGGACAGCACGCTGGCCGCGCGCACCAAGGCCCTCGCGAAGGCGGGCTACCACGCCAAGAGCGGCTGGCTGACGTCCGCCACCTACGGCGGCGGCAGCTGGCTCGGCCACTCCACCACCATGTCGGGCCTGTGGATCAGCAACCAGCAGCGCTACCGCACCGTCATGGCCAGCGACCACCTCAGCCTGACCGAGGCGTTCAAGAAGACCGGCGCCTGGGACACGGTCGGTGTGATGCCGGGCGTGCAGAAGGGCTGGCCGGAGCAGAAGTACTACGGCCTGGACAAGGTCTACAACGCCTTCCAAGTCGGCTACAAGGGCCCGAAGTTCAGCTGGTCGACCATGCCGGACCAGTACGCCCTCGAACAGTTCCAGCAGCGGGTGCACAGCAAGAAGCGCGCCGACGGCAAGGACCTGATGTCGTTCGTGATCCTGACCTCGAGTCACCAGCCCTGGGCGCCCATTCCGAAGATGGTCGACTGGGACCGGCTCGGCGACGGATCGGGCTTCAAGAGCATGGAGGAGGCGGGCAACAAGCCCGCCGACGTCATCGCCGACACCACCAAGTCCCGCCAGGAGTACGGCAAGTCGATCCAGTACTCGGTGACGGCCCTCACCGAGTGGCTGACCCGCTACGGCAACGACAACACCGTGCTCGTCTTCCTCGGCGACCACCAGCCCAACGCCCGGGTCAGCGGCAACCACGCGAGCCGTGACGTGCCGATCTCGATCGTCGCCAAGGACCCGAAGGTCCTGGACAGGATCGACAGTTGGGGCTGGACCGACGGTCTGCGCCCGGCCCACGACGCCCCGGTGTGGAAGATGAACTGGTTCCGCGACCGCTTCCTGCGGGCGTACGGCTCGACACCGCACCCGAAGAAGGGCTGACGCGCCCGGAGCTCAGCCGCCCGAGGTGTCGAGCTCCGCGTCCTCGCTCACGCCCGCGCAGTCGTACGGGTCCTTCAGCCAGCCGTCCGGCAGCACCACCCGGTTGTTGCCGGACGTACGGCCACGGGGGCCGTCGGCGCCCGCCGGCCACGGCTGGTCGAGGTCCAACTCGTCCAGCCCGGCCCGGAGTTCCTCCAGCGAGGACGTGATCGCGAGCCGCTTGCGCATCTCGGAGCCGACCGCGAAGCCCTTCAGGTACCAGGCCACGTGCTTGCGGAAGTCGACCACGCCCTTGGACTCGTCGCCGATCCACTCGCCGAGCAGGCGGGCGTGGCGGACCATGATCTCGGCCACCTCGCGCAGAGACGGCCGGGCACTGAATCCATCAGCGCCTCCGGCGCGGGCCTCCAGGCGCCCCTCGAACGCCGCCACCAGGTCCGCGAACAGCCACGGCCGCCCCAGGCAGCCGCGCCCCACGACCACCCCGTCGCAGCCGGTCTCGCGCACCATCCGCAGCGCGTCCTCGGCCGACCAGATGTCGCCGTTGCCGAGCACCGGGATCTCCGGGACGTGCTCCTTCAGCCGGGCGATGGCGTCCCAGTCGGCGGTGCCGCCGTAGTGCTGGGCGGCCGTGCGGCCGTGCAGCGCGATCGCGGTAACGCCCTCCTCGACGGCGATGCGGCCGGCGTCGAGGTAGGTGATGTGGTCGTCGTCGATGCCCTTGCGCATCTTCATCGTCACCGGGAGATCACCGGCGCCGGTGACCGCCTCGCGCAGGATGGCCCGCAGCAGGTTGCGCTTGTACGGCAGCGCGGAGCCGCCGCCCTTCCTGGTCACCTTCGGGACCGGGCAGCCGAAGTTCAGGTCGATGTGGTCGGCCAGGCCCTCCTCCGCGATCATGCGGACGGCCTTGCCGACGGTGGCCGGGTCGACGCCGTACAGCTGGATCGAGCGCGGCTGCTCGCTGGCGTCGAACTTGATGAGCTGCATGGTCTTGTCGTTGCGCTCGACCAGCGCCCGGGTCGTGATCATCTCGCTGACGAAGAGCCCCTTGCCCCCGCTGAACTCCCTGCACAGGGTGCGGAAGGGCGCGTTGGTGATCCCTGCCATGGGTGCGAGCACGACGGGCGGCGTCACGGCGTGCGGGCCGATCTGGAGGGGGTTCTCGGGCATGGGCATTGCCCCATTGTCACCCATGGACAATGATCATGTACCACTCATTAGTTAGGCGCACTTTTAGTTAGACGCACTATAGAAATCGTCGTACGATGGACCGCATGCCGGAGCTGAGTCACCGTCGACGCCTGCTCGTGCTCGCGATCTGCTGCCTGAGCCTGCTGATCGTGGGTCTGGACGTCACCATCCTGAACATCGCCCTGCCGTCGATCCGGCGGGAGTTCCACGCCGACACCTCCGGCATGCAGTGGACGATCGACGCCTACACCCTCGTCCTCGCCTCGCTGCTGATGCTCTCGGGCTCGACGGCCGACCGGATCGGCCGCAAGAAGGTCTTCATGGCGGGCCTGACCGCCTTCAGCGTCGGCTCGCTGCTGTGCTCCCTCGCGCCGAGCCTGGAGCTGCTCGTCGCGTTCCGGATGGTGCAGGCGGTCGGCGGTTCGATGCTCAACCCGGTCGCCATGTCGATCATCACCAACACCTTCACCGACCCCCGCGACCGGGCCCGCGCGATCGGCGTCTGGGGCGCGGTCGTCGGCATATCCATGGCCGCCGGCCCCCTGGTCGGCGGTCTGCTGGTGGAGTCGGTCGGCTGGCGCTCGATCTTCTGGATCAACCTCCCCGTCGGCCTCGCGGCCCTGCTCCTCACCCTGCGCTTCGTCCCCGAGTCCCGCGCGCCCAGGAGCCGCCGCTTCGACCCGGTCGGCCAGCTGCTGGTGATGACGCTGTTCGGCTCGCTGACGTACGCGATCATCGAGGCGCCGGACTCCGGCTTCGCGGCGGTGGCCCCCTTCGCCGCGCTCGCACTCGCGGCCCTGCTCGCCCTGCTCCGCTATGAGCCCCGGCGCCCCGAACCCCTCGTCGACCTGCGGTTCTTCCGGTCGGCGCCGTTCAGCGGGGCGACGGTGATCGCGGTCTGCGCGTTCGCCGCGCTGGGCGGCTTCCTGTTCCTGTCGACGCTGTACCTGCAGAACGTACGGGGGCTGGACGCGCTGCACGCGGGCCTGTGGATGGTGCCGATGGCCGGGTCCATGTTCGTGTGCGCCCCGCTGTCCGGCCGGCTGATCGCCGGCCGGGGCCCGCGCCTGCCGCTCCTCGTGGCCGGGGCCGGGATGGCCGCGAGCGGGCTGCTGTTCGCGGCCTTCGAGGCGGAGACGTCGAACGCCACGATGCTCCTCGGGTACGTCCTCTTCGGCATCGGCTTCGGCTTCGTCAACACGCCGATCACGAACACGGCGGTCTCGGGCATGCCGAGGGCCCAGGCCGGTGTCGCGGCGGCCGTGGCCTCCACGAGCAGGCAGGTGGGCCAGACGCTGGGGGTGGCGGTGATCGGCGCGGTGCTGTCCTCGGGGGTCGGCTCGTCGTCGTACCGGCAGGCGTTCGTGTCGGCGGCCCGGCCCGGCTGGTGGATCATCGCCGCCTGCGGCCTGGCCGTGCTCGTCCTCGGGACGGTGACCAGCGGGCGGTGGGCTCGCGGGACCGCAGACCGCACGGCCGAGCAGCTGGCACCGGCCGAGGCGCGGGAGGCCGTCGGGGCAGGACGCACCTGAGGCCTGCCCGGGACGCCCTCGGTCATACGTCGGCCGGGGCTGCCGCGCCGCGCAGCGCGAGTTCGTACAGCTTCTCCAGCCGCTCCCGCGTCTCCTCGTTCTTCGGGGTGTACGTCACCATCCGCGGACCCGCCTGGGGGCCAAGCCACAGATCGGTGTGCTCCAGGGTCAGGTGGCCCACGTACGGGTTGAGGAACTCCTTGATCTTGGAGCGGTTGCCCACCACCTCGTAGCGCTCCCAGTTCTCCCGGAACTCGGGGGACTCCGACTCCAGGCGCCTGAGCAGCAGCTTCCAGGCGGGTTCGCCGAGGTGGCCGGCGAGGGCGGCGCGCAGGCGGGCGGCCATCAGGCGCTGGGTCTCCTCCAGGTGCACGATCGCCGCCCGCCACTCCTTGTTGGTGTGCACGAGGAGCATGCAGTTGCGGTCCTCCGGCGGAACCGCGTCCAGGTCGCCCAGGAGGCGGGCGTAGGTGCGGTTGTAGGCGAGGATGTCGTAGCGGCTGTTCTGGATGCAGGCCGGGATCGGCTCCAGCTGCCGGAGCAACTCGCGCAGGCCCGCGGTGACGCTGGGGCAGTTCGCGGCGGGGGTCGGGTCGGTGGCGCCGGCCAGCTGGAAGAGGTGGGCGCGCTCGCTGGCGTCCAGCATCAGGGTGCGGGCGAGGGCGTCCAGGACCTGGACGGAGACCTGGATGTCGCGGGCCTGTTCGAGCCACGTGTACCAGGTGACGCCGACCGCGGAGAGGTGCGCGACCTCCTCCCGGCGCAGGCCGGGAGTGCGGCGGCGGCTGCCGCGGGGCAGACCCACCTGCTCGGGGGCGATGCGTTCGCGCCGGCTGCGCAGGAACGCGGCCAGCTCGTGCCGCCGGATCTCCGAGCCCCGGGTCGGCTGCGGCGCGGTCTCCTGGGCCATGGTCGTCATGCTCTCCAGGATGCCGCCGGGCGGAGCCTGTTTCCAGGTAGTTCTTCTACCAGGATGAGCACACTCTGGTACCCGTCTGAGCTTGGCGGCAGGCTCGGTGGCATGACCGACACCGTCACGAGAGGTACGAGTCCGGTTGTCCGTTCGGCGGGGTCGCCGAGCAGGCTGGGCGGGCTGGGTTTGTTCACCGTTCTACTGGCCGCGGCGCTGCCGCTGGTCGACTTCTTCATCGTCAATGTCGCCCTGCCGGCCATCGGCTCCGATCTCGCCGCGGGCGAGGCCGTGCTGGAGCTGGTCGTGGCGGGGTACGGCGTCGCGTACGCCGTGCTGCTCGTGCTCGGCGGGCGGCTCGGGGATCTGTTCGGGCGGCGCAGGCTGTTCCTCGGCGGGATGGCCGCGTTCGGGCTCACCTCGCTGGCCTGCGGGCTGGCCCCGGGCGCCTGGAGTCTCGTCGCGGCGCGGGTCGCGCAGGGCGCGTCGGCCGCCGCGATGCTGCCGCAGGTGCTCGCCACCATCCAGTCCGCGACCAGCGGGGCGCGCCGGGCGAAGGCCATGAGCCTGTACGGCGCCACGGCCGGGCTGGCCATGGTCGCGGGGCAGATCCTGGGCGGGGTGCTGGTCGCGGCGGACATCGCCGGGACCGGCTGGCGGGCGATCTTCCTGGTCAACGTGCCGGTCGTCGTGCTCGGGCTGGTGCTGGCCGTGCGGTTCGTACCGGAGACCCGGTCACAGCACCCCGAACCCGTCGACGGCCCCGGCACGGCCCTGCTCGCACTGTCGCTGCTGACGCTGCTCGCTCCGCTGACCGAGGGCCGGGCGGCGGGCTGGCCGCTGTGGACCTGGCTGTCGCTGGCCGCGTTCCCGTTCGTCGCGGGCGCGTTCTACGCCGTGGAGCGGCGGGCCGACCGGGCGGGGCGCACCCCGCTGGTGCCGCCGAGTCTGCTGGGGCTGGCGTCGCTGCGACGGGGGCTGGCGCTGATCCTGCCGTTCGGCATCGGCTTCAGCGGGTTCATGTTCGTGATCGCGCTGGCCTTGCAGCGGGGGGCGGGGCTCGGCCCGGTCCGGGCCGGGCTCGCGCTCGTGCCGATGGCCCTGGCGTACCTGGTCGTCTCCCTCGCCGGGCCGCGTCTGATCGCCCGCTACGGCACCCGCGTGGTCACCGTCGGAGCCGTCCTTCAGGGTCTGGGTGTGGCCCTGATCCTCCTGGCCGCCTGGCGGGACTGGCCGCACCTGGGCTTCGACGCGCTGCTGCCGGGCGCCGCCGTCGCCGGTGCCGGGCAGGGCCTGCAACTGCCCAACGTGATGCGGCTCGTGCTCTCCGAGGTGCCGCCCGCCCGGGCCGGCGTGGGCAGCGGTGTGATGGTCACCACGCAGCAGTCCTCGCTCGCGCTGGGCGTGGCCACCCTCGGCACCCTCTTCCTCACCCTGGTCCCGCACCTGGGCATGCGGGACGCGCTGGTCACCACGCTGCTGGTGCAGCTGGCCGGGATCGTCCTGACCGGTCTGCTGAGCCTGCGCCTGCCCCGCGCGATGCGCTGAGCCGAAGCGACGCCTTGGCCAACTCGGTGCGAAGCACTCCCTGTTGATGTTGGTCTTGCTGCACACTCCTTGCGGTCGAAGTTGCCGGACGCGGGGAGGGGTGGCGTCATGCCGCAGAGCAGCACGAGCAAGGTCAGCCGCTGGGACCAGCACGGCCGGGAGCATGTCGTGCGGGTGCGGCGCGCGGGCGTACAGCGCACGATCCGGTGCGACACCTGCGGCTGGCGGCGCAGCGCCCAGTTCCTGCCCTGGCTGAAGGCGGAGGAGCATCTGGCCGAGGCACACCAGGCCACGGTCGATCCGGCGGCGGACCGCCAGCCGTCCCGCTGAGGCTCGCCTCCGGTCAAGGGGCGGGTAAGAAACCCAGCTGCCGGCAGGCCCCTTGACCTGGTGCTCTTACCCGGATCCAGGGCTGTTCTGTCCTGCCCCGAGTGGCCGCTCGCACGGACCGGCGCAAGCCTGGAGAAGGTCCACAGAGCGACGGGAGACGACCATGACCTTCGTACTCCGCCACCCCTACGGCCGTGCGCTCGGCGCCGCCGCGCTCTCCGTGGCGCTGGTCTCCGGCGGGACCGCCGGGGCCTACGCCGCCCAGGGCAAGCCGACCCCGACCACCATGGCCTCGATCACCGTGAAGGCCGACAAGACCAAGGTGAAGGCCGGCGACACGGTGACGTTCAGCGGACGCACCAAGGGCCTGAAGATCGGCACCAAGCTGGTGCTCCAGCACCAGAAGTCCGGCAAGTGGACGGCGCTGAGGGCGACCACCAAGGTCAGGAACGGCAGCGCCTACTCGCTGCCGGCCAAGTTCCGCACCAAGGGCATGGAGATGCTGCGGGTCGCGGCCGGCAAGGTCTACTCGCCCACCGTCATGGTGACGGTGAGCTGAGCCCGCGGATCAGCAGGTCCACGACCGCGGTGAACTCCTCCTCGACGCCCGGCCGTTGCCACTCCCGGGCGTAACAGGGGTCGTGGAAGCGGCCGGTGGCCTGGAAGACGGCTCGGGCCGCGGCGGCCGGGGCGGGGGCGGTGAAGGCACCCGACTCGGCTCCGGCCGCGATGATGGTGGCCAGCTGTGCGGTGAGGTCGGCCACGTGCTCGGAGACCGCACCGACGACTTCCTCGGTGAGCACGGTGTAGGTGGCGAACAGCTCCGGGTCGTCGCCCGCCTTGTGCCGCTTGGCCTCGAACAGGGCCGCCAGCCAGGCGCGCAGCCGGTCCTCCGGGGCGCCGTCCTCGCCGACGATTCCGGCCAGTTGCTCCGACGTCCGGTCCAGCCACCGCTTGGTCACGGCCTCCCGCAGCACCGCCTTGGTGCGGAAGTGCCGGTAGACGCTGCCGTGGCTGACGCCGAGCGCGCGGGCCACGTCGACCACGGTGGCCTTGGCCGGGCCGTGACGACGCAGCACCTCCTCGGTCGCTTCGAGGATGCGCTCGGCGGTCAGGGTCTCGGAGGTCGGTGCCATGACCTAGACCGTACCTCGCACCCCGGTCAGTGCTCGCTGTCGAGGTGTGCCATCTGCGCGCTCGGGTAGCGCTCGCCGGCCGCGGCGTCCGCCGGGACCGCCTCCTCGATCGCGGTCAGGTCGGCCTCGTCCAGGGTGACGTCCAGGGCGCCGAGCGATTCGGCCAGCCGCTCGCGGGTGCGGGCGCCGA
This sequence comes from Streptomyces sp. NPDC002671, assembly GCF_053592475.1. Classification (NCBI taxonomy): domain Bacteria; kingdom Bacillati; phylum Actinomycetota; class Actinomycetes; order Kitasatosporales; family Streptomycetaceae; genus Streptomyces; species Streptomyces sp. NPDC002671. Next base: position 342,543 of record NZ_JBSFVU010000007.1, read on the forward strand.
CGAGCGGGACGATGTCCTCGCCGCGGGAGAGCACCCAGGCGATGGCGATCTGCGCGACGCTGACGCCCTTCTGCTCGGCGATCTTGCGCAGGGCCTCGACGAGGTCCAGGTTGTGCTGGAGGTTCTCGCCCTGGAAGCGGGGCGAGAAGGCGCGGAAGTCGCCCGCTCCGAGCTGCCGGTCCCGGCTGAAGTGGCCGGAGATCAGCCCGCGGGACAGCACGCCGTACGCGGTGATGCCGATGCCCAGTTCACGGGTGGTCGGCAGGATCTCCTCCTCGATGCCGCGGGAGATGAGGGAGTACTCGATCTGGAGGTCCGCGACGGGTGCCGTGGCGGCGGCCCGGCGGATGGTCTCGGCGCCGACCTCGCTCAGGCCGACGTGCCGGACGTACCCCTTCTCGATCAGTTCCGCGATCGCGCCGACGGTCTCCTCGATCGGCACATCGGGGTCGAGGCGGGCGATCCGGTAGACGTCGATGTGGTCGACGCCGAGGCGCTGGAGGGAGTAGGCGGCGAAGTTCTTCACGGCGGCGGGGCGGCCGTCGTAGCCGCTCCACTCGCCGTCCGGTCCGCGCAGGGCGCCGAACTTCACGCTGACCAGCGCCTTCTCCCGGTGGGCGGCGGGCGCGGTGCGCAGGGCCTCACCGATCAGCAGCTCGTTGTGGCCCATGCCGTAGAAGTCGCCGGTGTCCAGCAGGGTCACGCCCGCGTCCAGCGCCGCGTGGATGGTGGCGATGGACTCCGCGCGGTCTGCGTCGCCGTACAGCGCGGACATGCCCATGCAGCCGAGGCCGAGGGCGGAGACCTGGGGGCCGGTGGTTCCGAGGGTGCGGGTGTGGGTTCGCGTCGTCATGGCTCCACCTTGACATGACAGCTGACAGATTTCAATATCTGTCATTCCATTTTCGTCAGGATGTGTCAGCGCTGAGCGGTGGTGCCCATCTCGCGCAGGATGCCGAACGCGCGCGGCAGCAGTGCCGGGCCCGAGTCCTCGATGCCCGACGAGCGGCGGGCCCGGCGGGTCCGCAGTACCGCCCGCGCCGCCGACAGGGCCCCGCAGGCGATCACGGCCGCCCTGAGGTCGGCGTCGGGCGTGTCCGGCGGCAGGCGGTGCAGCACCAGAGCGGTCAGGCGCTCTTCGAAGTCCGAGAAGGCCTGCACGAGCCGTGCCGTGACGACGTTCTCGATGTCCTCCAGCGGGTGACTGAGGGCGGTCAGCGTGGACGCGGCGAACGGCTTTGCGGCCGTCAGCAGGGCGTTGCACACCGCGTCCAGCGGATCCTCGTCGGCGGGCCGCTCGGCCAGGGCACTCTCGACGTAGGCGAACAGTTCGACGCCGCCCGGCAGCAGCAGCGCTTCCTTGCTGTCGAAGTAGCGGAAGAACGTCCGCACAGAGACGTTCGCGTATGCGGCGATGTCCGCGACGGTGGTGCCTTCGAAGCCGCGCTCCTTGAACAGGCGCGCACCGCCTTCGAGCAGCAGGCGCCGCGTCTCCTCTTTTTTGCGTTCGCGCAGTCCCGCGGGGGCGATCTCACTCGACATGCCAGGAAGCGTACGGGGTCACCGACGTAGATATGTCCATGGTGCCAATTGTCATGCGTGCCACTTTGTCTCTAGAGTTCGTGTCACTCGTGACACTTTTCTTGGGAGAGCGCCGTGCCCCGACCCCAGCAACCATCCTTGGAAGAGGCTGAACCGGGCGCCGACCGGCACCGGCAGACCACCGCGGTTCCCGCTGCCCGATCCGGGCTCGGTCGCCTCGGGGCTCTCTGCGCCCGGCGCCCTGTGACGGTGATCGTCCTCTGGCTGCTGGTCCTGGCCACCGCCCTCGCCGGACGCCACATCGCCTCACCCACCTTCAGTGACCAGGTCAGCCTGCCCGGCACCGCCTCCCACACCGGTGCCGACCTGCTCGCCACCTCGATGCCCGGAGCCGGCCGGCCCAACGGCAAGGTCGTCTTCCACACCGACTCAGGCACCGTGGCCGGACAGCAGTCCGCACTGGACCGGACGCTGGCAGACCTGCGCGACCTCCCGCACGTCACCTCGGTCTCCGCACCGGCGACCAGCAGCGACGGACGCACGGCCTACACCACCGTCTCCTTCGACCAGCAGCTGAAGGACCTCGGCCACACCTACACCGCCCAGCTGGACACCGCCACCGAGCCGGCCCGGACGGCGGGGCTCGGTGTCGCATACGGTGGTGACCTCGAACAGGTCGTCCGCACACCCGCCAACGACAAGCTGAGCGAGATCGTCGGCATAGTCACCGCTCTCGCGATCCTGCTGCTCGCCTTCGGCAGCGTCCTCGCCGCCCTGCTGCCACTGGTGACCGCGCTGATCAGCGTCGGTGTGGGGCTGGGCATCATCGGTATCGTCGCCGCCGCCATGTCCTTCGCGACGTCCGCCACCACACTGGCCACCATGATCGGACTGGGCGTGGGCATCGACTACGCCCTGTTCCTGACCACCCGCTTCCGACAGGACCTCATCGACGGCCACGGCCCGGTCGAGGCCGCCGCCCGCACCGCACGCACCAGCGGACGTGCCGTCCTCGTGGCGGCCGTGACCGTCGCCGTCGCGATGCTCAGTCTCTACGCGTGCGGACTGAGCTTCATCGGCAAGCTCGGCCTGGCGGCCACCGTCGCCGTACTCGTCACCGCTGCCGCCGCCCTCACCCTGGTGCCGGCGGCACTGGGCCTGGTCGGCCGGCGCATCGACCGGGTACGTCTGCGCCGCCGCCCGGTAGCGGAGAGCGCGGGCGAACATGACGGCTGGCACCGCTACGCGGAACTGGTCGCCCGGCGGCCCTGGACGTTTCTCGCTGTCGGCCTTGCCGTGCTCACCGTTTGCGCGGCGCCGCTGGTGTCGATGCGCCTCGGACACGTCGACGCCGGCGCGGACCGGCCGGGCAGCAGCACCCGTACCGCGTACGACTGGATCGCGCACGCGCCCGGTCGGGGCTTCGGACCGGGTGCGAACGGCCAGGTCGTCACCGTCGTCGACCTCCGCCACGCGAGTACGTCGGCCGACCGAATCGCCGACGACGTCACGCGGGCCTTGAAGGACACGCAGGGAGTGGTGTCGTTCACCTCCGTCCAGCCGAGCAGCGACGGCAGGATCCTCGTCACCACCCTGACACCGACCACGGGTCCGCAGGACGCCGCCACCGGCGCCCTGCTCGAGACCCTCTCCGGAAAGACACTGCCGAAAGCCCTCGCCGGTACCGGCGCCCAGGCCTACCTGACCGGCACCGTGGCGGGCCAGGCCGACTTCCGCAGCACCGTCAGCGAGCGGCTGCCGATCATCATCGGCATCGTCCTGGTCCTCGCCTTCCTCCTGCTCATGGCGGTCTTCCGCAGCGTGGTGATTCCGCTCAAGGCCGTCGTCCTGAACCTGTTCACGACCGCCGCGTCCTACGGCGTCCTGGTCGCCGTCTTCCAGTGGGGCTGGGGCGACTCCCTGCTGGGCCTGTCCGAGTCGGTGCCCATCGAGTCGTACGTACCGATGATGATGTTCGCGATCGTCTTCGGGCTCTCCATGGACTACGAGATCTTCCTGCTCTCCCGGATCGCCGAGACCTGGCAGCGCACGGAGGACAACCGGATCGCGGTCGGCGAGGGGCTGTCCGCGACGGCGCGCGTGATCTCCAGCGCGGCCTTCATCATGACGGCGGTGTTCCTTTCCTTCACCGCCTCACCGACCGTGGTCGTGAAGATGCTCGCCCTGGGGCTGGCGATCAGCGTGATCCTGGATGCCACCGTGGTCCGCCTGATCCTGGTCCCGTCCGCCATGTTCCTGATGGGACGGGCCAATTGGTGGATGCCCCGCCGCCTCGACCGCGTCCTCCCGCGCCTGCACGCCTGACCTTGCGGCCTGTCGCCGCGTGATTGCCCGACTGCCGTCCCGACCCGACCGATCCGGAGTGCGTGACCTTGAACCGTCGCAGGAAGACCATCACCGCTGTCGCGGTCGCCGCGGCCGTGGCCGTAGCCGTCTGTGCCACCGATCTGGTGGTCGAGCACCGGGCCGAACAGCGGGTCGCCGAGGTGGCGTCATGCCGTCTGAAGCCGCGGGGGCCGGTACACGCCGACCTCACCACCCCCCTGGCCGGTCTTCGCGCACTCGGCGGTGACATCGGCGACGTCGACGTCCGTGCCGAAGGGGTCCGGCGCCAGGACGTCGTGATGGACGTCGCCGTCTCTCTGAAGGACGTCACGACGGACGGCGCCAGCGACGGCGGCACCGCCAGCGCCACCATCGGCTACGACCAACTCGACCGGCACATGGGTTCGCTGGGCAACGGGCTGACACCGGGCGGCCGGGACGGCGACCTCACCCTCAGTGGAAGCGTCGGCAGCCTGGGCCTGCCCGTCACCGTCGTGGCGAAGCTGTCGACACGGACGAACGCGGTCACCATCACCCCGACGACCGTGACGGTCCTCGGGCGCAGTGTCCCGGTCGGCGATCTGACCGCCCTGCCGTCCGCCGCCCGACTGAAGGACGAGCTGAAGCCACGCACCGTCGCGGTCACCGGACTGCCCCGGGGTGTCGCCCTGACGTCGGCGCACGCCGGGGACGACGGCCTGGTCCTGGACTTCTCGATAGCACGCCAGGCTGTTCTGGGCACGGGCAACCGTTCCGGCAGCGGCTGCGCGCCGGCGTGACCCAGGGCCGTTGAAGCAAAAAAGCCCACCCACCCGGCCGACAGTGTCGGGCGGGTGGGTGGGCAAGAAACGGCTTAAGCGCCGCAGGCGTCAGCAGCCCAGCAGGCGACTGGCGAGGTAGCCCTCGATCTGGTCGAGAGACACCCGCTCCTGCTTCATCGAGTCACGCTCGCGGACGGTCACGGCGTTGTCCTCGAGCGTGTCGAAGTCGACGGTCACGCAGTACGGCGTACCGATCTCGTCCTGGCGGCGGTAACGGCGGCCGATGGCACCGGCGTCGTCGAACTCGATGTTCCAGTTCTGGCGCAGCGCCTGCGCGAGCCCCTTCGCCTTCGGGGACAGCTCGGCGTTGCGGGACAGCGGAAGGACCGCCACCTTCACCGGAGCCAGACGGTGGTCGAGGCGCAGCACCGTGCGCTTCTCCATCTTGCCCTTGGCGTTCGGGGCCTCGTCCTCGATGTACGCGTCGAGCAGGAAGGCGAGCATCGTCCGGCCGACACCGGCCGCCGGCTCGATGACGTACGGCGTCCAGCGGTCGCCGGCCTCCTGGTCGAAGTACGTCAGGTCCTGGCCGGAGGCCTTGGAGTGGGCGCCGAGGTCGTAGTCGGTGCGGTTGGCGACGCCCTCCAGCTCGCCCCACTCGCTGCCGCCGAACTGGAAGCGGTACTCGATGTCGGCGGTGCGCTTGGAGTAGTGGGAGAGCTTCTCCTTCGGGTGCTCGTACCAGCGCATGTTCTCCTCACGGAGGCCCAGGCCGGTGTACCAGTTCCAGCGCTGCTGCATCCAGTACTCCTGCCACTGCTCGTCCTCGCCCGGCTTGACGAAGAACTCCATCTCCATCTGCTCGAACTCGCGCGTGCGGAAGATGAAGTTGCCCGGAGTGATCTCGTTGCGGAACGACTTGCCCATCTGGGCGATGCCGAACGGCGGCTTGCGGCGCGAGGTGGTCTGCACCTGGGCGAAGTTGGTGAAGATGCCCTGGGCGGTCTCGGGGCGCAGGTACGCGACGGAGCCGCTGTCCTGCGTCGGGCCGAGGTGCGTCGACAGCAGACCCGAGAACTGCTTGGGCTCGGTGAACTGGCCCTTGTTGCCGCAGTTCGGGCAGTTGATGTCGGCCAGGCCGTTCGCCGGGGCGTGGCCCTTCTTCTCCTCGTACGCCTCTTCCAGGTGGTCGGCGCGGAACCGCTTGTGACACGAGGTGCACTCGGTCAGCGGGTCCGTGAAGGTGGCGACGTGACCGGAGGCGACCCAGACCTCGGGGGCCAGGATGACGGACGAGTCGATACCGACGACGTCCTCGCGCGACGTCACCATGTAGCGCCACCACTGACGCTTGATGTTCTCCTTGAGCTCGACACCCAGCGGTCCGTAGTCCCAGGCGGCACGCTGTCCGCCGTAGATCTCACTGCACGGGAAAACGAAGCCACGGCGCTTGCTCAGGCTGACGATGGTGTCGATCTTGTCGGCGGCCACGGTGCTCTCTTCATTACGACGACGGGCGTTGAAGCGAGATGCTTCCAGCGAATGATTCAGGTTACCGGCGCAGGCTCCCCCTCGGCCAAATCGGCCCCCTGCCAAGGGCCTCCCACGGCCCCTCACGAGGGCTTGTTGACAACGGTTTCCATGTTTGTTGAAAATGACTGTCATGAACGTACGACGACGCCTCATACCGGCCGCCGCGATCACCGCGGCCGGCGCCCTCGGGATCGGCACGCTCTCCGCCTGCTCCACCAGCGCCGCGGCCGGGAACACCAGCAAGTTCGACGTCGTCACGTCCTTCTATCCGATGGCCTTCCTCGCCGAGCGGATCGGCGGCAGCCACGCGCACGTCACCACGCTCACCTCCCCCGGCCAGGAGCCGCACGACCTGGAGCTCAGCCCCCGGCAGATCGGCGGGATCGAGGACTCCGACGCCGTCCTGTACCTGAAGCACCTCCAGCCCTCCGTCGACGACGCGGTGGCCCAGTCCCCGGTCAAGACGAAGATCGACGCGGCCTCCCTGACCACGCTGGAGCAGCACGGCAACGAGGTCGGCGGCCACGCGGCGGCGCACGACACGGGGGACGGCGAGCAGCCCGGCGAGGAGTCGGGGCAGGACTCCGGCGCCAAGGACCCGCACATCTGGCTCGACCCCGTGCGCTACGCCCAGGTCGCCGAGGGCGTCGGCAAGGCCTTCGAGAAGGCCGACCCCAAGAACGCCGCCGACTACAAGAAGAACACCGCCGCCCTGGTCAAGCGGCTGAACGACCTGGACAGCCGGTTCAGGGACGGCCTCGCGCACACGAAGACCAAGGTCTTCATCACCACACACGCCGCCTTCGGCTACCTCGCCGAGCGCTACGGCCTCACCGAGGAGGCCATCAGCGGCCTCGACCCCGAGTCGGAGCCGAGCGCCGAGCGCGTGAAGGACCTGGAGAAGCTGGCCAAGGCGGACGGCGTCAGCACCGTCTTCTACGAAACGCTGGTCAGCGACAAGACCGCGAAGACCGTCGCGGGCGACGCGGGCCTGGGGACGGACGTCCTCGACCCGATCGAGGGCATCACGAAGAAGTCCCGCGGCACCGACTACTTCTCCGTCCAGGCAGCGAACCTCAAGGCGCTCCAGCAGGCTCTGGGCGCCAAGTGACGGGAACAGGAGACACGATGGCCGGCGAATCCGTCATAGCCATGCGCGGGGTGACCGCCGAACTCGGCGCGCGCCCCGTCCTGCGCGGCATCGACGTCACCGTCAACCGCGGCGAGGTCGTCGCCCTGCTCGGTGCGAACGGCTCCGGCAAGTCGACGGCCGTGCGCAGCGTCATCGGCCAGGTGCCGATCAGCGGCGGCACGATCGAGCTGTTCGGCACCCCACGCCGGTCCTTCCGGGACTGGGCGCGCGTGGGCTACGTACCGCAGCGCACCACCGCCGCGGGCGGCGTCCCCGCCACGGTGACCGAGATCGTCTCCTCGGGCCGGCTCTCCCGCACCCGCTTCGGCGTCTTCCGCAAGGCGGACCGCGAGGCCGTGCGCCGGGCCCTGGAGCTGGTCGGCATGGCGGACCGCGCCAAGGACTCGGTGACCGCCCTCTCCGGCGGCCAGCACCAGCGCGTCCTGATCGCCCGCGCGCTCGTCGCCGAGCCCGAACTGCTGATCATGGACGAGCCGATGGCCGGCGTCGACCTGGCCAGCCAGGAGGTGCTCGCCCACACCCTGCGCGAGCAGGTCACCGCCGGTGCGACGGTCCTGCTGGTCCTGCACGAACTCGGGCCCCTGGAGCCGCTGATCGACCGGGCGGTCGTCCTGCGCGACGGCTGCGTGCTGCACGACGGCCCGCCCCCGCAGGCGCTCGGCCAGCACGCGCTGCCCGGCCACGACCACGTACACCCGCACGCACCCGCGGGCACCGAACCCACCCGCACGGGACTGCTGAGCTGACGGGACGCTTGAGCTGATGGAATTCCTGAACTACGCCTTCATGCAGCGGGCGCTCATCGCGGCCGTCCTGGTCGGCATCACCGCGCCCGCGATCGGCATCTACCTCGTCCAGCGCCGCCAGCCCCTGATGGGCGACGGCATCGGGCACGTGGCGATGACCGGCGTCGGCCTCGGCTTCCTGCTGCACGCCTCACCGGTGTGGACGGCCACCGCCGTCTCCGCGCTCGGCGCCGTACTGATGGAGCTGATCCGCTGGTACGGCAAGACGCGCGGCGACATCGCCCTCGCGATGCTCTTCTACGGCGGCATGGCCGGCGGCGTGATGCTCGTGAACATCGCGCCGGGCGGCTCCACCGCCAACCTGACCTCATACCTGTTCGGCTCGCTGTCGACGGTCTCCCCGTCCGACGTGAACGCCATCATGATGCTGGCCGCGTTCGTGGCCCTCGTGACCCTCGGGCTGCGCCGCCAGCTGTTCGCGGTCAGCCAGGACGAGGAGTTCGCGCGGGTCACCGGGCTGCCCGTGCGCGCCCTCAACCTGCTCACGGCCGTCACCGCGGCGGTCACCGTCACCGTCGCCATGCGGGTGGTCGGCCTGATCCTCGTCTCGGCGCTCATGGTGGTGCCGGTCGCCGCCGCCCAGCAGCTCACCCGCAGCTTCGCCGCGACCTTCGCGATCGCCGTCGCCATCGGCGTGACCGTGGCGATCAGCGGCACGGTCACCTCGTACTACCAGGACGTCCCGCCCGGCGCGACGATCGTGCTGCTGACCATCGCCGCGTTCGTCGCGCTCACCGCCCTGGCCACTCCCCTGGCCCGGCGACGCGCCCGTGCGGCGGCCTCGGCACAGCCTCCGGGCGACCCCGCCGAGTGCTCGATTCCGGCCACGCGGAAGGCCGCGGACGAGGTCGGCGTCTGACCGCGGACAGCCCGGGCTGGCACAATGGCCCGGGCAGAGGCGAGACGTGTGAGGAGACAACGGTGACGACCGCTGGACCGCCCGTGAAGGGGCGCGCAACCCGCCAGCGTGCCGCTGTGGCCGCGGCCCTCGACGAGGTCGACGAGTTCCGCAGCGCGCAGGAACTGCACGACATGCTCAGGCACAAGGGCGACTCGGTCGGCCTGACCACGGTCTACCGCACTCTCCAGTCCCTCGCCGACGCCGGCGAGGTCGACGTCCTGCGCACCTCCGAGGGCGAGTCCGTCTACCGCCGCTGCTCCTCCGGCGAACACCACCACCACCTGGTCTGCCGCGTCTGCGGCAAGGCGGTCGAGGTCGAGGGCCCGGCCGTGGAGAAGTGGGCCGAGGCGATCGCCGAGGAACACGGGTACGTCAACGTGGCGCACACGGTGGAGATCTTCGGTACGTGTGCGGAGTGCGCGGCGGCGAACGACTGATCTAGAGGCGGGTGATATGCCCGTCGAGCAGAGCCCGGAGGGCGTCCACGCCCCCGGGCTCTCGTATGCCCCGCTTGGGCAGCACCGTGAGGCAGGAGGCGTCCTTGTCGCCGCTGAGCAACACGAAGAGATCGGGCGTCTCCGCGTAGCGGGGCGCGGCGGTCCAGTTGAGGTGGCTGGAGCCGCCCATGTTGGTGACGGTCACACCGTCGTCCCCGGCCACGGCACGGTACTCGCCGTGCCGGGCGGCCAGTTTGTGGAACTGGCGGGCCATGAGCACCGGCCGGAGCACGAACAGCATGGCGACGACGAAGACGCCGGGCACCAACGACCCCATGTCGACGCCGTCTCCCTTGGCCAGCGGCACCACGGAGGCACCGACCAGCGCGGCCACGCTGATCAGCGCCAGGCGCTGCATCCGGCGGGCCGCGGTCGACGCCTTGGCCCGCGCGGCCAGCGCCTGTCTCATGTCCTGCCGGGTCGGCTGGTACACCAGCTCGACCACATCCCGATCCTGATCCTGCGTCGTATCCCGCCCCATGTCCATGAGGCGGGATAGTAGCGCCCGCGATCAGCTGCCCTCGGGCTCGCCCCGCATCGCCGCCTCCATCGCCAGCAGCTCCTCGTTCGGGACGGCTCCGCCGAAGCGCCGGTCGCGGGAGGCGAATTCGACGCAGGCCCGCCACAGGTCACGGCGGTCGAAGTCGGGCCACAGCACGTCCTGGAAGACCATCTCGGCGTACGCGCTCTGCCACAGCAGGTAGTTGGAGGTGCGCTGCTCACCGCTGGGGCGCAGGAACAGGTCGACGTCCGGCATGTCCGGGTAGTACAGGTACTTCGCGAAGGTCTTCTCGTTGACCTTCGACAGGTCCAGGCGCCCCGCCTTCACGTCCGCGGCGAGGGCCTGCGCCGCGTCGGCGATCTCGGCGCGCCCGCCGTAGTTCATGCAGAAGTACAGGGTGAGGAGATCGTTCCCCTTGGTCTGCTCCTGGGCGATCTGGAGCTCCTTGGCGACCGACCGCCACAGCTTGGGCATACGGCCCACCCAGCGCACCCGGATGCCGAGTTCGTCGAGCTGGTCGCGGGTCTTGCGGATGAAGTCACGGTTGAAGTTCATCAGGAAGCGGACCTCGTCGGGCGAGCGCTTCCAGTTCTCGGTGGAGAAGGCGTAGAGGGAGATGTTGCGGACGCCGGCCTCGATCGCGCCCTGGAGCACGTCCAGCACCTTCTCGGCACCGACCTTGTGCCCCTCGGTACGCGGCAGCCCGCGCTCCTTGGCCCACCGCCCGTTGCCGTCCATGACGATCGCGACGTGCTCCGGGACCAGCTCGCCGGGGAGCTTCGGCGCGCGGGCACCGGACGGGTGCGGCTCCGGCGCCTTGTACTCGCGCCGCTGGCGCCCCAGGATCCCGCGTACGACCATGGTTCGGTTCTCGCTTCCGTTACTTGCTCTTACTTTTCCACGTACCGGAGTGAGCGCAGCCCGCGCTCCAGATGCCAGTGCAGGTAGGCGGACACCAGCCCGCTGCCCTCCCGGACGTACCGAGCCTCGCACGCGTCCGCCGTCTCCCAGTCTCCCGTAAGCAGCGCGCCGAGCAGGACCAGGGTCTGCGGGGACGGTACGACACTGCCCGGCACCCGGCAGTCGACGCAGACCGAGCCCCCGGAGGCGACGGAGAAGAACCGGTTCGGCCCGGGCATCCCGCACTTCGCGCAGTCGGTGAAGCTGGGGGCGTAGCCGTTGACGGCGAGGGACCGCAGCAGGAAGGCGTCGAGGACGAGGTGGGGCGCATGCTCGCCGCGCGCGAGGGTCCGCAACGCGCCGACGAGCAGCAGATACTGCTGCACGGCGGGCTCGCCCTCATGATCGGTGAACCGCTCGGCGGTCTCCAGCATGGCCGTCCCGGCGGTGTAGCGGGCGTAGTCGGTGACGATCCCGCCACCGTACGGCGCGATGGTCTCACTCTGCGTACAGAGCGGCAGCCCGCGCCCGACCAGCTCACTCCCCCGCGCGAAGAACTGCACGTCCACGTGGGAGAAGGGTTCGAGGCGGGCGCCGAACTTTGATTTCGTACGCCGCACCCCCCTGGCCACGGCCCGTACCCTCCCGTGCCCCCGGGTGAGCAGCGTGATGATCCGGTCCGCCTCACCCAGCTTCTGGGTGCGCAGCACGATGCCGTCGTCGCGGAACAGACTCATGGGCCCATTCTCGCGCACCGGGGACCCTCAGCCGCTCGTCCGGGTGAAAGCGGCCGATACGCCCGGCCCGGGCCCACCCAGGTCCGTAGCACTCTCGGTATGAGACTGGAACGCGTCACCATCATCATCCCCGGCGAGACTGCGTGAGCACCTTGAAGCCCTTCTTGTACGACGTCGGGGCGCTGATCGCCGCGGAAGGGAACCAAGTGGCCTTCTGGCGGGCCCACCGCTCCTACCTGACCGCCGGCGGCATACCTCTCGTCCCCGCGCCCGTCGTGTCCCAGGCCTGGCGGGACGGTGCCCGCCAGGTGCAGCTGGCCCACCTTCTCAGCGGATGCGACATTCCGCCCCTGGATCACAATCTCCTGGATCACATGGGCCCGACCGGCAAACAAGCCAGGATCTGGGCTCTGTCCTGACGCCCGCTGGGCTTCACGGCACTTCGCCGCGGCTGCGCGCGTTCTCGTACGCCGTGGCCGCGCGCAGCCGCTCGGCGGGGGTGGCTCCGCGGACGGCACCGGGCTCGGCGTCCCACTCCCGCCCGCCGCCGTACGGCCTCAGCTGGACGTACGGCCCCTCGTACCCCATGACGATCCCGATGCGTCCGTTATCCGTGTCCACGACATGACTACCGACGGGCGGTTTCACGGCGCGATCACCCCCAAGGCCGCCGCGAGCCGACGCGCGGTCTCCACGGAACACCGGCCCAATTCGACAAGCGGACAGGGCGCCTCCCGCGCGAGACTCACCGGGTCGAGCCCGAGGGAGGGCAGGGTAATCCCGGCCTTTTCCAGTGCCGCCCGCAATTCCCTCAAAGCCTCCTCCGCCTCTTCGACACAGAGCGCCGAGTGTCGTGCCGCCATGTGGCTTCCTCTTTCTTCTTCGATTTCACGCTTCGTGCCTCCAGGGTGACGCTCCGCCAGTAGGCTCGGCAGCAATCTGCGCCCTACAAGTACGAGGCAGGTCAAGGGGGTTGGCTATGGCCAACGGTTCGCGGCAGGCGGCGTGGGAGTTCTTCGGAGCGGAGTTGAAGCGGCGGCGGGAGGACGCGGGGATCACCCAGGTGGAGCTGGGGGCACGCGTTTTCGTTTCCGGCGGATACATCGGCCAGTTCGAGCAGGCCATCCGGAAGCCGCAGCTGGATGTGGCACAGCGGCTCGACGAGGTTCTACAAACCGACGGCTTTTTCGAGCGGCTTTGGCGAAAGCTCATCAAGGATCAGCCGTATACGGAGTACTTCGCGCATGCCGCGGAGCTGGAGCGGACGGCGACGGAAATCTGCGAGTTCGCGCCAGCGGTGGTGCCAGGGCTGCTGCAGACCCGGGAGTACGCGCGGGCGGTGTTCCTGGCGAGCAATCCACTCGCCCCCGACGAGTACATCGAGGAGTTGCTCAAGGGACGCATGGACCGCACACGGCTCCTCAGGGACGCTACACGGCCCAAGTATTGGTTGGTCCTCCATGAGACGGTACTGCGCATCGCCGTCGGCGGACCGGCAGCCATGGCACACCAGTTGGAGCACATCGCGGCGCTGATGCGGGAGCGCAAGGCGGTGGTGCAGGTGCTGCCGTTCACAGCGGGCGCCCACCCGGAGATGGGCAAGATGATGTGGCTCATGGAGTTCGAGGACGCCCCACCAACTGTCTATACAGAAGCCGTGCTTTCGGGGAATCTGCTGGACGAACCCACGGTGGTGAAGCGGAACCGGGCGTCTTACGATCACATCAGGGCCGCCGCGTTGTCGCCGGAGGCGTCCCTGGCCCTGATCGAGTCGGTGGCGGAGGACTACAGACGATGCGCGAGTACGACCTGAGCAACGCCCGCTGGCGCAAGAGCAGCTACAGCGGAGGCAGCGGCGGGGAGGCCTGCATCGAGGTGGCCGACGGAGTCCCCGGTGTCGTACCCGTCCGGGACAGCAAGGTGCCCGGGGGTGCGGTGCTGGTGATCAGGTCGGCTGCATGGACGGAGTTCATCGGTGCTGTTGGGGCCACTCGCTTCGTTGCCAGTGTCGTGCTTCCGCGAGGCGAGTAAAGGGCGCTCCCGTTCCGCTGCGCTCCACTCCCGCGTCGCCTTCGGCGATGGCCCTTCGGGCCACC